>JAHCSU010000603.1 GCA_023522315.1 Nostoc sp. CCCryo 231-06
TTAAAGATAAATCAAGAAACAGAAAACGAAAAAGTTCTATGTTCTCATTGTCAGCGCACCGCTACGAACGGTATTAAATGTAAAGGCATTTGTGTGGCTGACAATGACTATTAAGGTATAAATTTTCTCGCTCCTGAATATTCCAATTTGGATTGGGGATAAAGTTTTTCGTTGCCCAAAGTATGAAAATTGAAGGCACGCTTATAAAGCCGAAACACTTTAAGATTGGTTGATGTGCGAGGCGAGGCGAAGGCTTTAGACTTGTCATTGCCAACATTTTTTTAATCTTGGCTTCGTTACAATTCCCGCCTCGGAATAAATTCCAAGGCTAATAGCTAAAGTCCTCTCAAGAGGACTAAATAAAAAATTTTCATCTACAGGATTTACGCAATAATTGCTAAAAAGCTTAATTTATCGAACCGCCTTCTGGTGCGTCGGCTTCCGCCAACGCGCAGCCTCTTGTAGAGAAAAGAATCATTCATAGAGTGTGCGTAAGTTCTAATGTAAAAGGGAAAATTTCAGTCCACTTGAGTGGACTTTAGCTATCAGCCCAGAACTTAAGTTCTGGGCGGGATATCGGGTAAGCGTGCAATACGGTTCAAGAAATTTCTTGGTTGAGGCAGGCTGGCGTTGCAGGGGGAGAGAAGAACTACTGAACAATAACTCTTTTTCCTCCCCTGCCTCCCCTGCTTATCCGAACCGTATCGGGTGAGCGCGACACTTTGACTGTTACAAAAATGTGGTTAACGACAAAGCCTTTAAAATGGCATTCCCAGTATCTAACGAGGAACAAGGAATCTGTATCAGCCATTGGCTAAATACCAACGCTGTAGCGCCAGCCGTTGAATTTCGCGCCAGGGAATATTATGTTTTCGAGCTAAGTCTGCACAATCTTCATATTCTGGCTGCACATTTGCAATAACTTTTTCTGGTGATTGCCCTTTCCATGCTATCTTGACGCGCACTAGACCATATTCAATTTCCACTTGTTGAATTTCCCGTTGTAAAATGGCGCGTTGCTGAGTTGTTCGCCGAATACCCAAAGTTGTAGTTTCGCGGAATATAACCGCTTCACAACTGAGTAAATTTTCTGGATGACAAATCACAGTCAGCAAAATCCCTGGACGGGACTTTTTCATGGCGATCGCCTGGGTAAAAACATCTACCGCACCAGCCGCAAACAACGCCTCAAACACATAGCCGATCGCTTGCGGATTTAAATCATCAACTTGAGTTTCTAGTACTGATATCGTTTCTAAATTTGAGCTACTATCTTCAGAGTCACTGAAATTTGACTGTAAACTTGCGCTTTCACCCACCCAAAGACGTAAAATATTGGGAATGGGTAAATTTATGGTTCCTGCTCCCAATCCTATCTGCTTGATAGCGATCGCAGGTGGTGAACCAAAATCTCTTGCCAAAGTAGTAGCGATCGCAGCTCCTGTTGGTGTCACCAGTTCTCTATCAATCCCATTGCTATAAACTGGACAACCCCGCATTTCCCAAAGCTTTAATACTGCTGGTACTGGTACTGCCATCTGACCATGTGCAGCCCGAACAGTGCCGCCACCAGTCGGGAACGCCGAGCAGTAAAGTAAGGGCAATCCTGACTCATTACTCTCAATCCCCAACCAATCTAACCCCAGGCAAGTACCCACAATATCTACGATCGCATCTACAGCACCCACCTCATGAAAATGAACTTTTTCAGGAGAAATGCCATGCACCGCCCCTTCTGCGACTGCTAGCTGTCGGAATACCCCCAAACTCCAAGCTTCTGCCCGTAATGGCAACCCCGCTTTGATAATCATCTGCTCTATTTCTGGCAATTGGCGTGTGTGATCATGACTGTGTTCGTGATCGTGGTGGTGGTGGCGATCGTGTACCAAATCCACATGGACTTTAGTCGCCTGCTGACCATTCCGTTGGACAAATTCTGCCCTTAACTGATATTCCTGTTCAATACCCAACCCATTGATTTTTTCAATTAAATACTCCACAGGAACACCCAAACTTACCAAAGCACCCAGGCACATATCACCAGAAATTCCTGTCGGACATTCAAGATAAGCAATTTTATTCATAAAAAATTTGTTATTAGTCATTTGTCATTTGTAAATAACTAACTCCCAACTCCTAACTCCTAACTCCCAACTCCTAACTCCTAACTCAGCACTCCCTGTCCTATGGCAAAAATTTTCCCAGTTCATCCGGATAATCCTCAAGTTCGCCGAATAGAGGAAATAAAGTCGGCGCTTTTTAGTGGCGCAGTCATGCTTTACCCTACTGATACAGTCTATGCGATCGGTTGTGATTTGAATGCCAAGTCGGCGGTAGAACGAGTGCGGCAAATTAAACAGCTAGCAAATGATAAACCACTGACATTTTTATGTCCCTCGCTTTCAAATGTGGCTACTTATGCCTTCGTAAGTGACACAGCCTATCGAATTATGAAACGCCTGATTCCAGGGCCATACACGTTTTTGCTCCCAGCAACTAAATTAGTACCGCGATTGGTGCAAAGCCCCAAGCGGAAAAGTACTGGAATTAGAGTACCAAACCATACTGTGTGTTTGGAGTTGCTGGCAGCCTTGGGCAATCCGATTATTTCAACTTCAGCACATCTGCCACCAGATGAAGCAGATAATGGCATGATTCGGATAGATCCAGAAACTGTTCAGTCGCGGGTAGAGCTATTTGACCGTTTGGACAAGTTGGTAGACATAATTGTAGATACTGGGGAAGAACCTACTTATGAAGTATCTACTATTTTGGATATGACCGGAGACGAAGCAGCAATTATACGGAGGGGTTTAGGTTGGGAAGCAGCAGCAGCATGGGTATAAAAATTACACTTCACAGGCGCACCTCTCCGTTTCGGAAATTGTGATAAAAGCGACTCCAGTTTTTAAATTGTCATATTTTAAGGCGATGTCTACAACGGGCACAGATGCAATAACAAGATGGTGGCAACAGTTGGTACAGCAAGGGATTTGACAACTTTGAGAAAATGGCAGGTACTTGTGTGCCAGCGTCAATATGGTGGCTTGTGAAAAAACCGACACATTTCCATAACTGTAACTCTCTCGTATTTCCTACAGTTTTATATATGAGCTTTAGATGTGAGCATTACATGCGGCAAGCCTTGATGGATAAATGCCTAAAGATTCGTAAGCCAAGGCCGGCCTTGATTACTGTGTCTGCGTTGTAATTACGGTGCAATACTACTCCCTGGAAAAGTCATGAAATCTAACGTCGTTAATCTACCAAACTCTACACCCATTTTTGATAACCACCTTTCGACTGAAGAATTTTCAGACAGCAGCAGCGAAACCTTGATTGAATTGCTGTGTCAGGAAATGCAAGCACAAGTGAAAGCAGCACCCAAGTGCGTAGAAGCTTTAGCAAACCGCATAGCCGTAGAAGTAGAACGCATTTGCGATAAAAGCTCCCGTATCCAAACATCTGGGGAAATAAAATCCTGGCAGATTACGTTGGGAAGACATCGGATGCACAAGTGCTTACGTTACTACCAACTAGGTTCCAAACAAGGACGGGTGGAATTACATAGCAATTTGGGGGCTATGGTTTACCGCCATATAACTATATCCGGCTCTGAATTGGGCTTTGAAGCTCGTTACAGCATAATTGAAGATTTTTTACAAGCATTTTATATCGAAGCTATCAAAGCTTTCCGCCGAGAAAACGAACTACCTAACGATCACACGCCGCGTACTCAGCTGCAATTAGCTGAATATATGTCCTTTACGGAGCAGTATGCCAAACGCCGGATCAATTTACCTGGTGGTGCAAATCAGCAATTGATTATCTTGCGGGCCCAAGGCTTTGCTCGTCGTCAGCCGCAAGAAACTACCGTGGATATTGAAATGGCGGTAGAGTCTGCTAAGGGTGAAGAAGCGGAATCTTACCAGCGTAACTCGGCGGTGCAGCAGCTGCGATCGCAAATGATTGCCCAAACTAATTTTGATCCATCAGAAGAGTCCGAACGCGATCGCGTCATCACTGAATTGATGAAATACCTGGAGTCTCAAGGTCAATCTGACTGTATGAACTACCTCAGCTTGAAACTTCAAGACCTCTCAGCCCCAGAAATTGACCAAATTCTCGGTTTAACCAGCCGTCAGCGCGATTATCTCCAACAACGGTTTAAGTACCACGTAGAAAAGTTTGCCAAGCAACACCATTGGCAATTGGTACATCAATGGCTAGGCGCAGGTTTAGAGCAAAAATTGGGTTTATCTTCCCAGCAGTGGGAAATCTTTGTAAATCAACTCACAGAACAGCAACAGCAAATATTACAGCTAAAAACTGCACGGGAAAATGACGTTGCGATCGCTAAAACCATCAAATGCACCCCCAAACAGTTACAAAAGCGCTGGACTCAACTTTTAGAACTAGCATGGTCTATCCGCAACGGTCATACTGAGGCACAGACAGGTTGAAACTAAAGTGAAATAACTAAAAAACATTATCACTGGCACAAGTAGCGCGAATTAGCTTACACACCAACTACAACATTTCATTAATTCGTAGCAAATTCTCTGCGTGCCTCTGCGCTTCCCTCCGCGCCCCTACCCTACGGGAAGGCGAAGCGCCTATGCGTTTAAATTTCCCCCCTCAATTCCCCACCCTCCTACGCAAATAACTATTATCTAAATTACTAACTCGTTCCCGATGCAAATTATTAATACATTTGTATTTTTTTAGTACAAAAATACCAATATCTTCAGATTTTTTCCCCATTAATCCAACCTTGTTTAGTCAAAATCAAAAATTCATATTAAGCAACTGACCTTTTTTTACTACTTCTGTGAAATCCTATAATAAACAGGACTTTTGGCAGAGGGATTGAGGATGGCTCTGACTCAAGGCGGAAGGGCAAATAAGTCTGGGAATATTTTAGAAGGAAATGTAGAAGCAATCTTAAATGGGTATAATTATTTCCAAGTCGGGAACTATGTCCCAAAAGAATTTATACTAAATGCTGCTTTATTACCAAAGCGTTATGGAAAAGAAGTTTATATTGGAACTGGGATTTATCATACCGATCTGAAGGTTGATTTTTATGTTGTTGGCTCATCTGCAATGCCATCTGGTTTAATTTTCGAGTGCAAATGGCAAGAAAGCCCCGGTTCGGTTGATGAAAAGTTTCCTTACTTGAACATGAACATCCAGAACTATTACCCTGCACCAACTATCGTGATTTTAGGCGGTGAAGGTATGCGAGAAGGCGCAAGCAAATGGCTGAAAGCAAGAGTTAATGATAACCATAATTTATTAGCAGTTTATAGTTTAGACAGATTCATTGCTTGGGCAAATAAAAATCTTTAAAAGATGTAATTAGTAATTCGTAAATCATGCCTCTATTTTTTATATTTGAATTAATTGATCGGGCTGCTTTGATTTTATAAGTTTCAAAATTAATATCAGTATAAATTTTTTGAATAAATTCGCTATCAGAATTACATACCATAACTTTGACACCACGACTTGCTAACTCTGCACAAGTATCTCTTAAAACTTCTTGGTCTTTTTTACTAAAACAATTTTGGCTATAAGCAGTAAAATAGCTCGTATCGCTGATAGGATGGTATGGCGGGTCAAAAAATACAAAGTCTTCACTGCTAGTCGCATGATTCAAGACTTCTGTAAAATCTGCTTGTTGAATTTCTGCATGAGAAAGCGCTTCTGATGCTGCTTTTAGTAAAACCTCAGAACAAATATTGGGATTGTCATATCTCCCTAAAGGCACATTGAATTTGCCCTGAGAGTTGACTCGATAAAGACCATTAAAACAAGTCTTATTAAGATAGATTAAACGAGCAGCTTGTTCTAAATCTGTACCACCAGAGTTATTTCTGACACTATAGTAATAATCTTTATCATGTCGGATTTTATGCTCTTTCAATATAGAAATTAATTCCTCAACATGATCTCTAACACAACAATAAGTGTTAATTAATTCGGCATTAATATCAGTTAAAATTGCTGCGGTTGGTTGGAGATAGAAAAAAACAGCACCACCACCTAAGAATGGCTCATAGTAATTTTTATAACTTTTGGGAAAATAAGGAACATATTGCTGTATCAACCTACTTTTACCCCCTGCCCACTTCAAAAATGGACGCGGGCTAGTTTCCTTGGGGATTTGAATTACCATTTACTTCCGATTTAACTGAAAATAATTGTGACTAAATAAAGCAAATATAACCGACGAAGTATATTTTATATTAGCTGGCTAATTTTCCAGCCGCATAGATTACAATTGAGTAGATAAAGCATATCAAAACAAACGTAAGTATATAACAAGGCAGTTTACATTCAGATGTTTGACGGATTTTGGGATAACGTCTTTCGCTACCCCCGGTACTTAATTAGTATCGTCTTAGGGCTGTTTCTGAACACCTTTGCGCCATTAGTGCCATTGTTGAAGCGCCCAGTCACCTTAATCGCTATCTTGGGTTTGTTTGTGAGCAGCCTAGTCTTCCTGACTTTCACCCTACGGGCAATGCTGGGCTTGAGTCCAATCTAGGCTAGCGCTATATCGGGGCTGTGCCCCACAGACGGTTGCTCTTGGCGTTGCTTGCGCTAAGTACTGTCTACTTAACTTGCATCTATTTTTGTTGTACAACCTCTGTGAGGAGGCGAAATTTTTATGGCTACAAATCGCCGGGTTTCCCGCGTTGCTGAATTGATCAAACGGGAAGTTAGCCAAATGCTGCTCAACGGCATTAAGGATGACCGTGTGGGTACAGGAATGGTTAGTGTTACTGATGTTGATGTTTCTGGCGATCTCCAACACGCCAAAGTCTACGTCAGTATCTATGGTACAGATGAAGCTAAGGTAGAAACAATGGCAGGCTTGAAGTCAGCCACAGGTTACGTCCGCAGCGAACTTGGGGCGCGGATACGGCTACGTCGTACACCAGAAGTCATTTTTCTCGAAGATCGCTCCATAGAACGCGGTAATAAGGTACTAGCACTACTAGACCAACTTAACCATGAGCGTCCCCCAGAAAATCTGGTATCAGTAGAAGACAGCACCGATCAAAATGATCAGGAATTCTCCGAATAAGTAACTAAAACAACAATGTAACTTCAGAACAATTAATCTCAGCAAATCCGCCAAACAGTTTACAGACGTGACGAGATCACGTCTGTTTTAATGTAACCATAACCTAATTCAGGGATTCAGTAGTTGCATATATACGCTTTCTGTTTGTCTTAGCTTTCGCCTCTACTCTAGTATTTTCCCTTTCCCATAGCGATCGCATATTTTTTATTTGGAAGTCCTTTACTCCTCCATCTTACAGATGTTTGTCTCAGGAAAACTGTTTAATATGAGTGCTGAAATTAACCTAAGTAATTACGGATTTCCTTAAGAAAATGTTAGCAGATGCTAGTGTTAAAGCTTTCGTCGTATATTTTAGCTGTTATGTTATGCAACATTTTATACCCTAGTGTCTGACAAATATTCTTGTGTTGTTTACCCTTAGATAAATACCAGCAGTTCTATATCTGGTTTTAAGGTGATTATTTGATATGTAAGCGATCCGCGGCCTAAATTCTTCCCAACCGCCAAATCTTGCCTAAACACAGCAATGGTAAGACTTTCAGACTTGTTGAATAAAAGTCATACAGCTAAAGAAGCATGTTAAGTTAACTACTTGGAATTTTTTTTGTAAAGCGGATTTTGCCAAAATGTCAGGATTTGTTGACTTTCTTAACATTTCTTGAGATAATTTCAGGAGATGTAGCGTCAAAATAAAAATAGTTCCGTATAGCAAACTACAAAATTCTAGCCACAAGTCTAATTTCTGTCATGTTTGTTCCTAACTATTAACGGGAATACTATCGTAAGTGTTAATTTGTGAGTAAAAACCATGAGTGTGAATACGGTGCCTTCTATCAATTACTACTCTCTCGATCTGATTCAAGACGAAGCACGCCGACTGGTGCAAAAGGGAATGATTAGCCGGCAACAGCCAATATATACCCTCTGCCAATACATTCCAGCGAGAGAGTGGGTTTGCGTTGAGTGTGAATTAGAGAAATGTGACTTTTTGTTACGCGATCGCATTGGCGACCTAATTGGTCGTGAACAGTGGGACAACGACTAATCAATGTTTGATTTCAAATTTGGGATTGGAGGTTCATTTTCGATATGTGGATGTCACAATCAACGATCCTACGCCCAATCTGGGGGATAATCTCTGGTTTTTGATGAGCATTGCCCCATATAGAATCTTGCGTTTTTCATTAACCTAGTACCGCAAGGCGGAAGTCAAAAGTCAAAGGCTTTAGTTTTGGGCTTTCTGGCTGTAAGGAAATGGTAAGTTTATTTCCGCCGAGCTGTACTAGAATGATTTGAGTCTGAATTTATACAAATTTTCAAGTGAAAGAAGGCATCAGAACCATTTGTTCTGTATATCTGGTGCTAGAGCTTGAGTGTAGTAGGTAGATTCTGTGACGTTCCTACATTTATCTAATAGGTAAGTGTAGGAACTTCACTTTGGACTCGTAATTCATTGCATCGCTTACTTCAGGGAAGCGATAGTCTGCTTGCTGTTCAATGCCAAAATCCGTCTTGAAAAGTTTGCTAAGTCGGGCTAACCGTAACCAGTTGCGACAACAGAGAGAAACTCCGCAAGCAACTGGCTAAATTTTCGCAAAATCCAAAATTTGCATGGTATTTTTTTTAAAATCTCGAAAAGCACAGAAAAATCACATTAACTATTAGCCTACTTGCTCTAAGTAATTATTAATATCTTCAATGATGCGAGTAAGTTCAGCTTCAGTAGTCAAGCGGATGTTGACGTTGCGGACAGTCAGCAAAACTTTGGCTGCGAAGGGTGTTGGCCAGATATTAGGATTACAGAAAATTTCTAAAAATACTTCACCCATATAACGATATTCCAGGGGAGGCTGGGGAGTTAGTTTACCGCCGCCAGGAGTGGGTTTAGTGGCGACAGCTTTCAGGCGCTCCATCAATTGATCTGTTGCTGCTTTTAATTCTTGGGCTGCTTGGGATGAAAAACTGAAGGAGACAGAACCTTCAATTAGGTTCAATGTTAGAGGAATTGAAGACATATCTTTTTGATTAAGACTTCTTGATAAGTACTAATATTACCGGAAGAAGAGACGAAGCCGCCGAGATCGATGACGGCGAAGCCTACTTTTTTGAGGATGCGCCCCAGCTTGGCGCTGGTATTGTCGCCAGACAGATTTGCATAATCGGACTAAACCTGTAAATTTTTTTTGACTTTGCTGTTGGTTAAAGGTAGTAAATAAAACTTGTTTAGCTCATTATTTATCCTGAGTAAGTACAGCTTACTGATGGTCGTAATCATTTTTTTGACTACAATTCGGTCTGGACTTAGTGGATGTATGAATAACAAAATTAATTAAAATATTTCTAGCATTAATGCTAAAAATCTGCTCTTATCTGTAAAGGTATTACTAATACCTATAAAGCTTGTAGCTGTTGTTAGCTATAAAGAATCTCAACAAAATAGTATAAAAGATAGAGTCTATAGAGAGACTTAATTCTTACTGTGTAAGACTTTGATACATTTCATTTGTGTTTATTTATGTTTTAAGTTTTACATTAGAAGTCATAGAACTTGATGTGATAAATTATCTATGATTTACGATAACCGCGCCGAAGTGCGAAAGGTTTTAATTATTACCCTACTGCTCAACCTGTTTGTAATGGGATTGAAAGCACTTGTGGGTTACTGGACTGGTTCGTTGAGTTTGCTAGCTGATGCCTTGCATAGTGTGACAGATAGCGCCAACAACGTTTTAGGATTAATTGCAAGTAAATTTTCTTCTCCACAACCCGATCGCGAGCATCCCTATGGACATAGTAAGTTTGAAGCTGTCGGAGCTTTAGGAATTGCCTCGTTTTTAGGGATAGCCTGTTTTGAAATTCTGCAAGGAGCAATCGAGCGAATTCTCAAAGGTGGTGGTGAACCTGTGAGAATATCGCCACCTCAGTTGTGGTTATTACTAATTGTGCTGGGCGTGAATATTTTTGTGGCGTTTTACGAACGTAGTGTGGGTAGGCGGGTAGGTAGCTCAATTCTGATCGCTGATGCAACCCATACGATGAGCGACATTTGGGTGACAATCTCTGTAATCGCTGGCTTGATCGGAGTTTGGCTAGGTTATCAATGGATGGATTTGGTGTTATCTTTTCCTGTCGCTCTGTTGGTATTTTGGAGTGGTTGGTCAGTTTTAAAAGAGAATTTGCCTTGGCTTGTAGATCAAATGGCGATCGCACCAGAAGCAATTCATGCGAGCGCTACTTCTATTCCAGGTGTAATTAACTGTCATGATATTGCCTCTCGCGGTGTTCTTGGTCGTCAAGTCTTCATCGAAATGCATTTAATCGTAGATGCACCAGACGTAGAAACCGCTCACCACATCACCGAAGAAGTAGAAAGCCGATTAGAAGAACGGTTTCGTCCAGTCAGGATTTTAATTCACGTCGAGCCACCAGCCTATAAGTCTGAGCAAATTAGTTTTGAAACGAAGGGATGAGGGAGTGGAGAGTGGGGAGTAGGGGGGAAATAACCAATAGACATCTCCAGAAATGAGGTATCGACCCTGACTGCACAAGACTTTTATCTTCTTTTTCGGAGATGTCTGATGACTAATGACTGCATCTTTGCATTAACTTTTATAAGAAGCAACCAAATTAGCGACGATCGCAACTAGTTCTCCTGGGTCAACTGGTTTAGCCACATGAGACTGAAAGCCCGCTTCCAGGGCCCGGCTACGATACTCGCTATCGCCATAGGCAGTTAAAGCTATAGCGGGTAGTTTTCCCCAAATATCAGACTTCAGCGCCCGGATCTTGCGGATGAGAGTGTAGCCATCTTCACCAGGCATAGCAATATCACAAATCAAAACTTCTGGTTGCAACTCAGGTAATACTTTCAATGCTACCGCTGCCGATGCAACTGCCATGACGGTGGCTCCATCAGCTTCCAACACGGTAGTAATGTAAAAGCGGCTATCATCATCATCATCAACTACGAGGATGTTTAAGCCAGCAAGGGGTAGAGCAGGTTCCATAACATCTCCATTAACGTTGATCAAATGAAAGTTATTTCTAATGAGCTGCTTGTTTTTTTATTAGTAACGACACCATTGGTAATTTTACTGCGATCGCGTCTATTTTCCTAGACAATAACTCAATTCTTGTAGACACCATCAAGTTGATGGTTAATTATTCACTGGCATTTATATTTATTTCCTGTATAAAATCTCATTGAGAAATTTCACCGAACAAAGCAAAAGTTAAAAGGCAAAAGAAAGAATAATTTTAGGACTTACGCAAGTGTCATATTTTTTTCGTAGAGGTTGTCCATAGTCAAGGGTCAATTAACTAGTCCTATACAGCGCTTCCGGCTATTATGCAATACAGTTTTCCTCTTGCCCCTTTCCTATCATAGCTTTCAGCTTTGAGGATGTACCTCATAGCCGCCGGAAGTGCCGTATAAACCTAGACTCTGGAACGCCAGATACTTTAAGTCCGCGGAGCGCAAGGGCGCTTGCCAAAATTCTAGGACAGAATCCGGAACTCTGTAACTTCAGTTGGTAGCTAAGAGAGATGCACCTTAGGTGCATCGCAACTAATGACTCTTGCAAGAAAATTGAGGAATTAAATCCATGAGCGATGTATTCATCCGCAGCGCTGAATACGCAGGACTGCTAACCTACAACGGTAGT
>JAHCSU010000604.1 GCA_023522315.1 Nostoc sp. CCCryo 231-06
TGATAATTTGATTTTAGAGTGCGATCGCCTTAAGTTAAGAGCAGAGGAGTATCTTTTTAGCGATCGGGCGTAACTTTTTGACAAGATTTTCCTAGGTCTATAACAACTATTTGACATAGACCTAGACTTCGATATCCGCTTTAGTGTCTTTGGTTTGTGGCTCTCCGTAAGTCGTCTACCGCTCCTTGGTAGTCTCCCAAAGCAGAGAGAGCCATACTGCGTCTCTTGTATGCTTCAATATTGTTAAGTCCAATTTGTATTGATTGGGTATAGTCATCTATTGCACCTTGGTATTCTCCTAATGCAGCACGAGCATTACCTCGGTTAATGTAAGCGTCGTTTTCATCATCGCTTTGACCCCATACACCAGTTGCTGAATAAGGAAATTGTATTGATTGGGTATAGTCATCTATTGCACCTTGATATTCTTCTAATTTGTAACGAGCATTACCTCGGTTGTAGTAACTTGATGTATGGGTACGATCAAAATCAAGGTATTGGGTGAAATCCTCAATTGCGCCTTGGTAATCTTCTAACTCAGCGCGAGCAAGACCTCGTAAGTAGTAAGCCTGCCAAAACCCAAGAGGATTAATTCGTAATACTTGAGTATAATCCTCAACTGCGCCTTGGTAATCTCCTAACTCAGCACGATCAAGACCTCGTAAGTAGTAAGCGACTTCATCATTAATAAATTGGCTTTTGTTGGCTAAGTCCAATCCTCTTTTGATCAAATCTGACGAATAT
>JAHCSU010000605.1 GCA_023522315.1 Nostoc sp. CCCryo 231-06
TTGACATACTCCCAGCCCTATAAGGGCAGGGATTCTAGCTTCAAACAGCAATTGCAGGCGTAGCCTGTCTGACATTACCTAAGCTAACAGTCGATGCCCCGACTGCTTGAATGTTTTTAGCGGCGTTTTTGTCTCTTCCATTAACCGATTGACACTCCTGGCAACGCCACTCTCTCACCGACAAGTCTAGTTTTTCTAGAACGTGTCCACAATGAGAACAAGTCTTACTGCTGGGATACCATTGGTCGATAAACACAACCAATTTTTTTTTCTTCTTAGCAACCCATTCTAATATTTGTAGAAACTCACCAAAAGCTAAGTCTGATATTTTTCTACCCCAAAGACGTTGCATCCCCTTGAGATTTAGGGTTTCAAAGCAGAGAATATCAAACTTGTCAGTTAATTCATGGGCTAATTTCCAAAACCAATCCCGTCTACGGTTAGAAATGTCCTCATACTTGCGTACTAGATTCTTTCTTGCTCGTTCACGATTGGATGACCCCTTTAGTTTTTTGGAATGGCGACGACTTGCACTCTTGACTATTTTCAGCGATTGCTTGAGGAATTGGGGAGACTCAATTTCAGTTTCATCTGAGCAAGTGAGAAATGTACGCAAACCAAAGTCAAATCCCGCTATCTTACTAGTCGTGAATTTTGCTTCTGGATTGCTACCTTCATCAACAACCACAACCATAAACAACTCACCCAATGGTGTGCGCTTTATAGTTAAAGTTTTGACTGTTCCCTCAATCTCTCTAGACTTCCAAAACTGATAAACACGCAGTCCAATTTTAACTCGATTACCACCCAGAAACTTATAACCCGCATGTTTCAAAGTGAATGATTTATATTTCCTCACCTTCTTAAATCCTGGCGGTCTTACTCCTTTTTTATTCTGCTTAAAGAATAATTGGTAGGCTTTCTCAATGCGTTGACAAATATCTTGCACTGCTTGAGAACCTACTGATTGCCAAAACGGGTTTTTCTTCCGCAACTTGGCAATATGTGACTGAAGTTTTGCACAACCCAAGTGCTTGCCCCACATCCGATAGTATCGTTTGTGTATGGCGATGCAACGGTTATAAATCACCCCACTCGCATTAATCATTCGCTTGAGGTGTCTATTTTGCTTGTGCTGATATAACTTAAACTTCAGTGTTTTCATGCTAGTATTCTACCATGAATCAACGGCAATATGACGGCATGAAAAAATTAACAATTAGATGCTCAGATGAAGAATATGAAATGCTCGTAGATTATTGCGCAGAAGCAAGTCGTACTCAAAATGATGTACTCAGAGAGTTGATCCGGAAATTAAATAAAAGCCGTCCTTTATGACGGGGCTTTAGACCCAATTTTTCGGTAAAGT
>JAHCSU010000606.1 GCA_023522315.1 Nostoc sp. CCCryo 231-06
TATAGAAGCTTTTATTGTCAGTATATATACTACAAAATGAAGTGCGGAATGTGGGTTATAAGACAGAAGACTTATTTTCTGTAGCTTCAATAAATGCCTCAAACTCACCGTTAGGCGTCCATTGAATAGCCCCATCTCGTCCTGTAAAAAATAGTTTGGTTTGGCTTTGATTTAGCTCAGATAAAGTTTTTATATCAAAGTTGGCAGAAGAAGCGATCGCTACTTTGGGTTGCAGAGCAATAACTAAATCTTTTAAGGACTGAGGGGCACACCATAACACTTGGGGACGAGGTAAACTCCCACTCTTAACTAGTTGTTGTACCTCTTTAGACTTTATATTACCTACTAATAACCAATTCTGATCTAGAATTTGCAATTGTAAAATAGGTAATTGATCGTTGATTAATTGCGCCACTATTGAACCCGTTTTCACAGTTTGACCGACTGCTAACGGTTGGTAAGATCCTTGATATTTTTGTAGTTCTTGTTGAATTGCCTGAGTCGCAATGGAGTTTTCTGGCTTGGGAGAATATTCATAAAAATTCTTGATAGGTAAACGTTGCAGTAATTCCAACCAAGCATTACTTTCATTGCCTTGGAAATCAGTTGCGATCGCCCAATTGATTTGATTTATACCTTGCTGTTGCAAAAACGGTAAAATTGTGAAACGTCCTGTACCTTCATCGCCACTATTAATTACAGTTACAGTACCTCTATCTTGAACAACTATAATTGGTTCCGTACCAGATTCTAATACTGTTATCCTAAACAATGTATTTGTAGAATGCCAAAGGGGGATGAATACTAAACCAATCGCAATCACATTAGCAAACCACCACCGCCTCTGCCACCAAGGCACTAGCCAAACTAATAGAATCAGTACATAAATCGCTATAAGCTGCCAAGTAGATATGCTGCCTACAACAACAGAATTCCCTGGCAGCTTGCTAAAAAACTCCACTAATTTAATTAGCCAATCAGTCGGGTAATGTAACACCGCAGCTAAAAAACTTCCAGCCTGAGTCCAAATTAAACCCACTAAGGCACTGATGATTCCACCTATACTAATTATCGAAATTAATGGAGTACTAACCACATTCAGCAACAAACTATAAGATGGTACAACCCCAAAGACAAAAAGTTGCACAGGTAAAGTCCAAATAGTGGCAGCTAGGGGAACGGCAATTAAAGCTGCGATCGCAGGCGGTAGCCATCCTAGTCGATTGACTAATGCAGGTACTGTCACGACTAATCCCAATGTTGCTAAAAAACTCAATTGAAAACCTAAATCCCAAATCCATAAAGGATTAAACACTAATAACAGAGTTGCTGCTAATAGTAATGAGCCGAACTGTTTGACTTTTCTTTTTAATAGCAAACCAACTAATGCCGCAAAACCCATAATTACGGCTCTGAGAACCGCAGGCTGAAAACCTGTTAAACTTAGAAAAATGATTAAAGCCAAAAAGCCAAGGGTAAATTGCGTTCCTTTTCTTGCCCGCCTCGTTAATTGTAAGATCACACTCAAAATCAAAGAAGTTTGGAACCCGGAAGCTGCTAAAGCATGAGCTAATCCGGCTTGTACAAATAAGTCGCGGATATCATAGGGTAAATCAACAGCTTTGCTTCCCAACACCATTGCACTGACAAGAGGCCCTTCAGGGATACCCAACCAACGAACTTGCGATCGCACAATTCGCTCCCTAATTTGCCACCATCCCCATTTACGTTCCTGATCCAAAACATTTATTTGTCGCCCAATCAAACCGGCAAACGTTCCTTCTTGCTTAAGAAACTTCTGAAAGTCGAAACCACCAGGATTGGAAGCCGCCTTTGGTTTGTACAAAATACCAGTCACAGCGATTTGTTGACTAGGGTATAACCCAGTAGCCTGAAGTATAGGCACCGTCACATACAATTTACCTGTAACCCCTTTTGGGACGCCTGCGGAACCTTTGTCATTTTTGATTTCATCTAGCTGAGTCACTTCTAGCCAAAATTGTCCTCGCTGACTCCGAGTTAAGCGGGGATTACTCGCCACTTCGCCACGAACAATTACAAGTTGTTCTTGATTACTGCTATTTCCCGGCGGAACGAACTGACTAATATCTTTTGCACCTGGTTGCGGCACTCGCCATTGAAAATATAGAGTTGCCAATAATCCCACCAAACCAGCAGCTAGCCATATTCGAGGATGGGGATTAGTTTGCCAAGTGTTAGGCACTGCCTTATTTTTGCTTCCAGCACTTTCTGGTTTCTGAGCAAGTTGCCGTGAAGTAGTGCGTCTTCTAAAAAGAATTGCTCCCACTATCCCCAGAACCAAAATCCACACACCACCCCAAGGAACTGCTGTAAACAGCAACCCAAAAATGTAGCCAAGACAAATAATTACACCACTGGTTTGAATCATAAGATTTTTTCTAAAAGCACCTGACAACCAGAATTTGCACCTGACTTAAAAATAGCTAGAGCAGTAATAGAGAAAAATCGGCATTACTGAATTTGGCTATGAAATTCAAAAATAAAATATTCCAAACTCTTATTATCTGCGCTTGGAGCGCCTATGAGTGAGTTTTTCATCTCTTTAATCACCAACAGCGAAAAATTTTTATCCTTGTGGTGAAATATAGTCCATCAAGTTTATAGAAATAAAGCCCGCACAGGCGGGCTTTATCCTTGTAGCTTTAATGATCTAGACTCAATATTTAAGCGTATTTTTGTCCTTTAGCAAAAGCGGCATCATAAAGAGATATCTAGCTTAAACCTCAGCAGAGCATGGATAATTGGCAAAACTCTGCGTACCTACCCTGCGGGAAAGCGAAGCGCCTATGCGTTTACTTTGCGTTCCTCTGCTTTTAAAACCTTACGTTTTTACACAAAGCTGTGCTTAGTTCGAGTAGCCCCACCCTTTATCATATTGGGCTTCCTGTTGAACTTACAGTATCTTTGAGTAACGGAAAACCCAACTTCTCCCTTTGCTCAACATATAAATGAGCTACCTTCCTAGCTAAATGCCGAATCCTGGCAATATAGCGAGTTCTCTCCGTCACGGAAATCACACCTCTAGCATCCAGCAGATTGAACGTGTGCGAACACTTCATTACATAATCTAAGCTAGGCAAGACCAATCCTCGCTCCGTCAATTGGGTAGCTTCGTGCTCATATAAATTAAATAGTGTCAGTAGCAACTCAGGATTCGACGCTTCAAAGTTGTAAGTACACTGCTCAATCTCTCCCTGAAGGTAAACATCACCATAAGTAATGTTGTCCGTCCAATGAATCTTAGTAATTGCCTCTACTTGCTGGAGATACATTGTCAGCCGCTCTAACCCGTATGTAATCTCAATCGACACCGGACGGCAATCAATACCCCCACACTGTTGGAAATAGGTAAATTGAGTAATTTCCATCCCATCTAACCATACTTCCCACCCAGTGCCCCAAGCTCCCACCGTCGCATCTTCCCAGTTATCCTCTACAAACCGAATATCGTGGTCTTCAGGACGAATACCTAAAGCCCTTAACGAATCAAGATAAATCTCCTGAATATTATCTGGCGACGGCTTGATCAGAACTTGGTACTGATAATAGTGTTGGAAGCGATTGGGGTTTTCGCCATAGCGTCCATCTGTAGGGCGACGACAAGGTTCAACGTAAGCAACAGCCCACGGTTCCGGCCCCAATGCTCTTAAAAATGTCTGCGGATTCTTAGTACCAGCCCCCTTCTCAATATCGTAGGGCTGGGCTATGAGACAACCGCGATCGCCCCAGAAATGATGCAATAAACTGATTACCGACTGAAAATTCACGCTTGTTCCATCCTTAGTCAACACAGTGCATAAACTATTGTTGCCTACAACCCCGCACTGTGGGCAGTTTCAGGAGACT
>JAHCSU010000607.1 GCA_023522315.1 Nostoc sp. CCCryo 231-06
TTCTGTGAACCATGAATTAGAATCCCCGTCCGCGACGGTCGGGGAGTATGTCAAAGTAATGTTTGATGTTTAACTTGTAATTATGCTAACCAGTGTTGACCGTTTATTATTTGTCCGGCGAGTCCCGATTTTTAAGGAATTGCGGGATGATTTTATTGTGCGGCTCACTTCAGTAATGAACGAATTGTCATTTCCAGCTAATTACACCATCTTTCGCCAGGGAGAAGAAGGGCGATCGCTCTATATTGTCGTGTCAGGCCGAGTTAAAGTTCATATCGGGAATAAACAGTTGGCAGAAGTCCAACAGGGAAAATATTTTGGCGAGATGGCAGTATTTGATACTCAACCTCGTTCTGCCACTGCAACGACTTTGGAACCTTGCGAATTTTTGGAATTGACGCAAGAGCAGCTGTATGATGCGATCGAAGAAACTCCCGAAATCGCGGTGAATATTATTCGTGAGTTATCCCGTCTGATTCGCAGATTGAATGACGATATGAATGTCACCTCCTTGCGGAGTTAATAATCAAGTCAATCTTGAACAACCGAGAGTTAATTTCACGCGAGTAATAAAAAAGAATCAGAAAAAACATGGCAACAGACGCGGTAATCTTGCGCCTAGAAAAGGTTACGGAACAGCACGCCGAGATCCTCTACTCCTGTATAAGCAACCCACCTCTGTACAAATATCTTGAGGAGCAAATTCCGACCTTCATGGAGGTTAAGCAAAAATTCCAGTTTGCCGCGCTAGAAAAATCACCCGATAACGAGACTATGATCTGGTTGAAATGGGTTGCGATAACTCCCCAAAATCAACATGTTGGTGTTGTGGAGATAGGTATTTTTGATGATCAATATGCAGAAATCGGTTTTATGACATTTGTTGGTTTCCAGAAGCAGGGATACGCTAGAATATACAGCTCTTTAGCTATCGCTGAAGCCCAACAACGCTTTAGTTTATCCATACTACACGCATCGGTGAACGAGTACAATATTGCCTCCCGTAAAGTGGTCGAAAAACTTGGGTTCAAGTTGTACAAAGTAAATCGAAATGCAGAGTTTATCAAGGGCAAACTTTCTGATGAATTCATTTACCGCTTGACCTTCTAAGGTTCTTGTTATGAATCTTAGAGGATGTTTGGAAAGTTTAATTTTTACTAGCCCTAGCGACTAGAAGTCGCGACTACACAGACAAAACCCACCTCCGTGGGTTAAAAAATCTATTCAGAAAATATTATTTTATAGTTTTTAATTCACCCTACTGGGTTCTGTGCTTGTTTAAATCCACGTTTCTATAGATGCTAGTTTCCGACATTCTTGAAGAAACTGCTGGGGAATTTCTCTACTTTCTCCCCAGTGCAGATGCACATAAGAAGCATGAACATTTGCAGGTAAACCCCATCCTTCGCATCCCATATTTTCCTCACAATCGTAGCGAGAAGTTTCAAATAGGGGCTGAGTCGGAGTTAAGGTTAAATGAGAACGATGAAACTCATGTCCGTAAACAGTTGTACCTGCCTTCACTAACAGATTATTTTGCAAAGCTACTGCCCGACGATACCCCAAAGTTAAACGCCCACCCATTACAGCAGATGTCGGTAAAACTCCCGCCATCGACCAAGATTTACCCTCAAAATCAATAATTTGCTCACATAAATACATTAATCCTCCGCATTCAGCGATCGCAGGCATTCCTTGAAGAATTGCTGTTTTCACTGCATCACGAACGCTGGTATTTTCTGCTAGTTGCTGGGCAAAAACTTCTGGGAAACCGCCCCCAAAATACATTCCCTGTACATCTTTTGGGATTGCAGCATCTTCTAGGGGACTCCAGAAAACCAGTTCTGCGCCAAGTTGTTGCAGGAAATCAAGATTGTCTTGATAGTAAAAATTAAAAGCGCGATCACGGGCTACTGCAATCCTGACTGGGAATGAGGGGGGATGAGGGGGATGTAGCTTTAGCTTCCCGCAGGGTGGGGGATGAGGGAGTGGTTCTGATTTTAATAAAGGTAATAAGTGTTGCCAATCGAAGCAGGTATCTCCTAAATCGGCGAGGCGATTAATTAAAGCGTTGAGTTCGGGAAGTTCTGCTGTGGGGACTAAACCCAAATGGCGATCGGGAATTGTGATGTTATCCTGACGCCGCAACACGCCGAGAATCGGTAATTGTAAAGGTTCGAGAGAATCTTTGAGTAGAGAGAGATGGCGATCGCTTCCCACGCGATTTAATACTACTCCAGCTATTTTAATTCTGGGATCAAAAGACCGATAGCCGTGAGCGATCGCAGCTACAGAACCAGATAAACGACTACAATCAATCACCAACACCACAGGTAAATCTAAAAGCCGCGCAATGTGTGCCGTACTCGCAAAATCTGTTGATTTTGGCTTTTCTTGCCCATGCCCCATGCCCCATGCCCCATGCCCAACTCCATCAAATAACCCCATCACCCCTTCCACTAGGGCATATTCACTCAGTTGGCTATGACGGGCAAAACATTGCTGAACGTAGGTTTCAGAAGTCAACACTGGGTCTAAATTGCGACACGGAAGACCAGTTACGTGTTGATGAAACATCGGATCAATGTAGTCTGGGCCTACCTTAAAAGATTGCACCAGGCGATCGCGACGGCGTAATGATGCTAAAAGAGTGAGCGTGACTGTTGTCTTACCCACCCCACTACGTTCTCCAGCAATGATTAAAGCCATAAATGAAACAAATGAGGTTTTTATACCAATTAGGGGAGTTAGGCTGAAAAAGATTGTCTAATAATATAGCTAGAGATTAGCCGACATCAGATAGTAATGAGCCATCAAAAGAGGAACGTTTTATGATCGTTGTTCATCATCTTAACAACTCGCGATCGCAGCGTGTGCTGTGGCTGCTTGAGGAATTAGGTATCGAATACGAGATCAAATTCTATGAACGCGATGCAAAGACGATGCTAGCACCGGAGTCGCTGCGCCAAGTCCATCCGCTTGGTAAGTCACCAGTAATCACAGATGCAGACCTCACCATCGCTGAGTCGGGCGCCATTATCGAATACCTAGTCGATCGCTACGGCGATGGTCGGCTAGTCCCAGCATCGCATACACCGGAGCATCTGCGCTATACATATTGGCTGCATTACGCCGAAGGCTCTGCAATGCCACTTTTGGTAATGCGATTGGTCTTGAATAAGTTCGGGGAAGGAGACAGCAGCGTTGTGAGTGGATTCGTTGCGCCTCAGATCAAACTTCATTTTGACTACGTAGAAGGTGAACTTCGTAAAAGTACGTGGTTTGTCGGTGAGGAATTTACCGCCGCCGATATCCAAATGAGCTTTCCCCTCGAAGTAGTGGCCATGCAAAAAGAAGAGGCGGAGAACTGGCCAAAGATCAAAGAATTTGTCGATCGCATTCATGCGCGACCTGCTTACAAACGTGCGCTTGAGCGTGGAGGTAAATATGACTATATCACCAAGACGC
>JAHCSU010000608.1 GCA_023522315.1 Nostoc sp. CCCryo 231-06
TTAACTGTAATTTCTGTGTACTTCAAGTTGAAGTGCGGAATGTGGGATTTAACATCACCTTTGCCGAAGTCATTGCATCAGAATCTAGACAGTTCGGCAGTGATCGCCCCAGCGTTTTCTATTGCGGTGACGATCCAGGAGCCAAAACGATTGTCGCTGGGTTAGTTAAGGACTGTGGTTATGAAGCGATAGACGCAGGTGCTTTGATCGTTGCTCGCTCCTTGGAGACGCTAGCAACGGCTTGGGTGCAGTTTTCTGCTGCAAGTCAGTTATTTCCAAACCTTGGGCTGAAAGCACTGCGACGTTAGGCGATCGCTGCATAACCAGTCGCTGCACCGGAACGCCCCAAAGTTGCTGGTTGAGTTGCAGAGGTTATCTGCGTCCGGTGAGCAGGAACGTTAGCCCTCAATCTTTCGACAGAGGCGTAGTGAGAGATCATCTTTGGGTCGTGATTGTCCAGGTGAGCGGCAATGCGATCGCTCTTGATATGGGACGACTATCTCGATTCAAGAGATGAGGTTTTCATCGCCAGAATAATCTTCGTTTTTTTGACAATTATAGTTGCAGATAATCCTGGCTCAAAACGATGATTGCAGGTTGGTTGCATTTAATCCTGGTTTAGTTGCAATTAATCCTGGCTGAAGCACAATTATAGTTGCAAATAATCCTGGTTTGTAAATGTCTTGATTGCAGGTTTGGTCATTTATAATTGCAGGCTCTTACACCTATTCTGAGTACCTTGTGTAAATCCAAAGCGATCGCTCGTGGCTGCTGCTGAGAGCCAAGTGATAATTATCCAGTTGAAAACATCATGGCTAAAAATTTTCCCAGATCCGGGAAAAATGAGTTCATTGCTCATGATGCGTTGCTGGTTTAATAGTGCAAAAAATTGCATTAATCAAAGATTTGGCAGGTGTGATTCTGCTTTATAACGTCCTCGACCTCGATAATTATCTACACAAGTAATACCACTAGTTAATTCTTTAATTCCTTTACTAATTGTGACACGATTCATTCCTTTCTCTTGCTCTGCTTTCAACTGTCCTCCATGTCCTAATGCTGCAACTGTTTGTGCTAGAAATTTACGTTTGGCTGCACCCTTTAATTGTTCGGCAGTTTCCTTCAACAACTTTTTCAATGAATCCGTTAGTTGTATTGACACCTTAAACATCCCAAAATCGAATCATTATTGAATTTACTACAAATCGGGGTGGGAGTAGCTGCCAACGGCAGCTACTCCCACCCCCTAACAATGATTATCATTCTTAGCGACTGTATATTTTATTTTTTGGATGTCCCCAAGAGCCAGAGCAGGAACAAGTCTAACCTCCTGAAAATTATTCATAACCCCACCCCCGCAACCTGACAATCATTACATTAATTTCGCCGCATCATCTTGGCAGGACTAGCCCTTTCAAGGTGGGATGCTCCCATTGCTGCTTTTGGTAAGACATTAGAATTTTGGAGTTTTACCCCGATTTATCGAGCTATTGCTGAATAAGTCTTTAAAGCTAAGTGGCTGATGAGAAGCGCTCTTAGTCAGTAGGTAGTGTCAATTTGACGCACTACTGACTACTTTTGAGTTGTCATTGAACACCTCAAGAATTATGTTGATTTACACTCAGTTACTTATCTTAATTTTTTATACATATCTCAAAGATTATGCGAATCATCCATATTTTGAACCACGTTCAAGAAATAGGTAACGGTATTGTGAATGTGGCTGTGGATCTGGCTTGTTTACAGGCAAAATCTGGTTATGAGGTAGCGGTTATTTCGGCTGGTGGTGAATATGAGAAATTACTAAATATATGTGGTGTCAAACACTACCAACTAGACCAAACCAGAAAACCGATAAGTATTATTAAAGCAGCTGTACGTTACCAGGCGATCACAGCAGAATTTCAGCCGGATATTGTTCACGCCCACATGATGACGGGAGTCATCCTAGCCCGCATTTTTAAAGGGCATAGATATGCTTTAGTTTCCACAGTCCACAACGAATTTCAGCGTTCTAGTCTGTTGATGGGTTTAGCTGACAGAGTAATTGCCGTCAGTAAGGCTGTACGAGATTCTATGGCACGGCGCGGTATTTCCGAAAACAAGCTGCGGGTAATATGTAACGGAACTTTGGGTAGTCCCCGCACCCGACAAATACAAGATTATCAACCTTTACCATTACAACGTCCAGCGATCGCAACTGTAGCGGGGATGTATCAACGCAAGGGAATTGCTGAGTTAATCGCTGCCTTTGAACAAATTGCCTCAGATTTTCCCCAAGCGCATCTTTATTTGGTAGGAAATGGCCCTGATAAACAGCTATTTGAGGCACAAGCACAAGCAACTTCTGTAAAAGAACGTATCCATTTTGAAGGCTTCCAGGCGGAACCTCAACGCTATCTGATATCTTGTGACATATTTGTGCTAGCTTCCCACCGCGATCCTTGCCCCTTGGTACTTTCCGAAGCTAGGGAAGCTGGAACTGCGATCGTTGGCACTCAGGTAGACGGGATTCCTGAAGCTTTGGACAATGGGGAAGCAGGACTTTTAGTGCCAGCAAAAGATAGCAATGCTTTGGCTGGAGTTTTAGTGCAATTACTGAGTAATGCCGATATGCTGCATGAGTGGAAAAATCGGGCAAATCAAAACCTACAGTGGCTGAGTGTTGCCCGCGTCCATCAGGAAACACTGGCAGTATACCGTGAGTTAATTACAGAGTTAGAGCGTTAAGAGTGTAGCGATCGCTTTACTTTTAAAGCTACACCTAAAGCGCCAAATATTAGTACACCCAAAACATTAGTTGATTCAGGAACAGCAGTGTAATAACTAGCTACTCTGATTGGCCCATCTTTATCCACTTGCTCTGCTGGCACTGGTGGAATGATTCCAGCACCTGGCGATACATTGGGGTTGGTAGCGAATGGATTGTAAAACAGGGTTCCGTTTGGGATAACACCACCACTAAAAGTGATGATATTATCTTTTATAGTAACGTCTGAAAAAATATCCTTTAGATCGGGGTTAATAGAGTAACCAATCTTGCCATCTCCATTAACATCTCCCCACTGCACAGGCTCATTATTAAATACGGGAGTAGAATCTGGATTAGTATAGGCAAGCGTTTTTAAATCAAAGACCAAGCTTTCTATATCGTACCCAGTGTCATTTAGAAAGTTATTAGCTACATCTGAGACACCATATTCTATTACTTGTCCTGGTTGAAACTCTGGGCCAAGGGTTCTTGGCGTTTTCGTTTCGAGTATGCCTTTATTTTGAGTTGTCACGATGGGTTCTACCAACATGAAGGCTCTCGCTGGTGTTAAAGACAACAAACTAATTCCTGCTGCTCCTAGAACAGACAAGGCTATTTTGGTTGGTATTGTAGTCATATTTTTGTCCTCTTCATATTGATTGAGAGAATGCTATACCGCGTGGGTTAAATCAAACAGCAAAAACTCACCTTTTAACTGCTTATTTATCTGGCAGGTAGATAAATAGCAGTTAATGTGTGTCTGCTCAATGAGTTTATATCTACTCATAGGTTGATTTATAAAGCAATTCTTGTGATGCTTTATCACAATAGCTAGTAATTTTACGCAATCTTTATAAAAAATCTAAATTAGAAGTTATATGTTGACAGATTGGGCAATATCTGAATTAAAAAACTGATGAAAAAGAGAATTTATTTTACAACTATTGCAGCGATCGCGGTCTTTGGTGCTGGTCTAGTTACTGCAAACAATACAACCAATTCGTTAGCACAAAGTAGCGAGAAAGTATCTGCAAGTACTGAAATGGTTGAGGGTTTGACAGTTACAAGAACAGAGGGGAGTATTATTGCACCAAAAGATGTAGAGGATTTAATTGCAAAATCAGATATTATCGCTATTGGAAAACCAACGCAATCGATTACGGAAAGCACACCCTTAATTCAACGTGATTTTGGGGGTTACGTTACTGAAGCGATCTCCCAAACTGAATTTAAAGTACAACGTGTGCTGAAAGGTGCGTCATATTCGGACACGCTATTGATCGGACAACAAGCAGCTATAGTTCCAGACAGGATCACCGGTAAAAGTTTCCTTCAGGTATTTGACGATTACCAACCGCTAGTCAAGAATGCGAAATACATTCTTTTCCTTAACAAAGGTTTGAATGGTAGTCCATTGTATTTTCCTGTAGGGGTTTATTACGGCAAATTCAATGTGGATGGCACAGACCAAGCTGAAAATAAAATAGAAAATTCAGATTTTAAGTTGATCCGAAAGGACGTGCTTGAGAGGTTTAAGGAGATGATAGACCAGACATTTTGATTTTTGATTTTTGATTTTTGATTAGGAATCGCGTTGGTGCGTCTTCCTTGGTGTGAATTCATCTGTCGCAATCATTTTTCAAATTGGTGTTACTCCCTCTCCACAGTTACGGCGTACACACAGTTTATTGAATAGGCTAAAGAAACCTCACCCTGGTTCTGCTACGCTTTCACCTGTCCCTCTCATTACCAAGGAGAGGGATTAAAGTAAAGACGCGATAAATCATCACAAAGACGCGATAAATCGCCGTCTCTACGAAAGACTGATTATTGTAGAGACGGCGATTCATCGCGTCTATTGCCTTAACCGAACAGTATTGGCACTGGGTGAGGTTTTTGTTTTGGGTAATTCGATATCAAGGATTCAAATCCATTTTTTCGTAAATCCACGTAAGCGGATTAACACTGGCTTCGCCCAATTTCCACCCAGTAAATCGTGTAACAGAGTATAAAAACAGGGGATAATAAACAGCGTCAGCACTGTTGCCAAAGATAAACCGGAGAATACGACCACGCCTAATGGTTGCAGAAATTCTGAGCCTTCCCCAATTCCTAACGCTAGAGGAAACATACCTAAAACAGTGGTAATAGTTGTCATTAACACTGGTCGTAGGCGTTGAGGTGCAGCTTTCAAAATGGCAGTTTTCCGGTCAACTTTTTCTCGTTCCAGAATTTGATTGGCCAATTCCACCATAATGATGGCGTTATTGACCACAATACCCACCAGCAAAACTGCACCGACAATCACTGTCGCCCCAATTGCAGTTTTGGTGATGTAAAGCCCGAAAATCCCCCCAGCTAACGCTAAGGGAATTGTAAACATAATTACTAGCGGGTCAATGAGGGAATTGTATTGCACCGCCATCACTACAAAGACTAGAAAGGCAGCTAATCCACCTAAAAGTTGCAATGAACTTTGCAACTGCTGATTAGATTCAGCTGCTGCACTGGGTAAAACGGTAATCCCTTCAGGTAAATCTATACTATCTAGTACCGTACTCACCTGTTCTAGAGCAGTACTGAGGCTAGCTCCCTCAGTCAAGTTGCCAGCAAATAATAAAACCTGACGCTGGTTAATTCGCTGAACTTCTCCAGGCGCTTGAGCTTCGGCAATTTTGGCAACATCACTCAAGCGGACTTGCCGATTGTTATCCACAAATAAAGGCAATCTTTCCAATTGAGAAGGTACTTGTACTGATGCTTCATTCAACTTTACCCGGACATCTACTAAACGGTTGCCGCGTTGCAACTGAGTTGGTATACTTCCTTCGATCGCAGTTTGAATTGTTTGTCCTATCTGTGTAGCAGTTAGCCCCAAAGCTGAAACCCTCTCCCAGTCAGGAAGAATTTGAATTTCTGGTTGGCGATCGTCTGCATCAGGACGAAATCTTGCTAGGGTGGCTTGGTCTTCTAAGGCTTTTAGCACCTGACGACCAGCTTCTTCTAAAGTATTTACGTCATTTCCCTCAAGGATTACGTCAACATCAGCACCACGGACAGGAGAGTTGCTGAGAATCAAACCCCGTACTTGACCGGGGGCAAGGCGCAGGCGAATTCCTGCTAAATTTAGCTTGTTTAACTCTTGGGTAACTCTTTCTACGTAAGCTTGCACATTAGTACCCGTTTTCAAGGTAATATTGCTGGAAGCTCGTAGGGCATTAGCATTGGTAGTGTTGCCAAAGAGAGAGCCACCAATTGTAGAGAAAACATATTCTGTTTCTGGTTGCTTGCGGATAATCTCATCCACCGCAACCATTACTTTTTGGTTAGTTTCTAAAGGTGTACCGGGAGGAAACTGGGCATTTAAGTTGGCTTGTCCGGTGTTGATGCGGGGGAGAATTTCTTGGGGAATTTGCGGAGCCATCCACAAACTGCCGCCGCCGAAAACGATAATAGCGATCGCTACTGTTGCCCACCGCCAGCGTAATATCCCACTTAAAAAACTGCCATAACCCCTCGTAGCAGCATCAAAGCGGCTATTAAACTTTTGCAACAGCCAAAAATTGCTCAAACCGCTAGAAAACTTCCATGCCAACATCCGGGAGGCGAACATCGGTACAACGGTTACGGCAATTAAAATTGAAGCGGCTACAGAAAAGGTGATGGTAAGAATTAACTCATTGAATAGTAATGCGATAAAACCACCAATGAGCAAAAATGGCAACACCGCTACCAAGTTCGTACTAGTGGAAGCAATCAAAGCTGATTCTACTTCTTGGCTACTTTTTTCTGCTTGAGAAATTAGTTCTTGGGAATTTAGGCGGCTTTTATTATCCTTACCGGGAGTCATCCCAGCACCCTCGGCAATGTTCTCCAACATGACGATGGAGTTATCTACCACAATACCTACACCCAGAGCCAGACCACCCAAACTAAAAACGTTGATAGATAAGCCAAATAGCCCCATCAAGATGATGGCAGCTAGGCTTGCTAGGGGGATGGCGAGGACGATGATGAAAGTTTGCCGCAGAGAACCGAGAAATAGGAGAACTGCGATCGCTGCTAGTGCAGTACCGATCAATCCAGAACTGGTAACATTCGAGATCGAGTTACGAATAAACCGCGACTCATCTAAGGTTGGTGTCAGAACTGTCCCTTCAGGAATTAAACCGGACTTCCGAAGTTCTTCTAAGCGTTTTTTCACACCCTCGACAACGTTGATGGTATTAGCATCCGGCTGCTTTTGAATACTGACTTTTACAGCTTCTTTCCCGTTGAGTAAAACGTACACCCGTTGCTGTTCTGAGCCATCAATGACTTCGGCAAAGTCGCGTAAATAGACGCGGCGGTTGGGAGTAGAGGAGGTGGGGGGAGATGAGGAAGTCGAGGTAGTCGAGGTAGTCGAGGAAGTCGAGGTAGTCGAGGTAGCGGGGGAAGAGACTTCAAAAGAAAGATTGTTGATTTCATTGGCATTTTGGAATCGCCCGACTGTACGGGTTAATGGTTCAGCATTCTCCCCTAAAAGCCGACCGCCAGAGATATCTAGGTTGCGATCTCTGAGTTCATCTAAGATATCGGTCAAACCTACACCTACAGCTTGCAAGCGATCCAAATCAATATTTACCCTAACTTCTTCTAGAACTCCGCCCGATATGTCTACCCCTGCGACTCCGGGTACAATACCCAGTTCGCGGGCTAGTTCTTCTTCAGCAAAAACGCGCAAATCCACACCTTCTAGGGAGGGTGAAGTTAATGCCAATTCGTAAACAGGTAGCTGGGAAGGATCAACTTTAAATAAGCGTGGTTCTTCGATGGTTTCTGGTAATGTGTTTCTAGCTCTGTTAAAAGCAGCCGTAGCATCATTTAAAGCTTGGTCAATATTGCCACCTGGTTGAAAATACAGATCCAAATTTATCTGTCCCTCACGAGTTTGAGAAAAAATTTGAATCACGCCCTCGGTAGCACTAAAGGCTTCTTCCAATGGCCTTGTGACTTCATCAACTGCTACCTCTGGGGAGATTCCAGGTGCTTCTATTCGCACACCAATCCGAGGATAGGTAATTGATGGTAGTAAATCCACTGGCAATCTGACGACAAAAAATACACCCATTACTATCAATGCCAACGTCAGCATCAGTGTCCCGATGTGTTGACGGATTGATATGGCACTGATACTAAATCCGCCACTTTTGTTTATTTGTTGCATTATTATTGCTTTGCTCCAATTAAAAAGGCAAAATTAAAAATTCTCAAAGAGATTTAGAATTTTTAATTTCCTTTAGGGCCTACCTCTGCTGTTTCAGAAATAATCGATAAACGTACAGCGTCTCCATCTTTTAAGGGTTGACCACTGCGAACAACATAGCGTTCTCCCGATCGCAAACCAGATAAAATTTCCACTTTGCCATCGGCTCTTTTTCCTAATGTCACAGCACGCGCTGCCACTTTCCCTTTGCCTTCTGTGTCTTTGACCACAAATAGCGTCCCAGCAGGGTTTTCTGCCCCGGCAGTATTAGCTGCGTTGGCCGGGGAAGATGACTTACCTGTATTCTTGGAGTTATTACTGCTTGCTTGTTTCTGAATAGCTGTTTGCGGTACGACTACGCGCTGTTGAGTCTGGTTTTCAAAGTTGACTCGCGCCAGCAGTCCACTGCCAATCTTGGCTTGAGCGTTAGGAATCACTACCTCTACAGGTATCAAGCGAGCCGTGGCATCGGCTGCTGGAGAAATGCGCGTAACTGTCCCAGCTAATGCTTCGTTGGGGAAGGCATCTAAACGCACTTGTACAGATTGTCCAACCTGAATTTGTGCCAGTTCTAATTCGGAAACTTGGACAACCACTTTGACACGGTTAAAGTCGCCAATCTTCAAGACTTCACTACCTGCTTGCAGAAGGTTGCCGGGTTCTGTAACCTTTTCTATAACTACGCCAGTGATAGGGGATGTCAGCCGAGCGTAAGAGCTGCGCTCTTTAGTTTGGGCAACCAATGCTTGTTGGGCAAGTACTCTACCTTGGGCAGCAGCGACGGCTTGCTGTTCTGTACGAACTTGCTCTTGGGCTGCCCGGAGTGCCTGGGCTGCTGTTTGCGCCTGAGTACGTGCTTGCTGGGCAGTTTGTTCAGCGATCGCTCCGGCTTTGAATAGATTCTGTTGCCGTTGTGAGTCTGCCTGAGCTTGTACAACTTCTAGCCTCGCCCGTTCAACCTCAGCACGAGCGTTACTTACCTGATTGTTTGCCCTAGCTACTTCTGATTTGAGGGCTGCTAGTTCTGCTTCTGCTTGCTTTAATTGGGTCAAAAGTATGGCATCATCTAACTGCCCGACGTTTTGCCCAAGCTTTACCCTATCGCCGACATCTAAGTTCAAAGCCAACAACCGCGCTTCTACCTGCGATCGCACTGATACAATCCGAAAGGGTGTTGTATTACCTGTGTATTCTGGTTGTTTTTCGAGCAAGTCAGTTCGAGCGATCGCTACATCTACAGGTGTTGCACCACCGCGTTCTTTACTACCAGGACTCTGAGATTGTGCATCTGCTGATTCTTTGGGCGATGAGCCGCAACTTGCCGTCAGCAATCCTATACCTAGCAAACAAGAAATTAATAAACTTCTTACAGAGGTGGAGGAAAATAAGTAATTTTCTCTTTTAGCTTTTCCACCTGTTGCACTGGTGCTGTTTGCAAGAAGTCTACTCTTTAAATCTGCGTAGGTACAGCCTACCCCAGCCATCGTTACCTCAGTCTTCACAACTGAATTTAACTGGATATTAATGAGCTGGTTGGTGGCTACCGAATCTGTTATTTTCACCTGCTTGTGCGGCTTATTCATATCCAAAATCATTTATTTTTCTCTTATTGGGGAGCTTTTGGGGTTAAACAGCCGTGTTTTACCAAGTAAATTTGAGAGATATTATTAACGAAAAACGGCGAGAATTCATAAGCTGTCTAACAGGAACTTTCTGTATCAGAAGTTACTGTTTTCCCATAAAATTCCAAAACTTCTCACCGCTCTACTTCTTACGCAGAGGTAGAAAATCTTCTTGCAGATAATAAATTATAAACTTAGTATAAATATTTGTCAGTTTTCTGAAATCTACCCATAGGAGAAACCTGGGTTTTTCTAAAGATATGAAACTTTTTGCCGCACATCCTAACATGGGGGTATTACGATAATCCCCTTGTTTTTACATAATCATTTTTATTCTGGCATAAATACTTGTATTTATAGTATTATATTTAATATATTAAGAATATTAAATATTTATTGCTTTTTTAGGTTTATAATGTATTGGAAGACACTATTTTTCTTACCCACCTTGCGTAATATGGGAAGAAACAGGGCGATAAGTACTATAGCAACAACAGCAAGAATGAAGTTTTTTGCCAGAAATATATTTGCATTAGGTGAGGAAGGTAAGGCGTGACATCATTGCTCAGAATCGTACAAACCACTGATGAATTCCAGATTTCCGAATTTTTCCAGGAATCAGAGGGTAAGTGGCGATCACAACGACGCTACTACACCCTACCGGAAGGAGAAACTAAGGAGATCGAAAGTATAGTTACGATCAATTTTTTAGAGCAGGGCTGTGATGAATTGCAAAAGCTAGCTCAGATGCACGATTTCTCTGATGCAGGTAATTTAATCTGTGGTGCAGCAGTTGTATGGGAAAGTACAGATGTGCTAAAGACAAAGAAAGAATCGCAAGGTTCAACAATATTTGGGGTGATGGGAAACATTTTGTATCGCGATCGCGGTTTTGCCATATCCAAACCAGTCACCGCCCAATATTATTTCTCCAACCCGAAAACACTGTGTTTGCGAACTGAATACAACGGTTCAGTCTTTGAGGAAGAGTTAAAGCTAATTGGCAGCAAATACCGCACCAGACAGACGATCATCTCTCGTGCTGGTGAGCAGTTGATGATTGGGCAATATTTAGAAAATAGAATTGATTAGCTTTTTCTCTACTCCCCACCCCCCACTCCCTACTCCCCACTCCCTATCTACGCAAACTAATTTCAAAAATCAAAGCGGACTGCTATATAACTTTTTATAACAATTTTGAAAATTTTCCCCAGAAAGTTAGTTGCTATGTCATCATGGGAAGTGAAATGAGAATTAATTCGGCGACAGTGTTTGTTTTTAGTATTGACAGGCTTTTTCCTTTTGGTATTACAGACTTCTCTCCGAAATCTAAATCTCTACAAACTTATGATTTTGGAGACATTTAATGTCAATTTACGTTGGTAACCTCTCCTATGAAGTTACACAAGATGCGCTGAGTGCTGTATTTGCAGAATATGGTGCTGTAAAGCGTGTTCAGCTACCTACTGACCGTGAAACAGGTCGTTTACGCGGCTTTGCTTTCGTGGAAATGAGTTCAGAAGATGAAGAAACAAAAGCCATTGAAGCCCTTGATGGTGCTGAATGGCTGGGTCGTGACCTTAAAGTGAATAAGGCCAAGCCCAGAGAAGACAGAAGTGGAGGTGGTTCTTTCGGTGGTAATCGTGGCGGTGGTGGCGGCGGCTACAACCGTGGTGGTGGTGGTGGTGGCGGTGGTGGCCGCTACTAATCTAAATAGGCGAAAGTCATTTAGTTGAATCTAGAAAAGGCTCAGGCAGAAATGCTTGAGCCTTTTTTATGCAAAACTTGAACTATAATTCAGGACAGTTGCTTATTATACCCCGCCTATGATTCTCTAATCCAGAGTGCCCTGATCAAAAATCATTTTCCATTGACTATTGTTCAATTTCCAAGGGATTCCTCTAAATAGTCTGCTTTCATCTACTTGCTGGAGTTGATTATGCTTTTGATAAGATGGCTTGCAACTGTGCGATGCAACTTTCTTTGTTAGCCTGTCTCGCCGTTTGCTGCTTGTGGCATTGACTCAATCAACGCCCTTAATACTTTGTTGACCGATTCTGGTGTGGTGAAAACCTGAGCCACATCTTCATCTAAGACCACAACTGTTAATTGTTGCGTTCCACTACGGGCAGCAAAGCGATTAGGCTTTGCCTTTTGATAATCAAAGCTATACTCAGCCTGAAGCTCATCGTCAGAATTTTGCAATTTTTCAAAAGGCGTTTCGTTCATAATCTTCACGTTCCCTTCGAGTAGCTAGACGGGCGCTGATGATACGGATAGCATTGGAACCCTCAGTGAAGGAAATCAACAGCAAGAGATTTTGTTGAGAGTGACCAATAATGATTTCTCGCTGCTCATCTATAGAGTGCGCTTTATGAATGATCAGAGATATCTCTCGCTCTTCCACTCCATCGACTTGTTAGCTCACTCACTCTATTCATCTTTCTCTGATAATTTGTGAAGTTTACCAGCTACTGAGTGATACGTATGCTTGTGTTCTAAGTATTCGTACAAAGGCTGGTGCTGTAACTTCAATTTCTTAATCTGCTCCTGTGAAAAAGTTTTATGAAGTGGATCTGCATAATTTTCTGGAAACTCCATAAAACTCCAGATTAGAAACAGCGATTTATCTGACAAGTTATGTACTGAAGATAATCTATCCTGTGGCTCTCCAACAGTGGGGAGACTGGATTGTTTTGCTGCTTCATTAATATCTAAACTGGAATCGCTAGCTCCATAAAAGAACGCACGGGTAATTCCTTCATTATATGGGTTTAACGTGTCGCGGAAGTCCCCACCTTCAATGTACTCATAAGGTGGGGATTGTG
>JAHCSU010000061.1 GCA_023522315.1 Nostoc sp. CCCryo 231-06
TTGAAGAAGAATTCAGAAGTCAGAATTCAGGAGTCAGAATCAAGACGCTCGTTCGCGCAGCGTGCCGTAGGCAAGACTCGCTACCGCTGCGCTATCCACCACTCGTACAGAATTCATTCTGAATTCTGTTTCGATAAAAATAGTGACTCACATTTTATCTAATATGTAGAGGCAATTCATGAATTGCCCCTACGGTAAATCAAGGACTATAGGAATCATATTTGATTTTTGAACAAAATTAGGTATTGTAGGGTGTGTTAGAACGTAGTTCGTAACGCACCAAACCCTTAATGATCGTGCGTTACGCTGTCGCTAACACACCCTACGTATCTTTTCGGAAATCAAATACTAGTCCTATATGTGTATCAAGTTTGGAAATGCTTACTTATGATGGCCAAACCATTTAGAGGCGATCGCTCCTAAAGCTGCTCCTACCATTGGATTACTGAGAAACTTAAGAATCGCTGGTTGTTCAGCCATCACTTCTTGGAAGATGTCAGGATGGCTATGATATGTGAAAGATGCCAGCTTGCTGAGGTCATCTGCATTCATGTGGTTAGCGTTGTGGGTAGAAAGTCCCAAATCTCGCTCCAGATGGCGCTCGTCTAGACCTCTTTGCTTTAAGTGCTTGAAAAATGACCGTGCAACATCATCCCGTTCGTTAGGCTTAATCTGAGCGATCGCCTTCTGCAATTCTGGCTCCATCTGGCTGGGAGGAATGCTGTTATGGTTGAAAGACCGACCAAATAATTGCCGACGTTCTTCGTGGGATGAGCGTTGAGCAAAATCATCAAAATTTTGGTATTCCTTGGTTGGGTCAGATGAAACATCATCTAAAGATTCTGTATTACCATGCGCTAAGTCATTCAGAATTTCGCGTTTATACTTGTCACTGCTGCTCATTTTAAATGTCTCCTTTTCTACTTACAATCAACTGAATTAATTCAGGTTTTTCCAAAATTTTGAGTCGTTAAGCTAAAAAACATCTAATTTGCATAACCCTTATTAAATATAACTCTTGTGGGGTGGGCATCCTGCCCGCCTAGCTTATGCAAGTTTATTTGTGGAACAGCTTATTTATAATCAATTTGCTGAGATTGCACATCATACTGAGCCGTCAAAATCAGTTTTTTGTCTGGTGCATACATCAAAACTTTTAAGTCTTGATTCGGGAAATTTTGGTGAAAACCTTGGAGTAAGGATTTTGCTAATGGTCGCACTTCCGTCGGACGAACTTGAGGCGCAATCACGACACCTAACTTATTGTTGTCACGGACATAAGCATCTTGGACAATTCCCTTGGCTGTGCTGACAACCCAGTTCCCAAAATCTTGACCCTGTACACTGTTACCGCGTGACAACAAAGCATAGTCAGCACTATGACTGATTCCAGGCGGTAATTGAGTTGGTTGTTTAGCTTGAACAGTACCACTACAGGCGGCAGTGGTTGTTAATACTAATACCAAGACTAAAGCTGTTAAAACCCGACGAAACTGTTGAATTATTTTCAATTTAACCACCTCATCTAAACTAATGACTCTTTTGCAATATCAAGCTTCTGAAAGTAATTTTGAGTAGAAGTAGGTAGAAAACCCACTCCTACTAACTCAAATGCAATAGACCTCTTGCAAAAGTCCCCTAACACCACACCTCCAGCCCCTCCCCGCCTGCGGGGAGGGGAGACTTTGACGTAAGTCAAAGGCGGGGTGGGGTTATTTCTTTTGACTTATGCAAGAAAATGACCTTTGTGATTTAAGTAGGTTAACGCCGGTCAGTTTTATTCTCTATTCGAGTTCCATCAGCGTCAACATTTAATTCTTCGCGTCGAATGGTTTCTTCAGCTTCAACGGTTTCTTTGTCTACAACTTTCTGCACTTTGACTTCTTCTCGCAAAAAAGCTTCCTTATGGATGTCTGCAACTTCTTCATAGAGGTCTATATGCGCTACCTCGCCCTCGGCAAAGTTAGTCGCTTCAGCAGACACAACTTTGCCTGTGTCTTGAGAAGTCACTCGCTCAATCACGACTCGCTCTTTTTCGACCGGAACAGCAACTCTTGCAGTTTCTGTTTCAACACGCTTACTAATCGCAACTTCTCCGCTTTTTCGGCGCTGTTTATTAGCAACTAGCCTTTCTTGGTAAAGTTTGAAGGTTTGATCTTCGTGAGCGCTGACATCATACAAATCCGCGTCGTCTGCGTAGCTGTAGCTGTCAGGACTGGGAGTAGTGCGGCCAACTGTCGATCCTAGCGCAGCTGAACTTTCTACAGACGGTGTGCGATATCCTCCCCGCACCTGTTCTTCATAGTCGTAGTCAAGCGTTGTATGCTCTTGATATTCAGGTAAATTTTCCGCTTGCTCTCTTGTTATACCAACGACATATAGACGGTTTGCTGTAGAGTCAATACGCGATTTTCCTACTGGTAGTAAGACTTTCTTGCCAAAAATCCAAAAGCCGATGTCAACAATTAAATAGCGGAATGCTCCTTGGTCGTCTACTACAGCATCATTTACTGTACCAATCTTCTCATCAGTTCCTTGAACATACACACCCATTCCTTTGATGTCGTTACCTTCAAGAGTATTACGGTAGTCTGTATCAAATTCACTTATTTTCTGGAGTGGCATTATTTGATTCCTTAAAATCTTGCTGTGTCTTTTTTATAAATTACACAATTTAGTTTATGTAAATCTTCTCTCCGAGGATTGACTTCAATCATCTTGATACTTTATCAATAGGAGTAAATAAATATAGTTTGATAACCAAAAAGTATGAGACGCAATAAGCCTTTTAGTATTAATTTATTACTCTAAATGAGATTGATCATAACTAAATTTTTCTAACTTTTGTGACTAGTTTCTAGCATTTGCGTGACTACTTACTAGCAGTATATTTCAAGTCTAAATTTAGCTAAATCGATACATACCATCAAACCTAGCTAGTTTAATATGTTTATTAATACCTTACACTTAAATCAAATATCCTCACATTCTTAAATATTTATTGCCTTAAGTTGTAATGCTTGCTCTATCACCCTTGTTGAAGACAGAATTTATTCCAAAAGATTGATGATAAGTAAATCTAAAAATGCCTAAATATTATTAAAGTCCTAATAAATTCGCAAACCAATATTTACCTGTGCTGCTAAGGAGCAATAAGGAGAAATAATGGATTTAAGTGTACATCAGCGTGATACACGCGTATTTACTCATCATCGGGATGCAGAACAAGCGCTGCATAAGTTGATAAATTGTGGCTAAGTGTAAACTTTAAAACTGCTCTCATTGCAGAAAATTAGGAGAGAATTATGGATACAGAATTACAGGAACAGCAGTATGTCGATGCTGCCTCCCAAAACCAGATAGAAGCACTTAAAGGTTCAGAGTCTGGAAACCTAGCAATGTTGCCGCCCGCCTCGGAAAATGAAGAACAATGGCAAAAAAATGGTAGACAGATTTCTATATTTTTGGCAAAACTACCTGAGTACATAGGTAAATTCTACCAAGAATACAAACTACCGATTATCAGCTTTGCTTTGCTTGTGATAACGGTTACGGCACTAAGAATTTTTCTAGCGGTACTCAATGCCATAAATGATATTCCACTAGTTTCTCCATTTCTCCAATTAATTGGACTTGGTTACACAATTTGGTTTACTTTCCGCTATTTGCTCAAAGATTCCACTCGGCAAGAATTAACAGCAGAAACTCGCTTGCTTAAAAAACAAATTCTAGGCAGAGAAGAATCACAGACTTTAAGCTAACTAAAGTATAGTGGCGAATACAGTGTATTTGAACTTTCGGTCAAGTAAAACTCGGCTTTTTACTTGACCATTGTATAGAACTGTAGACTCTTATACCACGTCAGCTAAATTAGCAGGAAAAGAAAATGTATGATCAAGACAAATAGATTAGCTTCGCTGACAACAACAGTATTTCTTTCAACATTGCTAACAGTCCCGCTGCTTAATAGCTGCGGCGGAGGTTCCCAAAATGCTGCGCCACCTCCAATTGACGATACTGTTGGGAGAAATTTAAATAATCGCGCTCCCGTAAATCAACCCCAAGCTAAGAGGGGATTGAGTACAGGGCAGAAAGTGGCAATCTTGGCAGGAGCCGCTGGACTTTACTACCTCTACAATCAGCGAAAGAATGCCCAAGGAACAGGAGCGCAGGGGAAATACTACCTTTCTAAGAATGGGCGTGTTTACTATCGAGATGCTCAAAATCGCCCTGTCTGGGTAACAGCGCCACAAGAGGGCATTCGTGTTCCACAGGAGGAGGCACAACAATACCGGGACTTTCAAGGATATAATAACAATCCCACAGGGCGAGACTTAAGGGGTTTGGGTGCAGGTACTGTTCCGACAAATTAATTTTTGTACAGATTATAAATAGATGGCGTTTAACCGTCATTCTATTTTTTAATAGAAACTTTTTCCGTATTTAAAGTTAATAATACTCATAAGTATAATATCAAGCATTATTATACTTTCTCAGAAAAGTCTCTTTTAAAATTTTATACGAGTATATAGAAATCCTATTTAATTGTTGAAAAGATTTTGACCTCTAATTTTTGTACAACAGGGTTTTGAGTCTCATGATGCTTTCAAAATTTAAACCGGAGTCTTATATACTAAGAGTTATACTTTATCAAAGTAAGAGTAACCTTTGATAGATGATTTTGAAAAGATATAACAATTAATATATTGAAAGTAATTACTTTACCGTTGATAGTTTAGTGAAATCACAGTTTAGGAGTCACAAATGAATTTATTAGAAAAAATCTTCGGTGGCGGTGAGGTACCAGAAAATGACTACCGCAATTTTGTCAACCGCTACGAGCAAGGTTTACCTCATGAGGGATACTCAGATGAAGAAGTTTTAAACCGTTATCAGCAAGTATCTAGACAGTTACCTCCAGACCTTTATCAGGAATCTGCACAAGAAGCCTTTAGCCGGATGTCACCACAAGAGCGGATGCAATTTGGTCGCTCTCTTCAACAGCAGACACGCTCTTCAAACTTGAATTTTCCCGATCTAAACCAAGATGGGATAGACGATCGCTTTCAAGACCCAAATTATCTTGCTCAAGCGACAGGCCGGGTTCACCAGCAACAACCAGATATACTCAGTCAAATTATGAGTGGTGCTGTGGGGAGCTTTACAGGTGGTCAAGGTGGTAACATTATGAGCAATCCATTAGCAAAGGGAGCGATGGCTGGTATCGCCGCCCTAGCTATGAAAAAGTTGATGCAAAGAGGCAACGAAGGAAATTACGGGCAGTATGGTAACGTCCGCCCAGCTAGCGAAGACCCCTACGGCGATCCGGCGGATTACAGGCAGTATGGTAACGTCCGCCCAGCTAGCGAAGACCCGTATGGAGATCCGGCTGACCAACAGTACCGCTAGTAACCTGAAGCAGCAAAGCTGCAATTCGTAATTACAATCAGTGAAAGCTTGAACTCATCACTGATAATTATGGTCAAGTAAAAAATTGATTTTTACTTGATCCATTTTTATTAGATTGGTATCACCTGGTGGAAAATCTCTTGCATTGTTGGTGGTTGTTTAAAGCAACTCAAAGCGGCTGAGAATTTATTCTAGCAAGTTCAAGTACAAGAAACTCAGGTTTTATTTCATCATTGTAAATTATCTACGTTAGCAGTGGATTTGTATAAAAATGAAACAGTTAGCAAAAACATTATATAGTAAACTTCTGCATCTATTTCACAAGATAATGGGAATTACCATTTCCCATAATCCAAATCCAAACGAAACTAATGTTGCTGTTGGTGAAGAATCTCTGGAAGACCCAACTACTCAATTATCAAAGCAAATTATTCTTCAAGACAGAGTTAATATAAATGAGCAAAAGTTACTATCAAATTACCAGTATTCAGCAAAACCTCGGCAATTTAAAAAAGCTTCTTTATTTCCTGATAGTAAGACTAATGTTGCTGCGTTGTCGCTAGTTTTGTATGGAGTTGCTGAAGTCTTATCTCAAAAAATGAATTTGTCATGGAATCAAGTAAATAATACTTTTAGTTACGAAAAAGAAGCTAAAACTGGAAAAGGAAAAGTCTTTTATTATGTAACAGATAATCCCGAAACTCCACAACCAGAAACTCTGGCAGAAGAGGCAGCTTTAGTTGTTATAGACCAATTTGATCCAAGGGCGTGTGCTATTCACCTGATTTACTGTGCCTTAGTAACTAGTCTAGATAAACCTTGGTCAGGCAATTTTGTAATTGATGATAAGCAACTACTTGAATACACAGGGCTTGTTAAACGCAGGGACTTATGCAAGGATGAAAAATTGAGTATTTTATACGACTTGTTACGGCAACCTGCCCAGGTACTAGCTTGTATTGCATGGCCTAAACAGGAGAAAGTAGGAGCTTTTACTGTTGCTGATTTAAAGATTTGGGACATTAGCATAATACGAGATTTTGAAACAGATAAAGCTGGCAATAACAAGCTAGTGGGTTTAAAAGTGATAGGTCAAGCTGGAGTATGGACAAAATACTTCCTCAACAAATCTAAATACGACTACCACACTGGAATTATTACCAAAAAAACCGTACAGAAACTATTTAGCATTGGTAAACAAAATGCTGGCGCGGCTAGAATGCTAGTTTGGCTAACCTTCCAAATCCAACCGGAATTTCAGGATTGTGTAATGGGCAAGACTCTGATGGAGATTGCCTACGGTGCAGACAAAGTGTCAACAGCAGAGCAAGACAGACAGCTTAGACGGCAAATGGCTGATGATTTGGAAACTGACTTGAAAGTTGTCAAAGAAACCGGATGGCAAGCAGAACTGGAAACAGGCCCAGCTTGGTTAACAAGCAGCAAAACTGCTAAAAGACCTATAGGTTACTGGAATCAAATACTCAATTCTAGATGGCGTTTTCATTTACCAGCAGAAGTACAAGAACGCTTGACCCTGGACTCGAATCAGCTAAGTGCAAATATCCAGCCTCTATCAGGTAATGTCATTAGAGAAGCGAGAAAAGCAAAAGGCTGGTCTAGAGCATTTTTCGCTACAACGATGGGGAAAAGCGTTTCCTGGGTTGATGCAGTCGAGACGGGTACACGTCAGGTTTCTCAAAAGGACGTGCCCAAGTTGCTCAATACACTGGAACTACACCTTAACAGATATTGATTTCAACTAAACTTTTCTTGTTTCTTGGAGGTAATTTTTGCTACGTATTATTACTTATTGCAACTGCGTCGGGAGGGGGGTTAGGTTTTTCCATGACGTGCAAAGTCAGTGTTTATGTAAGGTTTCGGCAAAAGCCAGTATTCGTCCTGCCTCCTGCCTCTCTTGTTAATATTTTGATGTCTTCAAGCCGCACACTCGTGACTAAGAGTCATGAGTTAGGCGCTCCATGTTCTGTTAAAATTATCATATAGTAGCGAAAACCAAGCTAAATCTGAACCACGACAACTAAAGATATGGGGTTCTACTAGGAAATAGATATTTTTATCGATCCTCTAGTGGGTAAAATCTTTAAGGTAGAGAGGTTAAACATACTTAGAGTTTTTAGGTACTTGTTTAAAAGTCGCCGTCGGTGCGCCGGAGACTTTAAAAACGCCTGTGGAGAACTTGTAAGTCCTGAATTTCTTCAGGCAGAGATCGTTGAAGCAGGAATCACGCGACTTTGAGTCGTGTGAGGTTCAAAGACAGTATGCATTTCTCCTCGCTATGTTACGACTAACTGAAGTAAAGCTCTCGCTTGATCATCCTGAAGATGAGATCAAGACTGCCATTCTCAAAAAGCTGCAAATCAAGGACGAAGATTTGATCAGCTATTCCATCTTCAAGCGTAGCTACGATGCCCGTAAGAAGGGAGAGATTACCCTTGTTTATATTCTGGATGTAGAAACGACTCAGGAAACTCATCTACTCAAGCGCCTGAAAAAAGATCCTCATGTAATGGTCACGCCAGACATGAGTTATCGCCCAGTAGCACAAGCACCTAGTAATTTGGCGATTCGCCCCATCGTGATTGGTACTGGGCCTTGTGGCTTATTTGCGGGTTTGATGCTGGCGCAAATGGGCTTTTGTCCCATCATTTTAGAACGTGGGAAACAAGTTCGCGATCGCACCGTTGATACTTTTGGCTTTTGGAAGAAAAAATCAGACTTCAACCCAGAATCTAATGCCCAGTTTGGCGAAGGTGGGGCGGGTACATTCTCTGATGGCAAACTCTACAGTCAGGTTAAAGATCCTCAGCATTATGGGCGTAAAGTACTAACTGAATTAGTCAATGCGGGAGCCTCACCGGAAATTCTCTATATTAACAAACCACACATTGGCACCTTCAAACTGGTCGGAATCGTCCAAAGTATCCGCGCCCAAATCGAATCCCTCTGCGGTGAAATTCGTTTTGAAAGTCGGGTGGAAGATATCAACATCGAAAATGGACAGGTGCGGGGAGTCACCCTCGCCAGTGGGGAATATATCGCCAGCGATCATGTAGTTCTGGCAGTGGGTCACAGCGCCCGCGATACTTTCCAAATGCTATTTAATCGGGGAGTTTACATCGAGGCTAAACCTTTCTCCATCGGCTTTCGAGTCGAACATCCCCAGACTCTCATCGACCAATGCCGTTTCGGCGCTCAAGCTGGTCATAAGCTTTTAGGTGCTGCCGATTACAAACTAGTTCACCACTGCCAAAATGGTCGTTCCGTCTATAGTTTTTGTATGTGTCCGGGGGGCTTGGTGGTTGCAGCCGCATCAGAGCCGGGGCGACTTGTCACCAATGGGATGAGCCAATACTCTCGCAATGAGCGCAATGCCAATAGTGCGATCGTTGTGGGCATAACCCCCGAAGATTATCCGGGCAATGCCTTGGCGGGAATTGACTTCCAACGGCGCTTGGAAGAACGGGCTTTTGAATTGGGCGGTGGAACTTATGAAGCTCCAGGGCAGTTGGTGGGAGACTTTCTCAACGATCGTCCCTCTACAGCGTTAGGTACTGTTAAACCGTCTTATACACCTGGGGTACATTTAGGTGATTTGAGCAATAGTTTACCAGATTATGCGATCGCAGCCATCCGTGAAGCCCTTCCCGCTTTTGACAAACAAATTAAAGGATTTGCGATGGATAATGCCGTGTTGACTGGGGTGGAAACCCGCACGTCATCACCGATTCGGATTAAGCGCAATGAGGATTATCAGAGTTTAAATACAGTCGGTCTTTATCCGGCTGGTGAAGGTGCGGGATACGCAGGGGGAATCCTCTCGGCTGGTATTGATGGCATCAAGGTAGCGGAGGCGGTAGCTTTAAGTATATTGAGGAATTGCGGTAAGCTGTGAAGATTGCATTATACAAGTTTGCTGTAATAATGAACTTAACGAGTTAACAAACGGCATTAATAAACCTCTGAAAATCAGTAATATTAAAAAGGTTTTAAAATGAAATTTTACTCGGTGCTAGTACGCAAAATTTCAGGATGAAATAATGATTCAATCACTACAAAAACTATTTACCTTTGATGAATATTTAGAGTTTTTAGAAACACAACCGGAAAACATTCGTTATGAATTACACGATGGAAATATTATTCAAATGCCGCCACCATCAGGCAAACACGAGCAAATAGTAGCATTTTTAACAATGATGTTAGGGTATGAGTGTCTTCGTCTTAAACTTTATTACGGTATACCTAAAACCGCCACAGTGAAGCCAGAAAATAAAATGTCTGGGTACTATCCTGATGTTTTATTAATGAATTTTTCTAACTTGGCTAATGAACCATTATGGGAGAAACAATCTATCCTTAGTAAACCAGATTCAATTCCATTAGTGATTGAAGTAGTGAGTACTAACTGGAGAGATGATTATCATAAAAAGTTTGCTGACTATGAAGAAATGGGTATTCAAGAATATTGGATTGTGGATTATGCTGCTTTGGGTAGCAAAGAATTGATAGGCGACCCCAAACAGCCAACAATCACAATTTACTCTTTAAGTGATGAGGGTGAATATCGTGGTAAACAGTTTAGAGGAGACGACCGTATAGAGTCGCCAACATTTCCAGATTTAAATCTAACTGTTGAACAAATTTTTTCAGTGCGTTATTGATAAAAACTCATTTCCCGACATTTTCTTAACAGATGCCTGTATCGTCAACGTCCTCCTGAGATGATAGTTAAGATTTCATGGTATATACGGTTATTGCAAGATCCTTTCACTAGGAAACAAAACCGTAAAATTACTGAGTGTTTTTTATCAATGAAAACTTAAAGTAGTAGAATCAACTCCAAAAATTACTAGTCCTAATTTGGTGGGAGTTTTTTATGTCCGACTTAATAATTACCTGATACAGATATGTCAAATACTAATGTGCCAAAAATCCTAAGCCCAGATGAATTAGTTGCTAGTTTTATTAAGGAATTGTGTTATGAATCAAATTAATGCTAATAGCTCCAATCATCCAGTATATCCTACCGTTACTTTGTTATCTGAAGTCTATATAGTAAAAAAGTTTGCTGATCATGATATATTGCCGATATTGGGATTATTGCAACATGGGTTAATGAATTCAGAGATGAAATTTGAAGCTGCAAAAATAATCAAGAAAGTGATTATCCCTAACATTACTGAAGATATAGTTTATGAAGTTAACGAGGGCAACTATAATTTTGCGATTGATTCTGAAGATATTAATCTTTTACTGATGCAAATTTTAAAAGCTCATTATTCTTTCCAGATTGAAAGGGCTAGGAGCAAGAAAAAGCCTTTAGTTCTAATTAAAGAATTAACTAATAATTTGGAAAATGTTGAGGAGATTTTACAGGCAATAATGTAATCGCATAAAGCGATTAATTCCCACTCGCTGGGGATATTAATTGAAAGACACCTTAAACGAGTCCGGCTTGCCAGACGACGCGCTGTAAACCCAATTCCCCATTACTCACTCCAAAACCCTTGTGTTGCGTCTTGAAGCCAGGGTTTTTTGGTTTGGACTTCTATTGACGATATACAGCTTGAACAGTTCTTTATCAATCTTTCACCTTGATATTTTAACAAGCTTACCTACTCTAGAGTTTCTTGAGTATAGTTTTTGCTCTTTATAAGAAACAGCCAAAATAACATAAGAACGTGGAAATATCCCTTTTTTATGTCGTCTATTTTGTTGATGTCTAAAAATAACAGCCCTATTTAAAATTTTCTCATTCAAAGCCGGTATATCAGAGTCATCTATATCATCATCTGACATTTCAAGAAGAAGCTTATGCCTTTGTTCAACAGGCATATCACTAGAAAATCGGCTTTCCTTTCTCATACGCTTCACGCTCCTTTTTTTTAGCTTTTCTTGCTGAAATTATTCTAATAACATCATTCCGATCTGTATGTACAACAACTATAATAATTATAGTTTGTAATGAGGATAAAGTTATTTGACCTATACTAATTTTTCGTAATTCACCATAATCATTTCTATGGTCTGGAATTGTCAATCGGTAATTATCATCAAAAAGCTCCGATGCCTCTTCAAAATTAAGACCATGTTTTGCTATGTTACTTAAATTTTTGTTATCATCCCATTCAAAAGCTTTTTTATCCATCTAAAATTTTATCAAAAAAACATCAGGCGTTACAGCACTTCCGGCTATTATGAAGCACAATTTTACCCACATCCCTTTCCTATCCTAACTTTTGAGACGGTGTGCGTACCTCATAGCAGGCGGAAGTGCTGTAATGTATCGTATTTAACTTATAATAACTAATTTATTTTATTATCTAAAACCCAATCACAGAAGCCGCCTTCTGCTCTGGCGTGACATCCAGATACTGTTGCAACGTCCCCAGGTCGCTGTGACCGGATATTTCTGTACATTGCAATTAACCAAAATCCCTATTAGGGATTGAAATAGGTATAAAACATTCGGAATTAGACCGCAATCGCCATAGACAACGTACTGAGAAGCGCTCCAAAAATCCAGTACAAGGCAAACAACAGCCTAAACCACTTTCCCTAACTCACCCATACCTAGCGACATACAACAAACTGAGAAACACCTTAAACGAGTCAGGCTTACCCGACGACACGCTGTAAACCCAATTCCCCATTACTTACCTTAAAACCCTTGTGTTGCGTCTTGCGGCGAGGGTTTATTTTTTGGTGGTTGGGTGCGATCGCTCTTGAAGGAATTAATTTTATTACTCTCTAGCTTGCCTCAATTGTAGATATTTCTGTAAACCTTTATGAGTCAAATAAATCGGAATCAACATTTAATTTTTTACGAAGAACGTTAAAAATTGCTGTTAAATTATCCATAGTAGGATTTCCTTTTGCAGAAAGCATCCTATGAAGACTTTTACTTGGTTTAGAAGTTTCAATTGCAAGTTCTTCAAAACCTCCAGTCCCATTCACAAGTTCTTTCAATATAAGTCTTGCAGTGTCTGGTTCACCATTAACGAAAAGAGTAATTGCTTCCTTAAATAAAGCTGTTGCAAATTCAGGATCATGTTTAACTCTTAAGTTAACTGTTTCTTTAAAGTCTCTAGTAAGTTCCATATTAGCTACCTCTTCTTAGACCCTTTGCCTTTCTCTTCACTAGCTTCTTTTTTTCTGTTTTTGTACTCTTCGTACAATTCCTTAGCCCGATCAATATCAGCTTCCTGAGTTTTCTTTGTTCCGCCACCAAATAAGACTATAAGTTGCTTGCCTTCTTGAGCAAGATAAATTCGATATCCAGGCCCCCAATTGATTTTATACTCGCCAATTCCGTCAAACCATTTTACATTCGATGTATTGCCCAACTCAAGTCGTGACTTAGCCACTGTCACTTTAACCGCAGGAAAAGTATCTAAGCTATCGAACCATTCTTTATAAGGACTAGAACCATCTTCTTTAATGTATTCTTGAACTTTCATACTACACACCCCTATATAGTAACTTATATGTTACTATCTGTCAAGCCAGAAAACATACGTCGCCTACGCGAGTTGATGAACAATTCCGAAGTCGATAGTGATGACTAGCCAAAAGCCGTTGTAACCATATCTAAAAATTCCCTGTTGTGCGATCGCGGCGACGGGGAATTGTCTTTTGTGGGCTTATCTAAGTATAAAAAGCTTAATTTGTATCAGGTTTAGACTTTTTATCTAAGCAAAAAGTTTGTGACACCTGTAAGCTATACGAGCTAAGGTTTTCAGCCGATTGAATGTGAAAAGTTTCTTGCATTTTAGCAGTTAGAATAGGCTACTGAGAGCGATCGCCTTCATCTAAATTGCAAAATTAGTACAGTTCATATTTCATTAACTGACAAGGCAACGTTCCGTTGTACACCGCAATTCGCTGGGATGATTTTAGTCCAATCGATTGAGACAGTTCCTTGTTACCACTTAGCACAAATGCAGTCCAACCTTTGAAGCGTTGTTTCAACACATCGCCCAAAAGTTTGTAAAATGCCCCTAAATCACTATCTCGCCCCAGCCGTTCGCCGTATGGTGGATTGCAGAATAAAATCCCACTGTCTGCGGGGGCGACAACATCGGCAAGCTCCATTTGAGAAAACCAGACATGGTTATCAACGCCGCAGTTTTGGGCATTGTTAATCGCTTGCTCAATTATATTTTCATCGCGATCGCTTCCCCAAATAGGTGCGGGAAGAGTATCTAGTTGGCTATCCTTAGCTTCTTGCAGCAGCTTTTCTAAAAGGGATAAATCAAAATCGAGCCAATTTTCAAATCCAAAAGGATTCACGAAACAACCCCGGTGCTATATTAAGTGCCTTTAAGCTAGCTTCCAGGGGTAAAGTGCCAGACCCACAGAGAGGATCGTAGAACATCTGGTCTGGTTGCCAGCCCGAAAGTTGAATCAGGGCAGCAGCCAGAGATTCCTTTAGAGGGGCTGCTCCAACCGCAGGGCGGTAGCCTCGGCGGTGTAGACTATTTCCAGAACTATCAAGTTTGACGGTACAAAAGTCGCGTTCAATATGAACATTGATCCGTACATCTGGATCATGAAGCTCTACATTTGAACGTTCGCCCAGATTTTCCTGCTGCTGGTCAACGATCGCATTTTTGATCTGGAGAGATGTGAAGTGGCTGTGGTTGAGGCGATCGTTTTTGCCCGTGGTATTCACCGCCAGGGTCATATCTGGCGTTAAATAGTTTTGCCAATCGATGGTTTGGATACCGCGATAGAGATCCTCCGCATCAAGGCAAGGAAAGTCATCGATATTCACCAAGATTCGGAACGGCAGCCTAGCCCATAGATTGACGCGATAAAGTAGGGTGCGATCGCCCTCAAAGGCTACACCGCAAAACCCTGGCTCCACTGAATGAGCGCCTAGCTGCTCTAACTCCTGAGCCGCGAGGGTTTCTAATCCACGAGCAACCGTTGCAAAATACTGATTCATCCTCTAATCCAAAGCATTGTCTTCACTGCTGACCCATTAACGCACTTTAGCTTAACTTATATATTGTGACATTCTCTGCTAAGTCTGCGATTATAACGTTAGTAAGGTACAACGAAGTGAACTATTCCTAGTTGTCTACGGCTGAACTTGTGAAAGAGATTATATTTTCTTCAGTTTAAGTACTACCTTAAATCAATTAACCCTGCTAATATCAACCTGAAATAGTGTTCACGCACTTTGCAATACAACCCATTAATTAAAATAGTCAGAGGGATAAGCTATGACTTTAGTATCTGATATTGTTCTGCTAAAAGACTTAACATCATCATCTGATGACGATTTGGGCAAGCTAAAAGCCGTACTTCCTGCAACGGTAAATCGGTTAACCAACCCGATCTTAGCAAGGATCTTTGGTAATGACCTGAAATTTGGTATTGCCTCTTTCAAGGATAAGCCAATACCGCCTTTTGGGGGTTACGCTGACTATGTATATAAGCCAGAAGTAGCTTTAACAAATAATGTAACAAAAGTCAAAGACAAAATTTTTGACATTGAAGCTTTTGGTGGCAATGATGCGCCCGAATCACAATTAGACGCACTCTTGTACACAGCTTTAGATAGCGGTGGCAGTCTCGGTTACAGAGTCGGTTCATTTCGTGTTGTTATAATAGCCACCGATAGTATTTATCACGTTGCAGGCGATCGTGCCGCAGTTAGTCCAAGTGATACTATTGCCAATAATGGAGATGGTGTAATCGATCCGAATGAAGATTATCCAGAGATTGGGCAAGTAAAAACTGCGCTAGAAGCAAATAACATTATTCCAATTTTTCTAACTACGAGTGATGTTGCAGTCAATTACGAGACACTAGTTACCCAGCTTGGTCGAGGTGGTGTAGTGACTCTTGGTTCTAAAAGTGAGAATTTTGCTGATGCCATAAAAGAGGCAGTTGCTCGAGCCAGAAATGTGATAAGTACTGATGTTGTTACGACAAATGGAGACGATACCTTTAGTTGGAAGAATTTTTCGGCTGGCGATAAGGTTATTTTTGCTGGGGACGGTAATGATAGTATTTCGCTTTCTGGTGTTATTGGCAACCATTATATTGATGGGGGGGCAGGTTCTGACATCCTTTTTGGTGGAGATGGTGCAGACAGAATAGATGGGGGTAGTGGTGACGACAACCTTCTGGGGGGTAAGGGTGATGATATTGTTTTTGGCAGTACTGGAAAAGATATTCTGATCGGGAACAAAGGCAACGATTACCTACAGGGAGATAGTGGGGATGACTTCTTAAAAGGAGGCGCTGGTTCAGATAAGTTTGCATTTGCAACAGGATCAAAGTTTGATATTAAGGAACTCGGAGTTGATATTATTAGTGACTTCAATCCTAAGCAAGACAAGATCCAACTATCTAAATCTACCTTTACCGCTCTAAGTAACTCAGTTTTCCCAACTGCATTAAATTCTGCGGATTTTGCCACAGTGACAAACGATACTTTAGCAGCAAAGAGCAGTGCGGTGATTGTTTATAATATCGCAAATGGTAGTCTCTTTTATAACCCCAATGGTTCAGCAGATGATTTTGCTGATATAAATTCCGGGGGTAAATTTGTACAATTGGGTGCTAGCTCCTTTCCTGCTCTAACTACCGCTAGTTTTGAGATAGTTTTGTGATTGATTTAGCTTAATTTTCAACTTCACATAAGAGACTTCTAAGGAATAAAGTACTCAGTAAAAGTGAGATGCTCCCAGGCAAACGAATTGAACTGAGATTACTTTATATTTTCCTAAAATCAATCATTGTCTGACGATAAGTATCTGGCAAACCTGTATCAAAACACTTGCCTTTAACAACATATCCTGTCATTCCCTCTTCCTGACGTAATCTATCAAGACAAGATGTTAACTGAAATTCACCTCGTTCTCGGAAATTTTGGTTGATGTGTTCTGCTAAAAAGTCAAAAATTTTTGGCGTTAGTAAATACAAACCAAATATACATAAAAACTCATTTTCTGCCATTCCCTGTACACGCAAATGTTCTTGTGCATACTCAATGGTAGGTTTTTCATAGAGTTGTGTAACTTCTAAAATCGAGTTTAACTGTTGCCAAACTCCTGTTACACATCCAGATGTATGAAGAATTTCTGCTGGCGTTGTAGTTAAGCTAACAACGCTTTTATTAACTTGTTCATAAACATCTAAAAGTTGACTGGCACAAGATTTGTCAATATCAGATGCATAAATGTGATCGCCCAACATTAGCAAAAACGGCTCATCTTGCACCCAATCTTTGGCACAAAATACCGCATGACCATAGCCGAATTGCTCTTCTTGCAATAAAATCGTAATTTTGCTACCTAAATCTTCGATATATCGGCTATATTCTTGATTTTGCGGTGAAAGTTTATCTAAAAGTTCTTTTTTAGGTGGGTTTTTCAATAAATCTTCAAATATTTCTTTGTCATCCGGCTGTACCACAATCCCCACTTCTGTAATTCCAGTACTAATTGCCTCTTCAATAATTGCTAAAATCACAGGTTTTGCCCTACCATCTCGATCAATAATCGGAAAAAGTTCTTTTTTCACAACTTTAGTAGCTGGAAATAACCGAGTCCCAAAACCAGCTACCGGAATCACAGCTTTTCTAACTTTATTTTTCTGCATAAATCCTCAATCCTTATCACCTTAAAATCTCCCCTCCTCTCTCTGTACCCTTTGCGCCTCTGCGGTTCGTCATCCTAACTTCTCAAACAACTCCGCTAACACCACATTAGAAAACAAAAACCCTTGGGGATCAATTAAACGCAACCTTCCCTCTGCAACTTCCACCCAAGCTTTATCAAAATACGATCGCAAACACCTGCAAATCTCCTCCACCTTCTCTTCGCCAAATCCTTCCGCCAACGCCGCTAGACTCAAACCCTCCGCCAAACGCAACCCCAACATTAACGTTTCTAACAATACTTCCTTTGGGGGAGTCACATCACAATCAATCACACCGCCAGCTTCCACCCACTGATAATATTCCCTAGTCTTGCGCGGACGAGTGAAGCGCTTTCCCTCAACATAACTTGCCGCACCCATACCAAAGCCATAGTAAGGGCGGTTTTCCCAATACACTCGATTATGCCGACACTGATGACCAGGTTGAGCATAATTGGAAATTTCATAATGCTCATAACCTGCACTAGTCAAAACCTGCTGCCCCATCTGGTACATTTTGACTGTGGCTTCATCTGTGGGCAAAGGAGTATCGCCAGGTTTGTAGTAACGCCCAAAGGCTGTACCCGGTTCGATGGTAAGATCATAGATGGAAATGTGAGTGGGTACAAGCGCTACCGCTTTTAAGAGAGAATCTTGCCATTGATCCAAAGACTGATGCGGCAACCCGGAAATTAAGTCTAAGCTAAATTCGGGAATCTCCACTTGGTGGATTAGTTCCACAGCTGCGAAAATATCTTCAACTGAGTGCGATCGCCCCGCCCTTTGTAATAATTCTGCTTGAAAGGCTTGTACACCTAAACTTACCCGGTTTACGCCTGCACTGCGATAGCCTGCTATATGGGCTAAATCAAAGGTTGCTGGGTCAATTTCCATAGAAATTTCTGCCCCAGACGCAATACCAAAATGCTTCTCTAGCTCTGTTACTATCCGTTGTAACTGCTGTATTGATAGCAGCGAAGGAGTACCACCACCGAAGAAAATTGTCTTTAGGGGTTGACCAAATGCTGGTGTAATGGCAATTTCTTGACATAGCACCTCAACATATTGGGAGATAGTACCAGATGTTTCGCCCCGCAAGCGATCGCCCACAACAGACACCGGGAAATCACAATAAAAACACCGGCGACGGCAAAAGGGAATATGCACATACGCAGAACTCGCAATTTCATAAACACTAAATTTTTGACTCATTTTGAGAAAAGTTTTAAGTTAACCAACTGCGAATTAGAGACAATGAAAATAAGTAGTTTCTTGACAAGTTTTTGTCTTTTTACAACGAAATAATGAAAAATATCAAGATAAAAGGCTTTGGTTATAATAATTGCAGATATTGCCCTACTAAACCCTTAGTGTAAGTCAATATTGATGAGTTTATCTTACCGATGAAATAAAAAATACTTAACTTTATCGGTTACCACAGTTGCAGGAAAACAAGACAACCATGCTTGACGCCATTATTATTTTCTCATTTATCCTGGCAGCGTCGGGAATAGGGTTCTACAGCATTGAACTACTACCCAATAGCACACTAGATCAGGTAACAAATCTTGAAGCTTTGCGCTTAGTTGTTGCTGTCTTTGCCGCTATTATTGGTGGTGCGATCGGGCTGAGTTTCCAGACGACATATCGTCGCCTAGAATCACAAATCAAAGAAATGCCTCTGGAAGTGATTTTAACTCGTGCGATCGGCTTAGTAATTGGGCTATTACTAGCCAACCTGATGCTAGCCCCACTATTTTTGCTACCCATCCCGACGGATTTTGGATTTATTAAGCCATTGGTGGCAGTTGTCGGTAGTATCATCCTCTCTGTCACTGGTATGAATTTGGCAGACACCCACGGGCGAGGCTTATTGCGGTTCATTAATCCCAACACCGTCGAATCTATGGTAGTGGAAGGAACATTAAAACCAGCCAATACCAAAGTTTTAGATACTAGCTGCATTATTGATGGTCGCATTGAAGCGTTACTAGAAACAGGGTTTCTGGAAGGGCAAATTCTCGTACCGCAGTTTGTCTTGCAAGAACTCCAACAAGTAGCGGATGCTAGCAAAGACCTAAAGCGGGTGCGGGGAAGGCGAGGACTAGAAATTCTCAACCGCATTAAACAAGAATATCCCGATCGCATCGTGATTAATACAATTGACTACGAAGATATTCCCACAGTCGATGCCAAGTTAGTGCGCTTTGCCCAAGAAATTAGCGGTACATTGTTAACCAACGACTACAACTTATCTAAAGTCGCTAGCGTTCAGAAAGTACCTGTTTTAAATGTAAATGATTTAGTAAACGCCGTCCGTCCCAGTTATTTACCTGGCGACAACCTTGATTTAAAAATTCTCAAGGAAGGCAAAGAACCCAGTCAAGGTATTGGCTACCTAGATGACGGCACAATGGTAGTCGTTGAAGAAGGTAGCAATTATGTGGGTGGTGAACTGCGAGTAGTAGTTACCAGTGCTTTGCAAACCACAGCAGGACGCATGATTTTTGCCAAACCCCAAGCTTCAGCATTGGCGTGAGGGAAATGTCAGGTAGGATTAGAGTTAAATCATGCAATTGGTGCAGTCAACCTGCACCGATTTTGCATAGGGTGAAATATGAAGAGGCATGATATTAGGACTTACGCATCAGTTACGGAATAAGGTAGACGCTTTGGCTTACCGCAGGCTACCGCAAAGGAAACGGAGAAATCATAGTTTGAGAGATATTTTGCGTAAGTCCTAGATATGAATATCCAGACTTAATATTACTTAAATCGGCGTTGAATGCCTGGTATTTTAACCGTAACTCTAATCAGTTCCACCCCAACTCCACACTGGATTACCATTATTTAAACTCTTCTTCAGAACGATCAAAGGATAGTCATTAGCATCGTACCCGCCAGCCAAATCCAGGATGAAGTAAAGCTTACCTTTGAAAAAATGTATCCGTAAATAATTGGTGTTTCCCGAGTAATCTTTGCCATCAACCTTAGTTATTCCAGCAGATGCCAAGCATTTGGCATATTTTGGCTTTAGCTTACCAACCCATGTAACGCTAAAGATATTACTAGCATTGACAGAAATATTACTTGCGTATTCACTTAGTTTAACAGAGCCATCCGTCGTAAAACCACCTTCTTGATAAGGACGAGGCTTTTCAGTGACTATAATTTTGTCTGGACAGGTTTGTTTGCGATCGCTTTCGCTATGAATTTTTAGCTCAATAGTTTGTGACTTTTGTTGGGCTTGGACGCTCAAGCTAGACAATAGGGAAAGTAAACTAATACTTGCACCTATAATTAGATGCTTCAACGAAATAATTCTCATAGTAAATAATGATTCCAACGGGAGAAGTTGAAGAAGCTCAAAAATAAATTATTAAAGCTGTGATCAACTTTTTTGTCCAAATTTTGTCATTGGTTGCATAAAAAGATTATCCAAACACAACCAAATACTCCGCTATAATCCCAGCGCTTTCAAGGTCGTTGACCCAACTCTACCATCTACACTCAAACGCTTTGTTGCTTCTTGGAACTGCTTAACTGCATTTTCAGTAGCAACATCAAAAATTCCAGTGACTTGAATATCTATTTTCACTATTTTAGCATTTAGCAATGCTGCTTGTACTTTTTTGACATCATCGCCCTTCATAGGTGGGTTTGTTAATCCTAATGTCCTAATAGTAATATATCTAAAACCCTCAGCAGGTGAATCTGCCAGCCGTGCTTCAGTCTGAGGGCCATAATCACCATCTTCAGGAATGCGATCTTTGGGATTAAACTGATTCCACAATTTCTGAAAAGCTATGACCCCAATTTTGCGTAAATCTGTGCGAGTTGCAGCAGGAAATTTGTAGTCATAGTGAGGAAAGTCAAAGTCTCGACCAAGCCTCATCCAATTGTGTCGTTCAAAATACTGTTCCCAATGATCAGCGTCTTCTACATCTAATGCTAAACCGCCTTCATGATTGCTAGAACCAGGATGGGCCGCAGCAGTAATTCCACACAACTTCCTCTTAAACTGTTGACGGATAAGATACTGCTGGGCAACAGTTCGATAAGCTGAGTTAATAACGAGTTGTTTTCCACGTTCTTTAATCGCTAAACGTAGTGACTGTTTAGCAACAGCTTGTAGATATGGGTTAATTTGGTCACCCGACACATCTACGTCTAGATCGTCAAAATTGACCAGTAAATTCGGAACAATTGTATTGATTACAGCAATAATCTGTAAATTCAGACCCTTAATCAAACCAGTATCACACTTATTAATAACATCTTCAACTTTTGTCATAATTAATCTTTATACGAAGTTTTATTTAAAATCCAAAGCAGCACTAGTTTTGAAACCAAGAAACCCCACCCACAGCCCCTCCCGAAAACCGGGGAGGGGAAACTTTAACGTAAGTCAAAGGCGGCGTGGGGTTCTTATTTTGGATTTATCCAAGAAGTGTAATAAATCATAATAGTTTTAGGTATTGTTTATGAAAGTGGGCTTTTTAACTTTTCATCCCAGTTTGCTACTGAAATACCTTTAGTCTTCAAACCTACAATATTTTGATCGTCACTTTTCAATTTAAAGGTATTCTCTGTGAAAATCAATAATTTTAATAATTAGTTTTATAAAAGTTTATAATATCTAATCTTTACCCATTTATTTCGTCATACTCCCGTTAACTATATTTAATTTCAGGCTGTCTTTTGTTCTTTGTCATTTTTAATTAATAGTTTCTCACAAATAATTTATAACGGCTATAGTATACCATTTTATTTATGAAGTATTATTGTAGTATGGTATATTATACCGTAGTCTAAGGTAACATCCCAGATTTTGGGTGCGTTAGAACTAATATCCATAACGCACCCTACCAGATTCAAGCCAATGTGGATGAGGTTTTGCGATTTGTGTGTACATGTCTGAAATTTCTAACCCTCATAAATCTCTAATGGCAAATTATCTGGGTCTTTAAAGAAAGTAAATTTTTTATTTGTAATTTCATCAACTCTGATATTTTCTACCTCTAAGCCTTTAGATTTTAAATAAAAAACAGTTTCCTCAACATCATCAACTTTAAAAGCAATATGCCTTAAACCACAAGCCTCCGGTTTACTAGGCCGTTCTGGAGGATTTGGGAAAGAAAATAGCTCTATTTGAGCATTTTCTCCAACTCGTAAATCTAATTTATAAGAATTTCTTTCGGCGCGAAAAGTCTCTTGAATAATCGGAAATCCTAAAACTTCTACATAAAAATTTTTGGAGCGATCGTAGTCAGAACAAATAATAGCTACATGATGAATACCAGTTGTTTTCATTGGTTTTTTTTAATCCAATTATTAAGAGAGTGTACGTGGGTGAGAACACGACCACATTACACCCTCTAAAGTATAGGTTAAGCTTTAATCTTTTTAATTGATCTTACCTTTCTTTTCAGAAACAAGCCAATGCTGCCAACAAGAAATGTGCTACCTAAAGTCAGTAAATCGCTTGTTTGCTAGTTTACAGCGCTTCCGGCTATTATGCAATACAGTTTTCCTCTAGCTCCTCTCCTATCATAGCTTTCAGCTTTGAGGATGTACCTCATAGCCGCCGAAAGTGCTGTATTTAAGTAATTCACACATTCGTTTTTAAGTAGCTCAACAAATTCCAAAAGTTTTTGTTAATTTTTCGGTGTGAGTTACCGCCAGTGTTCAAGTAGTTCAACTTCATTACCCATAACCTAGATTTCTCACAAAGATTTAAACCACTTGTACCTTACCCATAACCTAGATTTCTCACAAAGATTTAAACCACTTGTACCTTACCCATGCGGGAACCGCTATACAGCCTAAATAATGTTAGGAATTTGCTTATAAAATTGGGCGCAAGTAAGAAACTAAAATAATCAATGGCATGAAATTAGATCGCATCACCAGCAATCCGAATCGCATGAATGGACAACCTTCGATTCGTAATCTTCGGCTTACCGTTCGTCGAGTGATTGAGTTATTAGCTACCTACCCTAATCGAGAAGAACTGCGTCAGGAGTTTCCCGAATTAGAAGATGAAGATATTCAGCAAGCCTTAATTTTTGCATCGTCCAAGTAGGACGATCGCATCATTGAACTACCTAACCGCTATGAAACTGTTGCTTAATAAGGGATTACCACTCTCTGCGGCAGCATTGCTACATGATGCAGGTATCAATATCGTTGAGTCGAAAGTTTGCGATCGCTTCGCTTTTACTAGACTGATCGCCAAGTGCTTGTCTGTTAGTTGAATAACAGTTCATTTGCCTGATTTTAAGCTTAATCGAGAAGTATTGCTGTCTGCTTAACTTTCAAAGAATGATTTTTTTTTAGAATTTCTTGATTTTTTTTTGGTTTCAAAAGAGTACTTAAGTATATAAATTCCTTCGTAAAATCTATATATAGAAAGACTTTCAGCTTATTTAACCGGGTGTCACAAACTTAAAATGACTCACAAGAACATAATTTATACGTGGTTATATGCCCAATAACCATGTTAGATTACCTATACAAACTAATAAGTTTTGTAAAGTTCTTAAAAATTTCTTATTAGTGAAATGTTTTAGGTAAAGTTTGCTGTCTATCAACAGACAAGATAAAAATTAAAATGAAAAACATAACTAGACGATCAGCCCTGAAGCTAGGAGCACTTACAGGCGGTTCCTTATTGCTTCCCATAGCTTTTCAACATCGCACCCAAGCTGCTACTGCTGGCAGTCCTCAGCCAGCTTTTTTTCAAGCGAAATTTCGCATCCCGCCAGTACTTAACCCAGTCCGGAGTGATGCGACCACAGATTACTATGAAATTACGATGAAGAAAGCTCAGGTTAATATTTTGCCTGGGTTAACAACGGAAGTCTGGGCGTATAATGGTATCACTCCAGGTCCCACAATTAAGCAACGTCAAGGCCGACAATCAATTGTTCGCTTTATCAATAATAGTGTGGGTGTACCGACATCAGTTCACCTACATGGCATGGCATCACTACCGCAATACGACGGCTATGCTGAAGATTTGACTCCACCTGGTTACTACAAAGATTACGTCTTTCCAAACAACCGCGCTGCTACGTTATGGTATCACGACCACGCAATCCATAATACTGCACGCAATGTTTTTATGGGTTTGGCAGGTATGTACATTGTTCAAGATGAATTTGAACTTGGACTACCCTTACCCAAAGATCAGTATGATGTACCACTGATTATCCAGGATAAGCAGTTTAATAATACTGGCAAATTGGTGTTTGATGACCAAGGCGAAAAAGGCCAATATGGTGATGTGATCCTGGTGAATGGTGCGCCGTGGCCGAGGATGGAGGTAGCCGCTCGTAAGTATCGTTTCCGAGTCTTGAATGGTTCAATTTCGCGCTCTTACAAGCTAGCCCTAAGCAATGGCGCTGATTTTATCATGATTGGCACTGATGCTGGATTGAGAAGTGCGCCAGCTACGGTCAAAAATTTCCGGCTAGGGATGGCAGAACGCTACGAATTCATTATTGACTTTTCCAAGTACGCCGTCGGTACTAAAATAGTGCTGCAAAATCTCGGACTTCCTAACAACGATAATTACGACGGCACAAATCAAATCATGCGCTTTGATGTTGTGAGTGCAGCAACCGACGATAGTTCTATCCCTGCCACACTGCGTACAGTTCAACCTATTCCAGAATCTTCAGCAGTGCGAACCAGAGAATTCAGATATGAGCGCACTAATGGTCTGTGGGTTATCAATGGCAAAGTCTGGGACATTAACCGAATTGATGCTAATCCTCAATTAGGCGATGTAGAAATTTGGAGATTGTATAACAACGCAGGTGGTTGGTTTCATCCTATCCATATCCACCTAATTGATTGCCAAATTCTTGACCGTAATGGTAAACCGCCATTCCTCTATGAGCGTGGTTGGAAGGATGTGTTTTATGTTGGGGAAAACGAGTCAGTACGAGTAATTGGCAAGTTTGGCCCGAATACTGGTAAGTACATGACACACTGCCACAATACGGTTCACGAAGACCACGACATGATGAATCAGTTTGAAGTCGGGCAGGGTGGAAACTCAGGTTGGGAAGCTCCAGCAAAGCCGCTTCCAGCACCGCCTCTATAGATAGTAAGAATCAGGCACTAGGTTATTGATAGTGCCTCTATACACCTATAGATAGAGGCTGGTTGTGACAGCAAAAAGTATGCAGACTTTTGCAGATTAGATCATTGTTCAGTTTAGTTTTGAATATCACAGGGTAAAAACAATCTATGTTCAAAAAGTTCGTTGCAGTAGTATTAGGAGCCGCTTTAGCACTGCCTTTCCATTTACCAGTACAAGCTGATGACACTGACTATCCACTACCATTCCAGCAGTATCTCAAGCAACTAGAGATAGAGTCTGATTGGTTTCGAGAAGGACTAGCAAAGAAGCACTATCATTTTCTCTCTTCCGCCCCTACTGGCAGACTCATAGCTCTATCTAATACAACTTGCACTAAATTGAAATTGGGACAACCATACGAAATTATCAAAGCAAGTGTGGAAGCTGCTAGTAATTCCATGTTTCCGGCAAGAGTAATTAATAAGTTAGGTACAAGCGGCATTAGTAGATTTGCTGATGTGGCAATTAAATCAGCTGTTGTTAATAACTGCCCTCAATTTAGTAGCCGCTTACCTGAGTTGGACTATGTTTTGCCACAAGATTAAGCCACAGCAATTTTTTACCCAATCAAGTCATCAAATTATAAATTAAAACTATGCGCCGTCCGTTAAAAGCGATTGCCACATCGGGACTATCAAGCCTAATAAGTGGTTTGCTTCTCAATGTCCAGATAACACCTGCTTTCGCTCAACATCATCACTCCTCGCCTCATCATTCTTCTCCAAGAAGTACAACCACTAAACCTTCTATAATTTCACCACCCTCACCCCAAGCTAGTAAAGTTGAAACCTTCGTTAACCAAGGGCTGGATAAACTGCATAAACAAAATTATACAGAGGCATTGAAACATTTTGATCAAGCCATTAAACTCGATAAAAATCATCAAATAGTCTACTTATATCGTGCTGATCTTCGCAGCCAACTTAAAGATTATAAAGGAGCTATTGAAGACTACACCATAGCCAAAAAGTATAATCCTTCTTTCCCTTATATCTATAATCAGCAAGGAAAAGCTTATGAGGCTTTAAGAAATTACCCAAAAGCAATTGAAAATTATACTCAGGCAATTAAACTTTATCCTGAAGATGGCATTGGTTATGCAAACAGAGGTATTGCCTACTACAAACTTGGACACAATAAACAAGCAATGGAGAACTTCAATAAAGCAATTGCCATGAATAATGGACAAGCTGATGCTTATTTCAATCGGGGAAATCTGCACATTAAATTAGGCAATAATCAAGCAGCAATTACAGATTATCAAAAAGCAAGATTATTATATTCTGACCAAGGGAAGCAACAAGCATATTTAAGAGCAACATTGACGATGCAAAAAGTTCTCGGCTCATTAGCTGTACCCACTGTTAATACTTTGTAAGGACTCAGGTAAAAAACAGGTAGATAGAGAGTTTTACTTAAAAACACGCGCATCTAAATACAACTCAATAATTTCTGTTAGCTTCACAAAGAATTATTTTATGTGGACGGCTAAAAACTTTTTAGCCGTCCACATGAAGTAAAGCGTAAGTAACAGAGGTAGCTCATTCCCATTGCTGGAGTTCCTCTTCTGGTAGTGGTTCAAAGAAAGCATCGCTGAGTTGTCCTTTCAATAAACCAGGGGTGCGGGGTTGTGTACGTTCTTGACTTAAACCTAGTCGAAAGTAGTGAATTAGGTCATAAAGTTCTGCTAGTTTGTCTTCAGGGATGTCTTGCAATTCTTGGACAATCTTCTGGATCAGCATAAGTCAAACTCTTCGGTGGTTGTTAATCAATAAGTTCGGCGAGGGTTTCAGCTTCGTTCATTATGCCCCAAGAGAAAAAATCACAACTGAGCAAAAGTGTTGTGAGGTAGTTGACTTTCTTACTTTGTTGCTCAATTGAGGAATCAAATATTTTTTCTCGCTTTGCGCCTTGGCACGAAACTTTTATACCGTTAATCAGCAAGGCTGAATTTTTACTATTCCTGTAAAACGGCCTTTGATGCAATTAACTAGGACTTACGCACTGTACAAAAAAATTATGTTGTGCATCAACGTAATTACGTCGTTTCAGGGTTTTATTAATCATTTTTTGATGATAAATAGACCCGCGCTGTAGGGGCACAGCAATGCTGTTCCCTTACGACAGATGTGGTTTTTTAAACCATTCATATTTGGTCTTTTCTGTCAATGCGTAAGTAAGTCCTATTAACTTAAATTTATATTTAATCAGCAAAAAGGCAGATTGCTTTATCAAAACTTTATATTTAACAAGCAAAATGCCATTTGACTTAAGCAAAATGAGCTTTGACTTACTCAAGCCCCAGTTTGCTTACTCATTTTGGTGTTTTCCGCAATGAATATGAGCTTTGACTTATTCAAACCCCAGTTTACTTACTCATTTCGGTGTTTTCCGCAAGCAATATGAGCTTTGACTTAAGCAAAATCAGGTTTGACTTCCTAAATTGGCATTTTACTTACTCATTTTGGTGTTTTCCGCAAGTCGAATGAGGTTTGACTTCCTAAATTGGCTTATTTACTTATTTATTTAAGTAATTCACGCATTTATTTTGGTGTATCGTTTATTTGTAGTTAATTATTTCTGCTTAATTTTTGCATCGTCCTACTTGAGCGATCGCATCATCAAACTACCTAACCGCTATGAAACTGTTGCTTTATATTGAAATAATCTGAATTTCCGTTACTCGGTGCATTGGTTTGGTTGGCTTTTCAGTGGTGATCAGTTGATCAGCTTTAATTTGCAGAGCAGCCGCCACATGAAGTGCATCCATCGCAGCTAAACCGTAAGTACAGGCAATTTGAGAAGCATTCTGTATAATTTGCTCTAAGTCAGTTGCCCAGTGGATGACAGCACTAAAAAATGTTTCGTAAAATTCCGCTTCGTCTTGTTGCTTGTTAAAAGTTGCTTTAGGCAAGACTTCTAACTGAACGAAGCGACTTGAGGCAAATTCCCGATTTTCATCGTTAAGAATTTGATTCGCTCTGATGCTGACTGACTGAATGCCACAGAAAGCGGTGATCAGTACACCAGAGTCTATGTACGTCTTCTTACGACTCACGGAATCCACCGCGACGTGCAGCAAGTTCAAGTTCAATTTCGTCAACGTTTAGAAGTTGCAATCCAGAAGCGATCGCTCTTTGTCGGATTGACCATAATTTTTTGGCTAAGGGTGTTTGTGGTACAAAATCAGATTCGGGGGGTATTGTTTCTGATTCAGATTTAAGTAGTTCAACAAACTCCAAAACTTTTTGTTGCTTTTCGGGTGTGAGTTCTCGCCAGTGTTCAAGTAGTTCAACTTCATTACCCATAAGTATTTCACTATTGAATGATTTTTCTATTTTAGTGGCAGAAGCCTTAATTTTTGGATCGTCCTACTTTGATGATCGCATCATTGAACTACCTAACCGCTATGAAAGTGTTGCTCCGTCAGGGATTACTACTCTCTGCGACAGCATACTTGTGCCAAATAGCTTCGATTTCATACCCATTAGGCTTTGGAGACTGCATCTTTCTTTCCATGACTTCTGCCATTCCTAGGATCATGCAAGTAAGGCTTGACCATTTCATAGAAATTACTAAATCTTCCGATAAAAAGAGTATTGATGATGTTTCCTGTTGTTTTTCATTACCAACTACAACGTATAAGCCCTTCTCCGTGCTAGAAATGGGAAACAAGCGTGAAGAAAAATTTTTGCTATTGAGAAGAGAAGCTAAAACTTTTTGCTGGCTATTATTTTTCTTTATTGATAACTGTAATTTGTGTTCGTCCTTCTTTAACCAAGAGCCTAGAGAGCGATATGTATTAATTGCTTCTCCTAACGGAAAAAAAACGTCATCTTCCAATGGAAATTCAAATTGAAAATAACTGTCGAAGGAATCCCAATTTTTGTTGGGGTTGACACCAATAGGCAAACAACTATTACCCCTTTGGTATAGTTCACAAAGTTCTAATGGTAAATGAAACGGATAATTTTGAGTAAGTTCCTGGATATTCTCAAAACTTAATCTTGGAGGATAATCTGGATTATAACCGCCGTAAACACTCCAATATTCAAGACACCCTATATAACCACTCTGTTCTGAAAGGATTGCAATCTATCAAGAATAGAGGTTATTGCTGACATTCTGCACCTCCAAACAAAGTCAATTTTTACTATTGCTGTAAAACGGTTTTTGATACAATCCTAGTTTTCTTCAGGTCTGCTTCGGAAAGTTCTTCTCCAGCTTGCAGGCGAGTGGCGGAAGTTTGCAACACTGTCGCTGCACCTTTATCTCCGATTTGTAAAGCTGTTTTTGCAGCCGTTTGCAACATTGTAGCTGCCCCAGCGCGATCGCCTTGTAGCAATTTCGCCTCAGCTAACTGGGTTTGCCGATACTTCGCTAATGCTAAAATTGATTGTTGTACCTGCGGATTAGAAGCCGGTTGATACGCCCGCACCACATCTGCATACACTGGCACGAGGGGCGAAAGTAAGCCTTGTTCGTTAACCAACGGGTCATCATAACGGATTTGCAGATGCCCGATCGCTTGTTTACCTTCTGACAATTGTCCCAGATAAATGTTAGCCAAAACTACCCGTTCTACATCCTGCATCAAATCTCCCAAACGTACAGCAAAGCTACCATCAGCTTCGGGTTCCACTGGTAACTCGATTGTGTCTGGCGCAACTTGGGCAATGGGTTTAAGTTCTGCTAGTCGGACATTAGGCACTAGAGATAACAGCAAGTAGGCATTAGTTAACCCAATAGACTGAATCCGTCCAAATAGTCGGCTAAATTGATCCACAGCTTGTTCAGGGCGTTCAATATGCGCTAAAGTCCCACCACCGACATCGGCAATTTTTTCCAGTAAATCCTGATTCCAGCTATTACCAAATCCGAAAGTATTGATAGTTAGGTTCAGTTTGGCAGCTTTTTGCGCCAGTTGAAGACAGCGTTTGTTGTCATCTCGCCCAATATCCCACTTCCAAATTCGCAAACCGCTTTCACCATGCCCATCTGTAAGCAGAAACGCCTGGGAAACAGCGCCTCTTGTGCCCTTCATCAATTCTGTAATTCCCAGTTCCAAACCCTCTGCGATCGCAGTGCCGCCGCTAGCGCTGAGTTTGCTTTTTATTTGAGATTTGATGCTTTCGGGGTCTTCGATCGCTTGGTTAGGGATAATGACTTCCGCAGTGCCGGAAAAAGCCACAACTGAGATGCGATCGCCAACTTTCAACCGATCGATTAATCCTTCCACTGCCTGAATCACCGTTTTAATCGGTTGTCCATGCATAGAACCACTTCTATCCAGAATCAAGCAGAGGTTAAGGGGCAGATTTTGGTCAAGCTCACCAGCGATAGCAAAAATCGTCATTGCTAGTTGACGTTGGCTACTTGTTTGAGCCACATCAACATTATTGTCATTTAACGCCGATAGCAATTTAACTTTCATCTAAACCTGAGTTTACTGCGGAGGGGTATCTTGCAAAACTGTTTTGGAGACCATTCTAGTTTTCTTGCGATCGCTTTCGGATAAATCTCCACCAGATTGTAGCTGGGTGGCAGAAGTTTGCAACACTGTCGCCGCCCCAGTATCTCCCATTTGCAGCGCAGTTTTAGCAGCCGTTTGTAACATTGTCGCTGCACCAGAGCGATCGCCCTGTTGTAATTTCGTCTCGGCTAGCTGGGTTTGGCGATACTTAGCTAATGCTAAAATAGAGTGTTGCACCTGGGGATTCGGATCTGCTTGGTAATTTTTCACTACATGGGCATAAACAAGGATATTTGGTGTAACTAAACCTACCTTGTTGGCGGCTGGATCATCGTAGCGGACTTGCATATTAGCGATCGCTTGTTCACCTGTTGGCAATTGTCCCAAATAAATATTAGCTAAGATTACCCGTTCTGCATCTTTCATTAAATCTCCCAACCGCACGGCGAAACGTCCATCAGCTTCTTGTTGCAGTGGTAACTCAATTGTGTCTGGGGAAACTTGGGCAATAGGTTTAAGTTCTGCTAGCCGGACATTGGGCATCAGGGAGAATAACAGATAAGCATTAGTCAATCCCACGGTTTCAATCCGGCTAAACAGGCGATTAAACTCTTCCACTGCCTGTTCGGGTTTTTGAATATAAGATAAAGTACCTAAACCAGCATCAGCAATTTTTTCTAAAACATCTTGATTCCAATTGTCACCAAATCCCAAAGTGTTCAAAGTCAAATTGTAGCTAGCAGCCAATTGGGCGAATTTCAAACAGCGATCGTTATCACCGTGTTCATTTTCACCGTCGGTTAATAAAAAAGCTTGGGAAACAGTATCTTTTTTGCCCTTTGCCAACTCCTCAATGCCTAAGCGCAGTCCTTCATCAATCGCAGTTCCACCATCGGCGGCTAGGCGATTAATTTGCTGTTTAATTTTCTCTGGATCTTCGACAGTTTGACTGGGTACTAAGACTTTGGCACGGTGATCAAAAACTACAACACTGAGGCGATCGCCAGGGTTAAGTCTATCTACCAAACGATTCGCTGCTTTTTTGACCGTTTCTAGCGATCGCCCGTTCATTGAGCCACTATGATCGAGAATTAAGCATAAATTCAGGGGTACATGGCGGTCTTGATTTTCTGCGATTGCCGAAATCGAAATTCCCAACTGACGTTGACTGTTCAGTTGATTTGCGTCCAAATTACCATCATTCAAGGCAGGCTGCAAATTAACCTTCATAACTCAAAGTCCCTATTCAGGATATACATTTTAAAAATAACTTCAAAGCAGTACTTTAGCTCTACGGAAAACCTATCTAACACAAATACACTAATATAATCAGAATATCTTAGAAGCCAAGCATTGGCAGATGCGAAGCCACCTTCAGCATTAGGGAGAAATCCGCACCTTAAGGAAGGCTGGCATCGCGCTAGGATGTATTACAGTTAACGGCATAGTTTCAGGCGATCAGTTGCTATGGACATTTCCCCAATTAAGGCTGTTCAAGCCCCATATTACGGCGATAGCTCTTACCGGACACCACCGCCAGATTTACCTTCCCTCTTATTGAAGGAGCGAATAGTCTATATTGGGATGCCTCTGGTGCCTGCTGTCACGGAATTAATCGTGGCTGAGTTGCTATTTTTGCAGTCCGACGACCCCGAAAAACCGATTAAAATCTATATCAATTCCACTGGCACTTCCGGTTACAGTGGCGAACCCATTGGCTTTGAAACCGAAGCCTTCGCCATCTTTGACACCATGAAATATATCAAACCTCCTATCCACACCATCTGCGTCGGTTCCGCAATGGGTATGGCAGCGATGCTACTCAGTGCTGGTACAAAAGGTTGCCGTGCTAGTTTGCCTCACTCCTCGATTATCCTGCATCAGCCCAAGAGCTACGCCCAAGGTCAAGCAACGGATATTCAAATTCGCGCCAGGGAAGTTTTGGTAAATAAAGGGGCGTTAGTTGATATCTTACATCGCACCACCGGACAGCCTCCAGAAAAAATTATTAAAGACATGGATCGGCTGTTATATCTAACACCTTACGAAGCGAAGGAATACGGGCTTATTGACCGAGTTTTTGAGAAAGAAGAACTCGCAAATCCCCCACTCCCAGCCGGTGTCCTTTAATTTAGTTAGGAGTTATGAGTCATGATTTATGAGTTATTGAAAACTCCTCACTCCTGTACAGACGCGATTAATCGCGTCTGTACTCCTAACTCTCCTATCGTCCGCAAATTATTAAGAACGGAGTAAATTATGCCTATAGGCGTTCCTAAAGTTCCTTACCGGATGCCCGGAGGACAATATACAGATTGGATTAGCATCTACGATCGCCTTTACCGGGAACGGATTATATTCTTGGGGCGAGATATTGACGATGAAATTGCCAATCAGATTATTGCTGTAATGCTGTATCTGGACTCAGATGATCCAGGTAAAGATATTTATATATACATCAATTCGCCTGGTGGGATGGTTACATCTGGCATGGCTATTTTTGATACCATGCAACATATAAAATCAGATGTAGTGACTATTTGCGTCGGTTTAGCAGCTTCAATGGGGTCTTTCCTGCTGGCTGCTGGCACCAAAGGCAAACGGCTAGCATTGCCTCACTCACGGATTATGATTCACCAGCCTTCAGGTGGCACTCGTGGACAAGCAAGCGATATCGAAATTGAAGCTAGAGAAATTCTGCGGATTCGTCACGAACTCAATGGGATTTATGCTGATAAAACCGGTCAGACGATAGAAAAGATTGAAAAAGATATGGATCGCGACTTTTTCATGTCTGCCGAAGAAGCAAAACAATACGGTTTAATTGACCGTGTGATTGAAGAACGAACCTCGATAGTAACAGGGGAGTAGGAAGGCAGGGGGCAGGGGGAGCAGGGGGCAGGGAGCAGGGGGCAGGGAGCAGGGGGAGAGTAAAAACTCCTAACTCCTAACTCCTAATTCCTAACTCCCTAATTCCCCACTCCTCACTCCCCTTCTTTAAACAAACTGTCAACATTGAACTTAAAAATAGCAAATTAACCCTTATTATTAATAGTTCAGGCTTTAAGTTAATAGCTGATAGCCCCAAACTGGATATTCGATAGCTCATAGCTCAAGATGGATCTGGGAGATTGCTACCGTTTACTAGGTTTGAGATCGGGAGCTTCTTTTGCTGAAATCAAAGCGTCTTACCGACGACTAGCCCAGCAATATCATCCCGATATCAACCCAGATAACAACAAAGCCAAAGATAAATTTATTGCGTTGACAGAGGCGTACAAACTCCTGCTGACGGTGGTACTGCCAGAGGAGGCTGTGGCACATTCAACTCAGGTGTCAACATCTGGTGGGCGTGATGACGCTAAGGCAATGCATAGGCAGAAAACACCAGTAACAACGGTGATAAGCCAAGAACCAGGGAAACCAAAGCCGCCTAATGTGTTGGAAATAGAAGAACGGCTGAAGTGGAAGACTTATGATCAATTGCAGCGATTTTTGCAAGAAAGACGATTTCCGCAAGCGATCGCCCTAGCGGAAGCGTTAGCAGATCGTATGTCAACAGATGCAGAAGTTCGCCAATGGCTAGCCATCGCCTATCAAATTTGGGGACGGGCGCTAATTTCCCAAAACCAGCTACTCAAAGCCAGAATTTATCTCAAAAAAGCTCTGAAGACAGACCCCCATAATAAAAGTCTCTGGTATGAAGTGCAGCGCGATTTTCAACGATTAGAACAAATTTTTTAAATATTGACAAAATTTATTGAAAACCAAAATTTCGTTTCCCAGTTCTGGTTTTCATTGGGTTGCTGCCACTGAGACGGGAGCCGGGAGCCTCCCAAAGAGCATTCCCAGTCTGAGACTGGGAACGAGATACGAATTATGAATTACCGCCATCCGCGCAACACTGCCCCTAATGTAGCGATTCCCTCAACAATCTTCTGTGTTGGCTGAAAGCTAAAAGCTAACCTGATAGCATCATCTCCCTGTCCATTGGTGTAGCAGCGAGTCCCTGGCAGAAAACTGACACCGTGTTCACTGGCAGCCATTAGAAGTGCTTTGGCGCTAATGTTTGAGGGCAATTTACACCAAACGAAGAAGCCGCCATCGGGACGCAAAGCAACTACATCACTGGGAAACTCTTGAGCGATCACTTCTAACAACAAATTGCACTTATGCTTGTAGCAGGCAATTAACTCCTGAATGTGATTATCTAGTTTGCCTGTGGCACAATAGCGGGCGACCACATGACTGACAAATGGCCCCACAGTCCCCTCACTTTTGAACATTGCCAGCCGCTCAATAATTGCTGGATCGCCACAAGCCCATCCCAACCTGATACCAGGCGCAATAATTTTCGAGAAGGTACTTACATATAATACCCACCCCTCCTTGTCGAGGGTTGCCAGGGGGGGCACAGTTTCACCTTGGAAGCGCAAATCACTATAAGCATCGTCTTCCACCACCACCACGCCATATTCAGCCGCTAATGCTACCAGTTTTTGACGGCGAAATAACGGCATAGTAGTGCCTGTGGGATTCTGAAAGGTGGGGATGGTGTAAATAAACCGGGGTCGGATGCCCTGCTTCTTCAAGTTGCTCAATGTTACTTCTAGGGCATCTACATCCATCCCCAACTCATCCACAGGAATGGTAATTATGCGTGCGCCAGCGTGGACAAATCTAGCAACTACTCCCAGGAAGGTTGGCCCTTCCACAATCACCACATCTCCAGGTTCGACAAACACATCTGGTAGCAAGCCCAAAATCTGACTAGAACCATAGCCAATGATCATGCGATCGCGATCGGTAGCGATTCCTTTAGCCTGCAAGCGGAGGATAATTTGCTCGTATAGTTGAGATGAAGGTGGGCCGTAATTGAGAGCGAGGGGGGCCTCTTCTGCCAGCACAGCAGCACTTGCAGCAGCCAAGTGAGTGTGAGGAAAGAGAATTGGGTCAGCTAGACCGTAGGTAAAGCTGACAGTGGCGATTTTGGTTAACTCTGTACTATAGGTTGGTGGTGCGATGTTTCTAGCTCGTTCGGCAAACAAATCAGCAATTCGGTAAGCAGGGGTAGTGGCAGCCATAAGAAGTTCAAAATTGGAAGTCAAAATACAGAACACACAAGAAGGCAATTAGCGAAAAGTCAGATCGGAGGAAGCCTTCAATCTGTTAGCGTAGCGTCGGAACGAGCGTCCGCAGGAGCATCACTTTTCAAGAGAGTGGGGTATTAAACTTTCGTTAGTCGCCCAGAATTCATGGTGGATTCTGGCTGCTGAGGGATGTATTCTTCCTTATAACATGATGACAAGTATCATGAATATTGACTGATAGAATGGAATTACTACAGTGAAATTAATTAACCTCAAGTGGCACCAGCTAATTCTAAGCTTAGGCTGTCTGCTACTGATTATTGCCTGTAAAAATTTCTATCCCACTACTAACCCAGATGCTAAACTTCTCAAGGTTGCCACAGACCCTACGTTTATCCCTTTTGAAATCCAAAGGGCTAGCAGGAACTTAGAAGGTTTTGATATTGATTTGATGAATGCCTTGGCGGAGCCCGTTGAATTGATTTCTCCCTCATTTTCCCCCACTCCGCACTCCCCATTCCCCATTTATAAGCAATTACCTGCCAATATATTAAATATTCATCTAATATGCGTCACAATTAATACTGCCACCAAAATTCATTGATAAACTACAATTTCTTATAGGTCTACTGTAGTCAGGGACAGCCAATTGTGGCACCTTGGATCTTAGTGGCTAGAAGCACCTTGGAACGGGAATAAAGGAACTTCCACTATGCTGATTTGCCCTCAGTGTAAATTTGAAAACCCCAATAGCAATAAATTCTGTCAAAGCTGTGGCACGTCCCTGACTCACAAGGTCTGTCCTGAATGCAGTACCGATGATGTACCTGTGAATGCACTACGTTGTCATAACTGTGGCACGGAATGTGGAACAGTGTTTTGGGCAATTATTGCTAAGGAAACGACTGCGAAAGCTTTGGGAGTAGAGAAAGATGAAGGAGATGTAAAAGTAGAGGGTGATGAGGGAGCAATATTCTCATCATCTCCTCTATCTGCTAGTTCTGAGATTACATTAGGCTCCTATTTAGACTCCCAAGAGCGCTATCAATTGTTAGATCCGCTACCTGCCCAAACGGAAACTGCCAACATTACTGATGTAGGTGGAAGAGTTCTAGACTGCCAACCGTATCAAATATCACCAATTGAGGCAATACTAACAAGTCAGCAATCAGATTTGCTAACGCCATCAGTGGAAGCAAATGGAATTCCTCACCTTGCTAAACTTTATATTGCCTTACAATGCCAAGGTCAGCCGGGGATACCGCCGATTCACGATGCATGGCAGGAGGGGGATATACAGGTAGTCATAATCGAAGACCGCTCACATTGGCAGCCTTTACTCGATTTATGGCAAGAAGAAACAACGAGTTCGTTCAAAATTTTACACTGGTGTTATAAAATGACCCAACTTTGGGCATTATTGGAACCAGTAGGTTGTCGTCAAAGCCTTTTAGATTTGTCAAATTTGCGATTGGATGAAGACCAAACACTGGCGCTACAAAGGTTGTACGTGGAATCATCGAATTCTGAGCCTGTCACCGAGTCGCTAGAAGATGCCGAAGCCCAAATATCTGGTATTCCAGAGCAACCGTTAACCATTCAAGCTTTGGGGCGGGTTTGGCAAGCACTATTTAGGCAGTCTCAACGCACTCAATTTGGCCCTGTAGTCCAGATGTTGGGGGATTTAGAGGTAGGTAAGATTCAGACGATCGCACAGTTGCGATCGCGTTTGGAGGAAATATCTCTTGAACTGGAAGAACTAAAAACCGCAACTTTACCCCCAATAAAGGAGAAAAATACTGCTGTGTCCATTATCCCGCAATCAGATGAGCCAGAAGATATCATTAGCAAAACTGATGATATGCCAACGGTTGTGCTGGCGATGCAGTTAAGTAGTTTAGAAGATGCAGGACGCACAGATGTGGGGCGTCAACGTCATCATAATGAAGACTACTTTGGCATTGAAACTAAAATTCATAAGTTGGAGTTGCCCAAAAGTCGAGTCCTGCAAGGGCATGGTTTATATATTCTCTGTGATGGTATGGGTGGACACGCTGGCGGTGAAATAGCCAGTGAGTTAGGAGTCAACACCCTACGGCAATACTTTCAAGAACACTGGATTACCAACCAACTGCCAACAGAAGATAGCATTCGTGAGGCATTGTTTTTAGCTAATGAGGCGATTTACAAGCTCAACCAACAAGATGCCCGTTCTGGAGTTGGGCGCATGGGTACAACTCTGGTAATGCTCTTAATTCAAGACACTCAAGCAGCAGTTGCTCATGTGGGAGATAGCCGTCTCTATCGCCTGACGCGCAAGCGGGGACTAGAACAAGTCACAGTAGATCACGAAGTTGGGCAACGGGAAATTACGCGCGGATTGGAAGCAAGCATAGCTTATGCCCGCCCGGATGCCTACCAACTCACCCAAGCTTTGGGGCCTCGTGACGAAAACTCAATTAATCCCGATGTGGGCTTTTTCGAGATCAATGAAGATACTCTTCTGCTGTTGGCATCGGACGGTCTATCAGATAATGATTTAATAGAAACCCATTGGCAGACTCACTTAGAACCCTTACTTAGTTCTGGCGCTAACTTAGAACGGGGTGTTACAGACTTAATTGAGTTGGCGAACCAACACAATGGTCATGACAACATTACTGGTATACTTGTTCGGGCAAAAGTACGCCCAAATTTGGAAAGTTGAAAAAAATGGAGAGTGGCGAATGGGGCATGGGGAATAATTTTCCTAATCCCTACTCCCCACTACTTCGGCTCCTTTCGACTTCGCTCAAGGCAAGTCGCTCAGTACAAGTCCCCACTCCCCACTCCCTCTTAGCTTTTAGGTTGTATTGTGGTTAGTCTGACTCTGTTAGAACCGCAACAGAAAACGCCCCTCCAGCAGTGGTGCTTTGAGAACTCTTCCATAATTCGGATTGGTCGAGCGGCAGATAATCATGTTGTTTTAACTGATAGTTTAGTTTCGCGGCATCATCTAGAACTGAGACAAGTAGATTCTGCCGACAATGGCGGTGGTTGGCGGCTGATTAGTCAGGGTACTAATGGGACTTTTCTCAACGGTGTCCTTGTGATTCAGAGTCTTTTACCAGATAATTCCCTGTTGCAACTGGCACAGGGAGGCCCAATACTACAATTCCAAATTCAGGATGTAACAGTACTGGAAACTGGTGTGCGATCGCAACAAATGCAAGAAACAGAAGAAAACGCCGTTGCAACATTCCACTCAGCCCAAGGTACATCCACTTGCACCCATGAAGGCAACTCCCCGAACAATCTGTTTTGCATCCACTGCGGCCAACCTCTCTCAGTACAAGAGAAAATTCGCCATTATCAGGTGTTGCGAACTCTCGGACAAGGAGGTATGGGTACTACTTATCTCGCTTGGGATGCGGCTGGTCAAGTTGCGGGTATGCCACAATTGCTGGTGTTGAAGCAAATGAATGCTGATATGGTAAAAATTGCCAAAGCTCAAGAATTATTTGAGCGGGAGGCGTATACTCTCAAATCCCTTAACCATCCAGGAATTCCCAAGTATTACGACTTCTTTGTAGAAGACGGAAAAAAATACTTGGCAATGGAACTAATTCATGGACAGGATTTAGAGAGACGTGTCTATACTACTGGGCCAGTTACGCCAAACCAAGCGATCGCTTGGATGATCCAAACCTGCGATATCTTAGAATATCTTCATAGTCAAAGCCCTCCACTGATTCACCGCGATATTAAACCCGCTAACCTGATGGTGCGAAGTTCACTAAATCGTATAGTGGTGCTAGATTTTGGCGCTGTTAAGGAAATTGGCACAGCGCCAGGTACTCGGATTGGTGCAGAAGGTTATTGCGCTCCTGAACAAGAACGAGGACAACCTTTGACTCAATCTGATTTGTATGCAATTGGGCCAACGGTGATTTTTCTGCTCACAGGCGAAAACCCTTTCAAGTATTACCGCCAACGAGGGCGAAACTTCAGGTTTGATGTGGCAAAAGTTCCCACTATTAGTTCCCAATTAAGAGATGTGATTGATCGCGTTACAGAACCATTGCCACGCGATCGCTATCAAACTGCAAAGGAATTAGCTGCGGCGTTAGCTGCTTGCCAAGTTTAGAGAGTGGGGAATATTGAAAATCACTATTCCACGCGATGTGCAACTTATTTTTGGAACCCCGCTTCCATTCCTCTCCCCACAGGGAAAGAGGCTTTAATTCTTATTCCCCAACGCTAGTCTACGGTATACACACAAGTCATCGAATTACCCAAAACAAAAACCTCACCCTATCCTCTCGGACATCCCTCTCCTTAATAAGGAGAGGGACAGGTTTTGCATAGCAAAACCAGGGTGAGGTATCTCAGGGGCTGTGCGATAAATCTTAAATAGCCTCACCAAAGGCTCGTGTATACACCGTAGCAACGCTAGTAGGTAAGAGGTTGGGGGGTTAGGTTTGAAAGAAAGTCGCACAGTTCGTTATATCATGTCCGCTTGATTGCTTATTAAACCCAAAGAACCCCACCCCGCCAAAGCTATGCTTTGTCTCCCCTCCCCGCAAGCGGGGAGGGGTTGGGGGTGGGGTTCTTTTATTATGGGTAATCTGGTGGACATGATATTATTCCCTATTCTTCATCCCAAGTTTCCACAGCTAGCAATTCACTAACTGGGTCTTGCATACTAAAGCCAAAGTCTTGCAGTTCCTGTTTCCAGTGCTGCCATTCATTACCGTAGAGCAAAGCGATTTTCCAGATGCTATCGCTTGGCTTGATAATGTTCGATTCTATGAGTGATTGCACGTTGCGCTGCAATTTCACCATTGGGTGAATCACTTGCTGAGTCATAACCTCGATTCAATTCAGATTTTGTTGGTAAATACTTAATTAAAACTGCTTTCCATTCTGCAATTGTTGCCGGATCGTAGAGTGGTGTAATTTTGGTAAAGCTAGTCTTAACTTTTTAACTATACCATAACAAACTCTACTAAATTACTGGTAAATCAGGTTTTGTACGGTAATTACCACCACAAAGCTCTAAATTCACCAAGCAGTCCTTAAACTTTTTGCAGAACCTGGGCATAGGTTCAGAGGGAAGAGTTAAGGGATGAAGGGGTAAAGGATGCTTCTGTTTCCCCTTTTCCCTTTGACCTTTCGCCGTCTTCTTTTTCCTTGTAACCTTTAACCACTAGAGTGCAACAGTACCTTTTGTCAGATATCTATTGTGGACGCCGAGCAAAATAATTAGTCGTTTGGGAGGTTGCACTATGTAGTGTGACTGAGGACGACTGGCAAAATTTTATTTGTTTGAGTCACGAAAAATATGTGTGCTTGTTGAAGAAGTATAGGACACGGGCTAGTTTGAAAGTTTTTGGCTGACAGGGAAATTTGCAATTGAGTAGAAATATCTACTGTCTTTGTTTATTTAAACGTTATTTACAATATCGCAAACATCTGGCATTAGGCAGAATAATCGCAAATCTTTATATAATCTTAATTTTTCGCCCGGTGAATAAGACTTGGAGAATTTTGCTTTGAATGATAGGAGCGATGCCTACGGCGGTAAACTACGCATGGCAAAATTGCCGGTACAGCATAAGCTCACCATAAAGTTCTCTCGTCCTCAGAGTCAGCATTTGAATTTTGTGTAAAAAATTTGTAGCGAAAATGTTAGTTTCTGTTGAGCAGATGGGCATCCTCATAACAGGAGGCTTGCTCATACCTAAGTATTTACCGCAGCAAGTATGTGAGGCATGGCTAGTTCGGAGGCAGAATACCTAATTACCCGCAAAAAGCAGATTCAGCGGCGACAAAAGATTGTCACGATAGTATCGATGTTCTTGTTTTTTGGTTCTACGGTGTTTGCTGTAATTCCGGCAATACAACAGGCTAGTCAACCTAAGCCAGCAAATGCGTCTGCTTCTGCGGAGTCAGTATTACAGCAACAGGCGCGGGGCTACGAGCTGGTTTTACAACGGGAACCAGAAAACCAACTAGCTTTAGAGAAACTGTCTATAGTGCGGTTGCAATTGAAGGATGCTAAGGGTGCGATGGAACCTTTGGAGAAGCTGGTGAAGTTGCACCCTGAAAGGCAAGATTACAAAGTTGTATTAGAGCAGATTAAGAAACAAGAGGGTAATGGCGATCGCTAGACAAATAGCCCAAAAAAACTTAATTAGTATTGTCTAATTAGACGAACTAGCCAAAATTATCCTCACTAGATTAAATTTTTAACACTCATAGGAGCGAAGTTAGTAAAAATGACATTTATTTCATATGCCCAGAATTTTGAAGATGTTTTACTCAATAGAGTATTTAAACATAAAAGAAATGGGTTTTATATTGATGTAGGAGCTTTACATCCAAGTTTTTGTTCAGTAACCAAAGCTTTTTATGATCTTGGATGGTCAGGAATAAATATAGAACCAATAAAAGAATGCTATAACTTATTTGAGCAAGAGCGTCAGAGAGATATTAATCTGAATATTGCTCTAAGTAATTCAGAAGGCTACCTAGAGTTTTTTCAAGTAGTCGGGCAACCTGGTAACTCTACTTTAAATAAAGAAATAGCTTATGAAATTGCTAATGAAAAAGGTTTAGATGTTTATCAACATACCGTTTTCGTTAAAACTTTAGCGGAAGTATGTAAAAAATATGTCAATCAAAAAATTGATTTTCTCAAAATTGATGTTGAAGGATTAGAAGAGCAAGTTATTTTAGGTGGTGATTGGGAGATATTTAGACCAACAATATTAGTAATAGAAACTACTTTACCCGGTACGAACGTTCGTTGTGAAAATAATATTCCTGTTTTTTTAATGCAAAAAGCTTATCAACAAGTTTTCTTTGATGGAATTAATGATTATTATATATGTGAAGAATCAGGTTATTTAGCAAAACATTTCTCTTTTCCTATTAATGTTTTAGATGATTATATAAATTACAGATTCATCGAAACACAAAGAACAGAGCGTATAATACAAGTAAATAGTCAAGATAAGATAAATACACAATTGCGAAGATTAACTACGCCTCATCCTGAAAAAATAACAATAATATATGAATCTTTAAATAAACAAGATTATTTATCAGTTGTAAATAACGCAGGGCAAATAAAAATAGCCTTAGATATTTCTGTACTAGGTTTAGGAAGTATATTTGAAACTGCCAAAACAGGAGTTTTTAGAGTAACAGAGTATCTTTTGAAAGGACTAGTAAAATCTCCTCAGTGTCATATTTATTTATGTACGAGTATTCCTGATTTATTTGATGCTTGTGAAATTTATATAAATCAAAATATTGAATATAAAAATCTTCATTTATTTCACTTGTCAGAACTCAAATATCAAAATATAGATATTTATCACTCTACTCATTATCCACTACCCAAGAATATTTACTTTGGTATAAGAATTGTCACAGTTTGTGATTTAATACCTATTTTTTTCCCAGAGCACTTTAATTATAATGAAAATCATACACTTAAAAAGACCATCGGTCAAATAGATAAGAATGATTTTGTCTGCTGTATTTCCGAATCAACAAAACAAGATATTTGTAAAAATCAACCAAATCTTCTTGAAAAGCAAGTATTTGTTACATATTTAGCTGCTGATAAAGAAAAATTTTATCCTTGCGATAATCAGACATTAATTATCAAAACTAAACAAAAATATAAAATACCAGAGCAGCCTTATATCTTAACTTTATCAACCCTAGAGCCAAGAAAAAACATAGCTCATGTTATCCGTTCTTTTTTGACATTAATTAAAAACCAGCATATTGATGATCTTAATCTAGTATTGATAGGTACAAAAGGATGGCAGTATGAAGAAATTTTTGCAGAAATAGATAGAGCTAAAGAATTAGAAAACCGAATTATTATTACTGGTTATGTTCCCGATGAAGATTTAGCTCCTCTGTATTCAGGGGCATTAGCCTTTATTTATGTATCTTTATATGAAGGTTTTGGCTTACCACCATTAGAAGCTATGCAATGCGGAACTCCAGTAATAACCTCTAACACTTCTTCCTTGCCTGAAGTTGTTGAAGATACAGGAATTATGCTTGACCCTAATGATACAACAGGGCTTTGTGAAGCCATATTTAAGCTATATTGTGAACCCGAATATCGAGAAAGTTTAGCTAACAAATCTGTTCAACAGGCTCAAAAATTTAGTTGGGAGAAATATGTTCAAGAAACTATCAAAATTTACGAGTTAGCTAAAGAAAAAGGAAAAAGTTTACCTCGTCGTAATATTTTAATTGATGGTGTCTTTTTCCAACTCTATAAAACAGGAATTGCTAGAGTTTGGCGAAGTCTGCTAGCACAATGGTCAAATAGTGATTTTGCTGATCATATCCTAGTCTTAGATAGAGGCAATACTGCGCCCAAAATTAATGGTATTCGTTATCGCACAATTTCCGCCTACGACTATAACAATACCGAAGCTGATAAACAGATGCTTCAACAAATCTGTGATGATGAAGAAGCAGAATTATTTATATCTTCCTACTACACCACTCCTCTTGACACCCCTTCCGTATTTATGGCTTATGACATGATTCCTGAAGTATTAGGAGGAAACTTAAATGAACCTATGTGGCGTGAAAAACATCATGCTATCCAACATGCATCAGCCTATATAGCTATTTCAGAATATACAGCACATGACCTAGTAAGCTGTTTTACTGATATACCCGTAGATTCTGTGACCATAGCTCATTGTGGAGTTGAAAGTACTTTTTCGCCAGCTAAACCTGAAGAAGTTAATGCTTTTAAATCTAAATACGGGATTACAAAACCATACTTTATTTTAGTTGGTGGTGGAAGTGGTTATAAGAATAGTATTTTATTCTTCCAAGCTTTTTCACAGCTTGCCAGTAGCTACGGATTTGATATTGTCTGTACAGGAAGTGGTGGTTTATTAGCACCTGAGTTTAGAGCTTATACATCAGGTAGTATTGTTTATATGCTGCAACTCAGTGATGAAGAGTTGGCAACAGCTTACTCTGGTGCTGTAGCACTACTTTATCCTTCTAAGTATGAAGGTTTTGGAATGCCTGTGATTGAAGCAATGGCTTGTGGTTGTCCGGTTATCACCTGTCCTAATGCCTCGATTCCAGAAGTAGCAGGAGATGCAGCAATATATGTTAATGATGATGATGTGGATGCACTAGCAAATGCACTCTGTGAGGTGCAAAAGCCTAGTATTCGTAACTCTTTAATTACTGCGGGTTTAGCACACGCGAAAAAGTTCTCTTGGTCAAAAATGGCGCAAACCGTAAGTTCTGCCTTGATTGATGCTACTCTCCTGTCTTTAAACCTCAACGAGGTTAATTTAATTATTTTCCCAGATTGGTCGCAACCAGAAGAGTCAATCGGTTTAGAATTGCAACAAGTGATGAAGGCGATCGCCACTCATCCTAATAGTGAAAAAACTACTCTACTTATCGATACTGGTAACATTACTGCTGAAGATGCAGAACTGTTTTTATCTAGTGTGGTTATGAATCTTTTGGTACAGGAAGATTTAGATGTTACCGAAAGATTAGAAATTTCTCTAGTGGAAAACTTGGCTGATATTCAGTGGTCAGCTTTGCTACCTCACATATATGCAAGAATTGTTTTGGAATACGAAGATAAAAACGCGCTGAGTCAAGCAAAAGCAGAAACTCTCACATCTTACGAAATAGAAGTTTTTAGCGAAGCACAAGCTGAACAGTTATTTTTTGCTTGAGCAATAAATTATTTTTTGAGGGAAGATGGAAACAAGCGATCGCTTGTAATCTCCCCATTGTTACCTGTCCTGGAGAATTTATGCGGGGTCGTCATTCTGACAGCTTTCTAAAAATGCTAGGAGTGACAGATACTATAGCTGAAAATGAAGCAGAATACATCGAGATTGCTGTTAAATTAGGACTAGACCCAGCTTGGCGACTCAGCATTGCAGAGCAAATGAGCCAAAATCACGACCGTCTCTTTGACGATAAAGCCTGTGTTGCAGGTTTAGAAGCCTTTTATATACAAGTTTGTAGTAAGCACTTCAGTGCTTAAATTTGTAATTTTAAGGGAGGAGGACTAAAGTCCTCACTACAAACTTTTAAATTTTTTGTAGTCAGCAATTCAGTGCTTAAAAATATATGTATGAATATCGCAAACTCACAGCAGAACAAAAAGCTGAACTAGTTAAATATCGCTTAAGCCAGGGTTATCCAGCACACTCACCCCCACATGAAGTACGAGATAAGCAATTTTATTTGCTAACGGTAGCTTGTTATGAACATCAGTGTCATATACACACTGAATCTCGTCGTCAGCAACTCCTAGATATGATTTTTGATAGGTTTGGTGGGAGTGTAAATGGAGAGATAAGCGCTGAAGCGCTCACTACGAACTTAATAATTTGTGCTTGGGTTGTTTTGCCTAATCACTATCATCTACTGGTTGATGTTGAAAATTTTGATGTATTAGGTGAATTATTTCGGAGAATACATGGTGCGCTTTCTCGACAGTGGAATATAGAAGACAATATTACTAAGAGAAAAATTTGGTATCGTTGGAGCGATCGCGCTATTCGCTCGGAAAGACATTATTATACAACTATTAACTATATTCATTACAACCCAGTTAAACATGGTTTAGTCAAATCTCCTTACGACTGGGTTGAAAGTAGTGTTCACTGGTATTTACAAGCTTGTGGACGGCAATGGCTGCGTGATTCTTGGACTCAATATCCAGTCCAAGATTATGGTAAAGATTGGGATAATTTTTAATGTTCGTAGTAAGGGCTTCAGCCCTTATTAACAATCTATTTTGAGGGCTTCAGCCCTCACTACGAGCTTATTTCCCCTCAATATACTTTTGCCACATTTGCTGATAAGCTTTTTCCATTTCCTGGGCAAATTTCTTACCATTCCACAGAGGTGAAGTTTGTCTTGACTGTCGCAGTTTCCACGCAATTTGTTGTCTTAATTTCTCATCTTTACCCAACCTCACACCCCACTCTACATACTCTTCATCACTCCAAGCTAAACCTTCTGTAACTCCTACATTCATCATCATTGTGTAGCTGTTACGCGCTGCAAATTGTTCTCCCACTCTGGTGACTATGGGGATACCCATCCATAATGTTTCTAGGGTTGTGGTTGCACCGTTGTAGGGATAGGTATCTAAGACAATATCCGCAATGGCTAAATTGGCACGATGTTCCATATCTGTAGGTGCAGAAGGTAGAAACCTTAAGCATTCTAAATCTACTCCTTCGGCTTCAGCAATTGGCGCAATAAAGTTTTTTAAATCTTGATGGTTAGATCGATGACTTTTAAGTAGAAAATAACTATTAGGGACTTCTTTAATAATTTGCATTTGTAACCGGATATTATGGAGATTACGTTTTACTCCGGTTTGGGAACTAAAATAAATAATCCCATCATCAGGAATATTTAAAGATTCTCTGCTGATAGTTGGTGTTCCTACAGTAAAGCCATCAATACCAATATAATTTTGAGGGAGTCGCCAAATCTTTTCACTATAATAATCTTGTGCTGATTCTGGTAATACGTAGTTATCAGCAATAAAATAATCAACGTTTGGGAAACCAGTCGCATCATACCCTAACCAAGTAACTTGAATCGGTGCCGGTTTCAGGGCGACAATAGCGCAATTTCCATAGGAAGTTAAACTATCTAAATCAACTAAAATATCTATTTCATCTTGGTTAATTTTATCTGTAACTGTAGCTATTGGAAGAGATCCTTGATAAAAATGATCACCAAATTCGTTTTTATAAGCTTGTTGTTGTGGATCTTCAGAAACCTCGCCTAAAGAATATAAATAAATATCAAATTGTTGCCGATCATGATATTTTAATAACCACCAAGCTAAAAAACCGACAGAATGAGTACGAAAACATCCTGATAAATAGCCTATTCTTAGGGGACGCTCACTCAAAGAAGGACGAGGTGAGAGAAAACTTTGTTGATAAGTGCTGATATATTCAGGAAACTTTTTCGATATCAGTTCTTGACATAAAGCAGCTATTCTATTGCGAATTAATCTATTTTCCTGGGGATTATCTTCCATATATAGTAAAAAAGCACCAACAGATAAAATTTGCACTAAACTTTCGCTTTCTATTTGACTGATGACAAGATTAGATAAGAATAGTTTATGTTTTTGGTAAGCTTGAACTGTTTTTTCCCAACTATCACAAGAAGTTAATAATGCTTCCAGTAAAAATTGAGTGCCAATGATTTGATCAATGGGTTCTTGAGAAATTTCTAAATATTTATTTGCCCAATACATAGACTCTTTAGTATAATCTAGTCCTAGTCTTTGCAGGGGAGAAATAATTTTTCTAATACATTCTAAATTATTCGGTTCTAGCCGGAACGCAATTTTTGCAAAATAAATTGACATGTGCTGGTAAAAAAAATAATGATAGGCATCAGCTTTCTCTATCAATAATTTAATAATAGTTTCAGAAGTTAATAAATAAGGTATAAATGCTTCCACCAGTTTATCTATAAAGGGAGGAGGACTAACCGGGTCAGGATGAACTAACTTTTCAATCACTTTAACTAATAAATTTTCATCAAAAACAGGGATTTCTGTTAGTTGAGATATAGTTTCAATTAATTGATTAATATTGGTTTCCTGATCATGAATCTTTAAGTCAATGTTTAGTTCAGTTATTTTTAAAAGATTATTAAGATCATCAGGAACAAATTCTCTAATGTGTTGACGAACTACCCAAGCTATTTGATAGTTAGAATTGGCTTCTTGTTGTTGAGCAGCATTTAATAAAATTTCCGTTAATTGTTGCAGCGATTGTTCTGACTCTTGTTCTCCAGACTCGAGAAATGGAGTCATCCAAGTAATCTGCGCTTCTTCTTCTCTTCCCTCTAATAATAAGGCTAATCCTAAATACCAATAATTATAAACTTCTCTGGGATTTTCAGTAATATTTTGTTCATATTGTTGAATAGTTAACATTGGGATTAAAGAAATTTGATTATCTAACTGGGTGGTCATGATTGAAAACCTTGAACTTGTTTTGAAATTTATTGCCAAGTGAGATTAAAACTGATTTAAAATAAGCTTCAAAATCCAAATTAACTTAGGGATTAACACCTGTTAATACTTAAATTATGTGAATAAATTATATCAAAAAAAATGCTAGATGAATTTAAGTGCATCTAGCATTTTTAAACACAAAGGATTAAGCCTTATTTCATATTTTCCCCAGTCGCACACGCGGCAGGAGCCCCAGTTCCCAGTGTAAGTGTAGGAGGAGTAGCAGAAACTCCAGTTGTTTGACAAGCAGCAGCAGAAGTTTGTCCACTTGTGAGAATTACGACACCACCAGCAAAGCTTTTGAGAGAGTTTGCATCCTTAGCTGCTGCATTAAAAGTTGTACTTACACTAGTTGGAGTTGTTGGGGATATTGTATAACTATAGGACACGGTTGAGGTAGGAATACCAATTTGCAATTCGTCAACAGTACCAGCAAAGGATACGTTTTCGATCCGGTAAGACTGTTGCGCTCTGTTAACTGAACCAATGTATGTTTTCGCTTCAGATTGTTTAGCTTTTGCTGCTTGGTTCAAGAAAGAAGGTAGAGCGATCGCAGACAAAATACCGATGATGATAATTACTACTAGTAATTCAATGAGTGTAAAACCCTCATCTCCCTTCTTCTTGGCGAGGATGTGTTGGATAAATTTGGCTTTTAGTTCGGTTTTCATAAGTGTTTTCCGTGGTGTAGGAAGTGCTTCTGTGTTCTAGATATAACTTACCCAACTGCGATCGCTTTCCTATCACCCTGAAAAATAAAGTTTGGGTAAATGCGGTTACACAATCCAAAATCCTTGCATCTAAAAGCCCCCGGTGTAGGACAGGGGCTAGATTTTCAGTTTAGTTTGTGAGAGTGCCTTATTCAAATTCAGGTGGCCACAGTCCTGATACCGCCAGTTCCCAACCTGGTAGCAACTCCGGTAATATAAGTGTGTCTCCATTTTGCAGCACTACTGGAGCTTGGTTTAGTCGGTAAACCATTACTGTCAATTTGTCAGGGTCAATCAATATGCCGACTGTAGACCCAAGTTGCAAAAATAGCTGAATCTTCTCCTCAAGCGGTTTGATTCTGTCGCTTTTAGATTTAATCTCAACCATTAGGTCTGGAACTAACTCTACAAAGTCGCCCTTGCTTTTCTTCAATACGATCGGCGCGAACAAAAGACACATCAGGGGCACGCAGGTTTCTTTTTTCCGAGTCGCCATCTTCTATTTTAGGTAATATGAAGCCTGCGCTAGAACCAGTTATACGTCCTAGCTTGCGCGACATTACCCAGTTATTCAAGAAGGTAATTAGACGAGCGCCAATTTCCTCTGACTCGTAATCTGATGGCGGAGAAACTATGATTTTTCCCTCTACCAGTTCCATCTGCCATTCTGGATGCTCGGTTTGTAGCTGCTCTAAGTCTGTAATGGTGAGGGACATAACACACTAAATAACATTTTTCTATCTATCATACGTCAGGGCTATTTCGTTCTAGACAGAAACCACCCAGAACTGAAGTTCACAGGCTTTTAGCTAAAGTCCGTTAAAACGGACTATAACATGAGTCTTAGTCGTCTTTAGACGACTTTTGCTATTAGACTCAGAATTCATTCTGAGGCGGACTAGATGAGAATGAAATAGCCCTGATCATACGTACCTCAACCTACGAAAGCTACAATGTATTGTATTGAAAGAAAAACGCCTGCATAGATTGCCATTAGTAGCATCAATGAAAACAGATGTAATTTTTTATGAACTTATCAAGGAACTACCCCAGATATTTTTTGAACTTATTGATAAACCTGATACTAATCCTAATATCTACACATTTATTGCACCTGAAGTTAAGCAACAATCATTTCGTTTAGATGGTTTATTTACTACTATCAAGGGATTTTAAAATGAACCTATGTACTTTGTAGAATTGCAAACCTACAAAGATGAAGAATTTTACGAACGACTTTTTGGGGAAATTTTTGTTTACTTTCGTCAATATAAACCAGCAAACTCAGACTGGTACGCAATTGTTATTTACGACAAACGTATCCATGAAACCCCACCTCACCCGCGCTATCAGGCTTTAGTAGAACAACATCTACGCTGCATTTATCTGAATGAACTTTCGACTAGGACTGAAGATTCCTTGGCGATAGGAATTGCCAAACTATTTGTAGAAGCGCCTACAAAAGCTACTTCCTTAGCTCAACAGCTAATCACTAAGGCACGAGAAGACTTTCCCGATGAAAATCTTCAAAAGAAAGTGCTAGCATTTATCCAAGCAATTGTATTTTATAAGTTTCCCAATCTTACTTTAGAGGAAATTGAAGCCATGCTTGATTTAGATGAACTTACAAATATTCGATTGTACAAGAGCATCTGGGAAAAGAGTAGATTGAAATTAACCCCAAAACTTAGGGATCGAGGTATGAGTGTTCAAGAAATGGCAGAATTGCTAGAAATAGATATTGAAGTTATCAGGAAATATCTGCGAGAAAACTTTCAGCGGTTAAGAGTATCTTTGACGACAAGTATTGAGCGCATAGTACCGTAGCCGTTTTGCGATCGCTTACCATCTGGCGTAGGCAATCACAGTTTATTATGCTATATTAAACGTAGTCGTTATGAGTTCATATATTTTCATGGCTAACACAACTGTAGAAAACTTGGTAATTATCGGTTCTGGCCCAGCAGGCTACACAGCCGCCATTTATGCCGGACGCGCTAACCTGAAACCCGTTGTATTTGAAGGTTTCCAAGCCGGGGGTTTACCTGGTGGACAACTAATGACAACGACGGAAGTTGAGAACTTTCCAGGGTTTCCCCAAGGGATTACCGGGCCGGAACTGATGGATCAGATGAAAGCTCAGGCAGAGCGCTGGGGGGCGGAACTATATACTGAAGATGTTATATCAGTTGATTTGAGTCAGCGGCCATTTACAGTGCGATCGCAAGAAAGGGAAATTAAAACCAACAGCATCGTCATTGCTACGGGTGCAACAGCAAAGCGTTTAGGTTTACCCAACGAACATCAATTTTGGAGTCGGGGTATCTCCGCCTGTGCAATTTGCGATGGTGCAACACCAATTTTCCACGGCGCAGAATTGGCTGTGATTGGTGCTGGCGACTCGGCGGCGGAAGAGTCAATTTACCTCACCAAGTACGGCTCTAAGGTGAATATGTTGGTACGCACCGATAAAATGCGGGCTTCTAAAGCCATGCAAGACCGAGTTTTGAGCAATCCGAAAATCCAGGTGCATTGGAACACAGAAGCCGTGGATATCTTCGGTAACGGTCACATGGAAGGGGTGAAAGTCCGCAATACTAAAACTGGTGAAGAGAGTAAACTCCACGCTAAGGGTTTATTCTACGCCGTTGGTCACAGTCCCAATACTTCTTTATTCAAGGGGCAATTGCAACTGGATGAGGTCGGTTACGTTGTCACTAAGCATGGTACTGTAGAAACCAGTGTAGAGGGCATTTTTGCTGCTGGCGACGTACAAGATCATGAGTTTCGGCAAGCAATTACTGCTGCGGGTACTGGTTGTATGGCGGCGATGTTGGCAGAACGTTGGTTGTCTTCTAGTGGCTTAATTCAAGAATTCCATCAACAGCCAGAAACAGCCGTTAATGAATTAGAACATCAACCAGCTAAAAAGACTGAAGCCGAGGAAGAAGCTGGATTTAACTTGGATAGCACGCGCCATGTGGGAGGTTATTCTTTACGGAAATTGTTCCATGAAAGCGATCGCTTACTCCTTGTTAAATACGTCTCTCCTGGTTGTGGCCCTTGTCATACCCTGAAGCCGATTTTAAATAAAGTGGTGGATGAATTTGACAGCAAAATTCACTTTGTAGAAATTGACATCGACAAAGACCGAGATATTGCTGAAAATGCTGGTGTGACAGGAACACCAACCGTTCAATTGTTCAAAAATAAGGAACTGGTGAAGGAAGTCAAAGGTGTGAAGCAAAAGAGCGAATACCGCCAGTTAATTGAAAGTAATCTGTAAGAGAATGGGGGGTGGGAAATGGGGAATAGTAAAAAATCATTGACAGTTACTAATTCTCAATACTCACCCCCCAACATCGCAAACTAACTTGTTAAATAAAGATACAGAAATAATCGTTGTATTGACCAAAGTTTGCGCCTGATTAAAATCAGAATCACCCGTAATCAAGAAATCTGCTTCTGCTGCCATAGCACAAGCTAAAAACTTTGCATCTTTTCTATCTCTGGGAAAATCAACTTCAAAATTGACATCAATTAGCGTTAGAAATGTATCGATAATTTCAAACCATTCACCTCGCACCTGATCTGTCAACTTAAATTTGCTTCAGCTTAAGACTTCTTTATATTCCACAATAATTTCTTCAGAAGCTATCCATTGCCAATCTGGATTATCAAAAATAAACTGAATAACATTTCTTGGTACTCTACCCTTAAGGACAGCAGAAACTAAAACATTAGTGTCAATAACAACTTTCATTCCCCGCGTTGGTAAGCTTCAATTTCTGCTGATATTTCTGCTTCTGTAATATCTTGTACTCCCGGTAGCGACTGTGTTTTATCAAATAAATCTCTCAGTTTTTTACTAATTTCTGCTCTTGAATTATCCTCAGCTAAGATAATTATTTCTACTCTTTGTCCTACCTGAAAAGGTAAATCAGATAATATTACTTGACTTGGATCTGTAATGGTGATGTATTTTTTGTAAGCGTTCATAATTCCTCCATTAACTTGGTCTTTCTCTACTTGGGATAATTAAACTTTGTGGTGACAACGGCTGGTAATTTATTTCTAGCAAAAACAAGGCATAATACCTCTAACTCAGTCTAGCTCTGTATCCACCGCGAAACAGTTGGGCTTTTATTCAGGATGTTTACGCAATCCCCTATCTGATATGTAAAATAGTCAGCGTATCAAGCTTTGATCCAGGCGATCGCTCTATGGCCATTACAAAACGGCGACTACCGACATTTTTACAGTTTGGCAAAAGTCTCAATCTTTCCCAAAAACTCATGCTCATCGGGTTAGCCATTACCCTCTTTTTCATCTTCCTGGCATTCTTCGCTCCCGTATTCCAGGCTTGGGGATGGCTGCAAAACCCCAAAGATTTTCTTTCTAACCCAATTCACGAGCCACCCTCAGCTAAACATTGGTTTGGTACTAGTCGTCTGGGCTATGATGTGTTCTCCCGGACGCTGTTCGGCGCTCAAGCTGCTTTGCAGGTGGTGATTTTGGCAACAGCGCTGAGTATGATTATCGGTGTGCCTTTGGGGATGCTGAGTGGTTATCTCGGCGGTAAATTGGATAAAGTATTGCTGTTTATTATGGATAGCATCTACACTCTACCGGGACTACTGCTGTCTGTGACGCTGGCGTTTGTGGTGGGGCGTGGGATATTAAATGCAGCGATCGCTATTAGCATTGCCTACATCCCCCAATATTACCGCGTTGTTCGCAACCACACTGTGAGCGTAAAAACTGAAGTGTTCATCGAAGCTGCTCAAGCAATGGGCGCTTCCACTTGGGTTGTGCTTTCTCGTTATCTATTTTTCAACGTCATTCAAAGCGTACCCGTCCTATTTACACTCAACGCTGCTGATGCAATTTTGGTGTTGGGCGGTTTGGGCTTTTTGGGACTAGGACTTCCCGAAGAAGTGCCAGAATGGGGACATGATTTAAAACAAGCTCTAGAAGCTCTACCTACTGGCATTTGGTGGACTACACTTTTCCCTGGTTTAACCATGACATTCATGGTGGTAGGGTTATCACTACTTGGTGAAGGGTTAAACGAGTTTGTCAATCCCCGCTTACGGAGAGAAAATAGAATCCGAAAATAGTTAATAAACAGTGGACAGTTATCAGTCAACGGGCTGATCATTGATAACTGGTAATTGATAACTGGAGAAATTAGTGTGAAAGATAACCTGACGTTAATTGCCGCCGCTACTGGCGGGTTTATCCTTTCCGTTGCCCTTGCTGGCATCTTAAGAGGTGCGCCAGTTACAGGTTGGCAGGAGCAATCGAGTTTCCGCAGCACGACTTTTGCTAATTTGCAGAAATCGGAGTTGAAAGCTGGGCGTTTTGAGATCGGGGATGAAAACGACTCGCACTCAATAAAATAGAAAATTTAGAATTTTTTCGCGCCAAAATGCTAAGTACAACTTTGCGGAAAATTGTGGCGAATTGAGGGGTGAAATTTAAACGCAGAGGTAAGCGCAGAGGGTACGCAAAGGTTTGACTTGACTACGAACTTGTAAGCTGTACTACTATGCTTGTTAAAGTCGAAAATTGGCGGCTTTGTCTGAGGATTTTAATGTGGTGAGTTCTCAAGTAATTGGCATTGATGTGGGGGGAACAGCAATTAAGCTGGGGCGGTTTACAGCTGATGGTACTTGTCTGCAATCTTTGACTGTGGCGGCTCCCCAACCGACAACACCAGAGGCTGTGCTGGCGGTGATGGTAGATGCGATCGCACAAATTGATCCAGATAATCAAACTGTTGCTATCGGTGTTGGGACTCCTGGCCCATCCGATGCAAGAGGACGCATTGCCAAAATCGCTATTAACTTACCTGGATGGCTAGATGTGCCTTTAGCAGACTGGTTAGAAGCTAAAACTGGCAAACCTACTGCGATCGCTAATGATGCTAATTGCGCTCTTTTGGGAGAAGCTTGGCTGGGAGCCGGTCGCTACTTTCAAAATCTGATTCTGCTGACTTTAGGAACTGGTGTTGGTGGCGCAATTATCCTTGATGGCAAACTATTTATTGGACATCAAGGAGCCGCCGGGGAATTGGGTCTAATTTCATTAAATCCTGATGGCCCAATTTGTAATAGTGGCAATCAAGGCTCTTTGGAACAATATGCCTGTGCTACTGCAATTCGCCGCCGCACTCTCAAGGAACCCGCCGAATTGGGTTTTCTTGCCCAACAAGGAGATCCCAAAGCATTGACTTTTTGGCAAGAGTATGGTAAGTATTTGGGAATTGGTTTGACGAGTTTAATTTATGTACTAACACCGCAAGCGATCGTCATTGGTGGCGGTATAAGTGGCAGCTTTGAATTTTTCTTACCAGCAGTGAAGGCAGAAATTGAGAAGCGAGTGCAGCCTTTATCACGGGTGGGTTTACAAATATTGCCAGCCGAGTTAGGTAATTTTGCAGGGATAGTAGGTGCAGCAAAATTAGCATGGCAACACTATTCAGAATTTTAAATGATGGTTCAAACAATCCCAGCTAGAGACATCAGTCTTTACGAATTAGAAGAAAAATTTGGTTTGCAACTTGCCACAGACACCAACTTTTTTACAGAGTGGACAGAAAATTTCCCAACTCTGACTGATGCTGAAAAGCAAGCGCTCGCGCGAGTGAAAAGCAACTATTTAAACTTGAATAAGCACCGTCTAATGTCAGAAGAGGCAGTAAAGATGGTAGTGCTGTCTCCTTTACTCGATTTAGCTGGGTTTTATCAACTTCCTTTTGAGATTGAAACCGAGACTTCTGTTGAGATTTCTGCTGAAGACAAGAACTTTATCGTTAAAGGAAACATTGATGTTCTTGTTATCCAAAAACGTTTTTGGGTACTTGTCATCGAATCTAAAAGCAGTAAATTTGATGTGATGACAGCCCTACCTCAAGCACTCGCTTATATGCTTGATCGTCCAAATCCTGCACAACCGACTTTTGGTTTACTAATCAACGGTAGGGAATTTGTTTTTGTCAAATTGATTCAACAAGAACATCCTTGGTATGCACGATCTTATGCGCTATCAATTGAACGCGATTCAGAACTCCACCAAGTACTCAGTGTATTGAAGCGCCTTGGAGAATTAATCGGGGATTAAAACCTCACCCCCAACCCCTCTCCTTACTAAGGAGAGGGGAGATGAAGCACAGCTTTATCGGGGTGAGGTTAAGCTATACATCACGCTTATTACGAAACGCTATATTACTAATTAATATTAAGACAAAGAATATCCAGTTGCTTTCTTAACGTATTTCACAACTTTTTCATAAGATTCAGGATTACTTACAGGGTTGATGATGATGGAAATAGTGCCATCTGGCAACCAAAAAGTTATCCTACCATTCGGTTCATGACAAAATGAACTGATGCAGTTGAGATTAATTACATATTCGTTTTTATCGTAATAGATTTTTACCCAGTGGGCATGATCTAATTCCAATCCAGTCACACATTCTAAATAATCGAGGATCTTTTGATAGTCTTCCAAGCTATTTTGCGGGTTAATCACTATCGGAATGGCACTATCGGGTAACCAAAAAGTAACCCTGCCGTTCAGTTCATAACAAAAAGCATGGACACGTTCAAAATTCACTACATATTCTCTCCTTTCGTAAAGGATTTTCACCCAGTACGCCACAACATCTCCCCAAGTCCGAAATTTACGAATGATGCACCCTGTATGTCCAAATCTACTGAAGCCTTAAGTTAATGTTGCAATTAATTATGAATTATGAATTGTTATGACACCTCCAATGGTGTTGGTGTACCTGAAATTGAAAGAGAAAGAGCGATCGCTGCTTGAATAAATCCTTTAAATAAAGGATGAGGGCTACTGGGGCGCGATTGAAATTCTGGATGAAATTGGCAAGCAAGAAAGAATGGGTGCTTGGGTAATTCCACAATTTCAACTAAGCGTCCATCGGGAGAAGTACCACTGATCACATAGCCAGACTTTAACAACAAATCGCGGTAAGCAGTGTTGAACTCATACCGATGTCGATGTCGTTCATAAATTACATCTTCTTGATAGAGCTTAAAAGCTAAAGTATCAGGAAGAACACGACAAGGATATAGTCCTAAGCGCATTGTACCCCCTAAATCCACTACTTCCTGCTGTTCTGGCAATAAATTAATTACCGGATCAGAGGTATGAGGGTCAAATTCAGCACTATTAGCACCTGTTAATCCCCTTACGTTTCTGGCCCATTCGATTACCGAACATTGCATTCCCAGGCATAAACCCAAAAAGGGAATTTGGCGATCGCGGGCGTATTTAATGGCGGCAATTTTGCCATCCACCCCCCGAACTCCAAAACCTCCTGGCACAACTACCCCATCGACACCTTTAAGATAAGTTTCGGCTGATCCAGTTTCCAAATCTTCTGAATTCACCCAACGCAGACGCAGTTTGCCATAAGTGGAAATTGCAGCATGGTTTAATGCTTCTACTACAGATAGGTAGGCATCACTTAACTGCACATATTTACCAACAATGGCAATTTCTAACTCATGCTTGGGACTATGTAACCGTTGTACCAAGGTTTGCCACTGCGTCAAATCTGGTTTGCGCTGTTCCATTTGCAGCAAGTTCAGCACTTGTTCTGCCATTCCTTGCCGTTCCAGATTCAGGGGTACTTCATAGATACTTTTGGCATCTTGAGAAGTGATGACGCATTCTTCCGGCACATCGCAAAATCCCGACAATTTCTGCTTTAATCCCTTGGGTAAGGGGCGATCGCTCCGACAAACTAAAATATCTGGTTGAATGCCAATGGATCTGAGTTCTTTAACTGAATGCTGTGTTGGCTTCGTTTTCATCTCACCCGCAGAAGCAATCCACGGTACCAGAGTTACGTGCATATACAGCACATTCTGCCGTCCTACTTCTTTGCGGAACTGGCGAATTGCTTCCAAAAACGGCAGTGATTCAATATCTCCCACCGTACCGCCGATTTCTGTAATTACTACAGATGGGTTTGTACTTTTAGCAACTCGCAGAATCCGTTCTTTAATTTCATTAGTAATATGAGGAATAACCTGTACAGTGCCACCATTGTAGTCTCCGCGTCGCTCTTTATTGATAACTGCCTGGTAAATCGAGCCAGTCGTTACACAATTCAAACGCGACATTGAGGTATCGGTAAAGCGTTCGTAATGCCCCAAGTCCAAATCTGTCTCCGCACCATCCTGGGTAACAAATACTTCCCCATGCTGAAAGGGACTCATTGTGCCAGGATCGATATTAATATAAGGGTCAAGTTTGAGAATCGACACGGAATATTCGCGCGACTTGAGCAAACGCCCTAGACTTGCTGCTACAATGCCCTTACCAATACTGGAAACTACGCCCCCAGTTACAAAAATAAACTTAGTCATACTAGTTTGAATTTTTAACAACTTCTAAAAATACATCCCGTCATTGTGCCACAGTTATTGTGGTGTAATCTTCTGTAATTGAGCTTGTGAAAAACCTTTTAGGATTAGTAATATTAGGCTGTATTGTCACCTCCTCTGTAGCACTGGCAGAGCCATCTCTTAAAGTCGTTTTTCCGGAAACAAGCTACCAGACGAGTTCCCAAAAAATCTTCTTTCTGGGGACTGCACCACCAGATGGTCAGGTTTTGATCAATAGTAAGCCAATTACCCGCAGCAAAGCTGGTCATTTTTCCCCTAGTTTCCCCTTGCAGTTGGGGGAGAATCTTTTTACTGTGCGTCACGACAATCAAGAACTCCAGATTAAAGTGACAAGGCTTCCCACTGATCCTGAGCTACCACAGGGGTTAGCCTTTGCTAAAGATTCCCTGGCTCCCGCAGTTGACATTGCCAGACTACCGGGAGAAATAATTTGTTTTAGCGCGATCGCATCCCCTAACGCTAATGTCTCTGTCAAGTTAGCTAATCAAACTATTGCTCTTTCACCCCAACCCCAACAGGCACAACTACCAAGTAATTTGGCAGCTTTGACAGGGCAAAATCAGCCTCATGCCCAGTCTAGCGTAGGAAAGTATGAGGGTTGCATTACACTGCAACAACCTGATCCTGCTTTTTTATCCCTAATTTACGGTAACAACATCATTTCTGGTGCTGTTGTCCCAGACTCAAGTAAAGGGGTAGATTTGGGACAACCTCAGTTTCAGCTGACGCTCAATGGCAAGACGATAACTCAACCAGGGACTGGTAAAATTCAAATCCTTTCAAGAGCACAGTTGCCAGTTTCTGAGGTTACAGTAGAATCAGGCGTTGCTCGCACTGGCCCAAGCACCGATTATTCCCGACTTACACCACTGCCCAAAGGCACACGCGCAACAGTAACAGGTAGGCAAGGTGAATGGTTGCGTCTAGACTATGGCGCTTGGATTTATAGTAAAGAAACGCGCATTTTACCTGGTGCAGTTCCGCCACAGACAATAATTCGCAGTGTCGGATACCGTCAACTCCCTGGTACGACAGAGATAGTTTTCCCCTTACAAGTTCCCGTACCTGTGAGCGTGCAACAAAGTGAGGGTACTTTAGCTCTCACTCTCTACAATACCACTGCCCAAACGGACATTATTCGTCTGGATGATGACCCCCTAATTTCTCGCCTAGATTGGCAACAAGAGGCTCCAGAACAAGTAAAATACACCTTTAACCTCAAAAAAGGTCAACAGTGGGGATATAAGCTGAGATACGACGGTACAACCCTGGTTTTGGCTTTGCGTCATCCGCCGAAAATTGGGAACACAAGACGCAAGCTTTTAGCTAATCTCAAGATTGTACTAGATCCTGGGCATGGAGGTAAAGAAACTGGTGCCAGTGGCCCAACTGGATATTTAGAAAAAGATGTGAATTTGGTGGTATCCAAGTTGCTGCGGGATGAGTTGGTGAAGCGAGGAGCAACAGTAGTGATGACACGGGAGGACGATCGCGAACTTTCTTTAGCAGAACGTCAGGCAATTATCAGTCAAGAAGAACCTGCGATCGCTCTTTCCATACATCACAATTCTTTACCCGATGATGGCGATGCCGAAAAAACTAAGGGATTCGGCACTTTTTGGTATCATCCCCAAGCTCACAACCTCGCAATATTTTTACAAAACTATGTAGTCAAAAACCTCGGCAGACCTTATTATGGCGTGTTTTGGAACAACCTAGCGCTGACACGTCCGGCAGCTGCGCCATCAGTCTTGCTGGAATTGGGTTTTATGAGCAATCCCGATGAATTTGAGCAGGTGGTGAACCCAGAAGAACAAAAGAAAATGGCTTATGCGATCGCTCAGGGGATTACTGAGTGGTTTAAGAGTGTGAGATAAATTTGGAGGTAAAACTAGGTTGTATTTGGTGGAGTGCGATGTCTGACGACAAGGCTAGCGCGATCGCTATTTTTTAGCTAGTTCTTGCTCAATGTTGCGATCGGTCTTTGTTCAATGACTTTTATAGTGTATTTTCATAGGTCACTTACTTAGTTGGTTAGAAGATTATTTATTTCTCTAAAAGCAATGGGTATTATTGATAATGATGAGATGTCTTTAGGTGAAACTAGAGGTAGTGACAGAAAAAGTAAAAATAATGAGGTAAGTAAAAATGAAAAATGAACAAGAAAGAAAAGAAACAATTGAAGCTATCAACGTGTTGTTAAACCAAGCATACGACAGTATTTTAGATGAAATACTCGCGGATTTAAAAAGAATTGATGATATAGAAGACGAGGAAGATACACAAGCTATTAAAGAAGCTAGAGAAGATAGACGCATCAATGGCACTGTGTCTTGGGATGAATATAAAGGATATAACAGAGAAACGGCTTAATGTATCAAATCGAATTTACTAAGGGTGCGATAAAACAACTAAATAAACTACCAAGCAACATTAAAGAACGCATCGATGTAAGAATTTTAGATTTGTCTACAGAACCGCGTCCAGACGGAGTTAAAAAAATAAAAGGTGATGAAAATTATTATCGTATTCGAGTAGGAGATTACCGCGTAATTTATGAAATATATGATGATATTTTGTTAATAAGTGTAGTTAGAGTAGGGCATCGAAGTAAAATTTATAAAGACGAAACTTGACAAATAAGAAAATCTTAGGGCTAGTGGCAACATCGCGGTGTGAGTCTCCAAGTAAGTTTGTCCCAGTATCAAAGTATGGTATTAGCTTATTCGCTTATGGTTCCTGTTTGGGCATCAGATGCGATCGCTCAAGCAGGTAAAAAGCCCGAAGATGGAGCAATGCAGAAGATAGCAAAAACAGCCCTCAAGTTCTTGAAAGGTGCGTTGGCGTAGCCCGCACTTCTCTACGAGACGCTGCGCGAACGGCAAGCTCAGTGACCATCGTAGACATCGCTGATTTGCCTACTACTTTGAAAAGTATTGCAGCTATTTATATAGTACTTTCCGCTTCCCATAAGGTATTACGAAGTAGCCTATGGTAACTAAAGTAAGAAATTTTATGCGGGAGTTTCTTACTTTCGGGTTTTTCAAAGCATTTTTCTTCTCTGCTGCTTTGAAGCGATCGCTATTTTACAGAACCAAGCATTGCTCTCTAACCTTGCTGGAGCGCGATGTCTGACGACAAGGCTAGCGCCAACGCTCTTTTTTAGCTAGTTCCTGCTGAATGTTGCGATCGGTCTTTATTCAAGCTTTTTGACTTTTATAGTGTATTCTCACAAGCAAGATTGCGAATAGGGCATTGAGCTTGCCAAGCATAGCACCAAGTGCTATATAATAAGCGAAGATAATGACCATAGCATGATAATCTACAAAACCCGATGGTTTGACCGTTGGGCACGCAAAGAAGGTTTAAACGACCTTAGCCTCTGCACGGCTGTAAACGAAATGACAGCAGGACTTTACGAAGCCGATCTAGGAGGCGGACTGGTCAAAAAGCGGATTGCCCGCTCTAGACAAGGTAAGCGTGGTGGCTTTCGTACACTGGTCGCTACCAACAAGGGAGATTGCTGGTTTTTTGTTTTCGGCTTCCCGAAAAACGAGCGCAGCAACATTAACAAAAAAGAAGAAGAAGCATTAAAAAAGCTGGCATCAGTGCTGTTATCTTACACACTAGAGGATCTCGAAAAAGCCAAGCTGGAAGATGAATTGATGGAGGTAATTTGCAATGCCGAAGAAGAAATCAGCGATTCTTGAAGCCGTTCACGAAACGGCTATGGGGCTGCACAAGGCTGGACTGATGGATCAGACTACATTGCGTGAATTTGATCGTCTGTGCTTGTCTGTGATTGAACCGCTAGAACCTCAGCAAATTAAGCAAATACGCGAATCATCTCATGTCAGCCAGGCAGTATTTGCTGCGATTTTGAATACAAGTCTATCAACGGTTCAAAAGTGGGAAATCGGTCAGAAGCGTCCCAGTGGTACTGCTCTTAAGCTGTTGCACCTAGTTAAAAAACGGGGATTGAATAGCGTGATTGATTAAATTGTGCCGACCATTGATCAGAAATGCTGTGCAAAAGTTTCTTATATTAGTCTTTGTTCAAGTTTTTTTACCATTTACTGCTTTGAGGCGATCGCTATTTTACACAACCAAGCATTGCTCTTTAACCTTGCTGAAGTGCGATGTCTGACGACAAGGCTAGCGCGATCGCTCTTTTTTAGCTAGTTGCTCAATGTTGCGATGGGTCTTTGTTCAAGCATTTTGACTTTTATAGTGTATTATCATGGGCAAGACTGCGAATAGAGCATTGTGCATTAAGGATTTGGTGGGTCATTTTTGGGAGTTATAGTAATTAACTAAAAATCTGGAAACATCATCATATATACTGAAGTACTAATTAAGTTTCTGCTCACTTTAGCATAAGGGTTCGCTTGAAATTTCTAGGAGTTAGGCACTGTACAAAGTTACTATATTGTGCATCAACCAGAATACGTCATTTCAGGCTTTTATCAATTATCTTTTGATAAATAGCGATCGCCAAAAATTGTTGGTAAATCAAGGTTTAATGCCTGAAATCCATACCCCACATTTAGCTTTTCCTGTCAATGCGTAAGTCCTAATTTTGTTAACTAGATTTATTTTTACCACCGACTTATTTACGAAGAGGCAAAGATGTTAGGAGAATTAATTGAAGTTGGAAACAAGTTGCATGAAGTAAGCAATAACTTTCAGCAAGCTGGAGAAGCAAGGCGTAAACGCATTGCAGAATACTTCTTACAAATTGAGGAATGTCTTCGTATAAATATCGCTGGGCTATACCGACTAGTGATAAGAAATGCCGCGCTAAAGTTTATTACTTTAGTCATTGTTCAAGCTTTTTTACCATTTGCTGCTTTGGCGCGATCGCTCTCCTACAGTATCAACCCGGATTTCTCACAAAGATTTAAGCGACTAGCCAAAACGCTTATGCCACTTAGACTTGAGATAAAATACCCCGTTCACATACTGTTGTGATTCGTGCAGTGTCTAAAAAGCTCAAAATCTAAGCAGGATAAAGCTTTGGGTAATAGCGATCGCACCGCTTGTGAGAAATGCGGGATCAAGCATTGCTCTCTAATCTATATAGCTTCTGCTCTACAATGAAATGAAGAATCTAGCAGCTTAAAGAGGGGATTTATTTATGTCCCACCCTACGCTCAGTAGCCAAGAAGTCGCCCGACGTGGAAAGGAACTCTACCAAAGAAGTATCCGTGCCAAAGTTGAGACAGAAGAGAACATTGGCAAAATTATCTCGATTAATGTTGAAACAGGAGATTACGAAATCGGTGATGATTTAGTCGAAACGAGTCTTCGATTACGCTCCAAGCAAACCGATGCAGCACTTTGGGGAGAAAGAATTGGTTTTGATGCCGTTTATGCAGTTGGTGGTACATTGCTCAGGAAGGACGGCTTTTCTTGATTTCTAATGTACTCCTTTAAAATCTCTAGTGGCGCACCCCCTACAGAAATAGCAAAATAGCTAGGACTCCACAAGGCTTCTTTATGAGGCTTTTTATATCCAAACTGCCCGTATCTGCGACTTGATACACCTTTTAATGCGTTTACCATTTGAGACACAGATAGCTTTGGGGGATACTCAATCAGTGTGTGAACGTGGTTTCCTTCTCCGTTGAATTCAAGTATTTGAAAATCCATTTTTTCAGCGACTTCACGGAACGATTTTTCAATCAAATCAAGACTTTCCCCTGTAAATACTTCGCGGCGATACTTCGTTACACAGACCAAATGTATTTTAAGGTCTGTAACACTGTGCCTTTCTCTCCGAAATTGGCTTGTCATTTTGTGCAGACCAATATATAATATAGCTACAGACCAATTCTAGCATGAGTAATAAAAGCCAGATACCAGTACCGATTCTACCCAACTGACCAACAACGAACGAGTCTTGCTCAGTTGTTCGGTTGTGTAAGGGTGGTCTGGAATGATGCGTTGGCTTTATGCAAACGATCTGAAAAACTTCCTAGTAATGGAGATTTACAGAAGTTATTTATTACTCAGGCGAAAAAGACAGAAGAACGGGAATGGCTATCTCTTGTTTCTAATATCCCTTTGCAGCAATCGGTTGCCGATTTAGGAATAGCCTACAAAAATTACTTTGATTCTCTCAAGGGAAAACGCAAAGGTAAAAAATTAGGTAGCCCTAAATTTAAAAAGAAAACCAATCAACAGTCAGCACGATTTAGAATTGGCGGGTTTTCAATTAAAGGCAAATGTGTTTACCTGACTAAAATAGGTAACTTAGAACCTGTTTGGTCAAGAGAATTGCCGTCTGAACCTAGCTCTGTGACTGTTATCAAGGACTGTGGTAATCGTTACTTTTTAAGCTTTGTGGTAGATATTGAACCTATTCAAATCGGCGCTAAAAATCAAAGTATCGGTATTGATTTAGGGATAAAAACCTTTGCCTTTATGAGTAATGGTGAAAAAGCTGAAAGTCCTAGTTATACAAAACTTGATTGCAAAGTCAGAAAACTCCAGAAAAAGTTAGCGAGGCAGCAGAAGGAATCTAATCGTCGAAATAAAACAAGGATTAGGATAGCTAAAACCCACAATAAAATAGCCGATACCCGTAAAGACTTCTTGCACAAACTATCTACTAAAGTCGTTAGTGAAAACCAAACTATCATTTTAGAAGATTTGAATGTGTCAGGTCTGGTTAAAAACCCTAAACTCTCTAGGGTAATTAGCCTTCAGGGGTGGCGAGAATTTAGAACTTTTTGTGAATCTAAATCCCAAAAGTACCAACGTGAATTTGTTGTTGTTAGTCGGTGGGAACCAACAAGTCAGACCTGTTCTGAGTGCGGCTATAGATGGGGCAAGCTCGATCTAAAAGTGCGGTCTGTTCAGTGCTTGAATTGTGGAACTGAACACGACCGTGATGAGAATGCCGCGAAAAATATAAATAAAGCTTGCACTGAGCCAAGCCGAAGTGTCGGGATGGGGAATCGCCACGACTCTAAACGGACGCAGAGACAGAGTAAGACTATAACGGTTACGCATCAGTCGATGAAGCGTCAAGAATCACCGCTCCTTTAGGACGGTGAGTATTTCAATTGCCATAACTCAGTAAATATTACTGTTCTGGGTCGATACCCATTGCCCTAAGCCGTTCTGCTAATTGTGCAACTTTTTGTTCTGCTTGCTCGGCTCTTTGCCTTTGCAACTCGGCTTCTTCTTTACCAATCAGTAACAGATTTCCCTCTAAATCCCACCAGCGCAACCAAAATTGCTCAGGATTATTCAAGTAGCTTCCCTGCCATAACCCTAGTTCCACTCCTAAAGGAGGAATTGGGTAGTGGCCTCGCTGATTAGGCTGCATTTTGTGGTAAGAAAAATCTACCAGGTGATAAACCTCCAGTTTGTCATTACTAATTTCATAAATAGCATAGTAGGGAATTCGGATTACTCGCTCATATACCCAGAATTTACCTGGTTTTGCGCCTTCTCGACTACCAGCTAGAGGTAAAGGAGTGACATCTCGTTCTTCATCGCCATTACCACTAGCTAGTTCTATGGCAATCAATGGAGGTATGTATTCCCGCCACAAAACATAAGAGCGACGGTTTTTGCCATCTAGCCTTGGTGGTACACCAGGGACATAAAACCAGTCTGGTGCTGCTGCTCCTTTTTCTGGTGGATTGGTTTCTCGCCAGTAAATACCACAGTCTTGACCAATGCAATACTGTCCATCTGGATGTACGCGTTGCAAAATCTGAACAATTGAGTCTGTAAGAATGATGGTTTGGGGATGCTCTTGAAAATTTTTCACAAACGTACCATCAGACTCAGGTAGTTGAGTGTGATCGGGAAACTGGGGCGGTATGGCAATATCAGCAAGTGTTTCACTCATACTTTGAAAAGTATTGCAGCTATTTATTTAGTGCTTTACGCTTCCCATAAGGTGTTACTAAGTAGTATAACACCTTGCTATATCTTGATTTCAGTGCTTCTACAGTGCCAGAACTAGTTTGATTGCGTGTAGAAATATATGAAATCTTGATATTTTTAAAGCGTATGTGTTTTAAGATAAGCGGCATGGTAGGAGCGATCGCTATTTTATTGAGTAATGGCAGTGCGATCGCTCAAGATGCAGAAAGATATATCACTGTAGGGCATGATAAATTGGGAAACAGCGTAGCTCTGGACACGGAAACTATTAAGGGCACGACATACAAGCTTTACGGCATCTACGGAGATGGCGTCTTCGAGACTACCTTCGATGCATCTTGCACAGAATCGCGGCTTTTTCGCAATCGCATTGCGATTTACGGGCCAGAAGGACAGCTACTTGAAGAGGATCAAGAAAAAGGAGAAATCCCTTTTGTAGCAAGTTCTTCACCAGGCAAAGGAATGAAAATTGTTTGTCAAAAGATTGGTGTGCGTGGTTGGTAGGTTAAGTAGGGAGTGGGGAGTGGGAAGTGGGGAATGCCCCATGCCCCATGCCCCATGCCCCATACTCAGCTAAAAAATACTAAGGACAAAATAACGTGTCACGCGTATCTCGTCCTGTAATGGGATTAGTTCCTTTGGCAAGCTTGCACAATTTTTTTTGCTCATCTGAACGCAGCAGCGTATCGGTAAAATCTGCCCCGTCAATGATTGCGCCATCAAATCTGGCGTTAGCAGCAAAAGCACCCTCCAACAGTGCATTTGTCAAATTTGCTCTAACTAAACGAGCCGAGTCTAAAGTGGCATTTCTCAAGTCAGCTCCCTCCAAATTCACAGACTCCAAATTTGCTGCAAAGAAACTGACACCGTTCAAATTAGCGTGGCTGAAGTTGCTCTGGCGGAGATTAGCTTTGGTAAAGCTGGAATCTGTTAAATCACGTCCTGAGAAATCAGCGTCAACCAAAATTTCTTTATTATATTCAAGCGCCAAAGCTGTGGGAGCAAAACCGACCATTGCCGTGATGCCAACTATTCCCCAAAGGAATAAGCTGAGTATACTTGCCCAAATCTTATGGTCTGTTTTACACCTGCGCCTCAACTCAGGACGGGATGAGTTTAGCTTATAACCTGTTATGCGTAGGCGTAGCCCTTCGGCTGCGCTCAGGAACCACCCGCCGCAGGCATCGCTTAACCTAGAATTCATAGAATTCATAATATTTTTAATCAATGGCTAACCTTCCTCCATCTCATTATCCAGATATTGGTGAATTAGGAGAAGACCTAGTAGCCCAATGGTTACAATCTACAGGTTGGATAATTCTCCATCGTCGCTTTTCTAGCCGTTGGGGAGAAATCGATATTATTGCTGAATATCATGAAGTAACAGGGAAAGAGCAGGGGAGCAGGGGAGAATACCCCACTCCCCACTCCCCACTACTTCGGCTTACCTCGACTTCGCTCGGTACAAGTCGCTCAGTACAAGTCCCCAC
>JAHCSU010000609.1 GCA_023522315.1 Nostoc sp. CCCryo 231-06
TCTCATTGCCAGGGCTTCAATGTGCAGAGGTTCGGCATCGCTGTACCGTCCTTGGTTATTGTAGAGCAAAGCTAAATTGTTCAAGCTAGAAGCTACATAGGGATGCTCCCCAGCAAACAAAGACTGGCAAACATTTACGCATTCTTCACTCCAAGGTTCTGCTAATTTATATAGTCCTTGTCCTTCGTAAAATCTTCCTACCCCTACAAATACCCAAATTACTTTATCATTGGGAACTGATGCTAAAGAAATTATCTCCGCCTCTGTTGGTTCTTTTATCTCTGCAATTATACGTTTACCCAGGTCTTCGAGATGGGGAACGATATCTCTGATGCTTTCAATCTGCTCAGAAGTGGCAGAATCAGGAAGGATTTGGGCTTTGGTTATCATCGCAGTAGCGAAGGTTGTTTCCAAAAGTAATTTCATCTCGCCAGCATCGGCTAACTGCCCTTGCAAAAACCACCGCACTAAGGCATGAATTTTATAACATCCTGCTCTTTCTTCTAAGAGTTGCAGCAAGTTGCACCCGTAGAGTTGCTTTTTAGCTGCGTTTAATTCTTCTTCTGACCAAGTTAGCTGTTTTTGTTCCTGATTTTCTGCTTCTCCTCCACTTGTCGCCACCCAAAGAACTAAATCCCAAAGAATCTGTACGGGAGAAAATAAACTCAAAAATATTCCTAGTTGTTGCGCCAGTGGGTCGAGTTCTGACCAAGTTAAAGCAAAGGCGGCTTTGACTCCTAGTTGAGTTGAGTTGAGATTTTTCCGGTCTTGTAAAGCTGCTTCTGCTAATTTACGTTCTTGCAATCGCCCAAACATGATATCTAAAGATATGTCCGGGTCACGTACTAAATAGCCTCCCACTAATTCTATGCCCAAGGGCAAATATTCTAGACATTCACATATTGCTGTTGCGGCTTGTGGTTGATTTTCAACTCGCCTATCTGTTTTCCTCAACAGTCGTTTTAACAGTTCTAAAGCTTTGCCTGGTTCTTTTTGGGGCGAGAGAACATCTAAGGCAATCTCTTGAATAAAATTTGCGTCTAAATCCCGCAGTCGAGTAGTAACTAAAACTCGGAAGCGTTTATCCTTGGGAACGACTTGGCGGAGGTTGTCTAAATCAGTTACGTCATCGAAGACAATTAAAATCGGCAAGGCAGAGTTAGGATATTTAGACCAACACCAGGCGACTTGTTGTTTAAGGCTTAAAAAGTTTCTTCCTAATTCTTGGGGAATCTCCAAACCTAACTGCAATGAGAAAAACTCTAAAACTTCGGCGGCGAGATTGGTTTGTCTGTCGTTAAACCAAGCAATTCCCCCATAATCTTGTTCGTATCGTCTGGCGTATTGGGTAGCTAATTCAGTTTTACCTACGCCACCCATTCCCGCTATTGCTACATAATTTCCGCGCTGCAAGTCTTCATGCACCATTGTCAGTTCGGTTTCTCGCCCGACGAAATTCACCGAACCGCGATAAGGAATAGATTTTGTGGGAGTTAACTTTGTCCGTTCCCCGTCAGACGACTTCAGTCAAATATTAAAAGTACTATTTCTTTGGTCAATGGTTTGGGTTTGAGCCGCATTAATCGCTTTTTCGATGTTTTGGATAAAAGTTGAAGGGTATGGTTGTTGAGATTTCTCCACAGATGCTTTTATCTCTCTCAGAATTTCAGCCCAGTTTGAGGGTGGATTATTTTCTGTTAATAATGCCAATTCCTCTACAGCTTGAGCCACTTCAGGATTAGCTTGAGCCACAGATTGCACCTCAAGTACAGCCTTACCATAATCGAGTGGTTGGTCTGGTGCTTTCTCTATAGCAGCTACAGTATCAGGAGAGTGTTTTTTGAGGGTGACGAGAAACTGACCAGTCTTATCTAATAAAACTTCTGTTACCTTTTCGGTGGTTTTTTCTAAGGCTTTGGTGGCTATTATAGTGCCAATTGCGATCGCCGCAGTTTCAAGTATCATATCCTGCCTTGACTATGTGTTTGCTATCTAACTTATTAATACACCGCCTTTGTTCTAAATTCCAAAGACGCGATAAATCGCCGTCTCTACAAAGGATTGATTATTGTAGAGACGGCGATTTATCGCGTCTGATGCCTTATCGGTTTCATCAACAAAAGCGACTGTTTCATCAACAAAAGCAACTGTTTCATCAACAAAAGCAACTGTTTCATCAACAAAAGCGACTGTTTCATTAACAAAAGCGACTGTTTCATTAACAAAAGCATAATTTTTGTGATAAATACTGATATTTACGTCATTCTGTATACTCTTAAATGAGGATTTTACTGAACTTAGATCCAGCTTTAGTAAGGCAAACTAGCTCTAAGGCAATAAAAAGGATACATTTATGACTGTTCAAAAACGTACATACCGCGTTTTAGAAAAAGCTGAATTAAGACTGACGGGATTTAAAGCGATCGATCCGAGTATGGATTTTGGGGATATTCGCAACTTGCAAAATGTGACACAACTAATTGAGCAGTACCGTAGCAAGATAGATGCTTATAATACTGCTCTAGCCGTGATTAACTCTTCTAGAACTGAAATGGATGAATTAGACAAAAACTTAAATGACTTGGTTGAGAAAATGCTGATTGGAGTTGCTTTCAAATACGGTAAAGACAGCCGTGAATATGAAATGGCGGGTGCTGTTCGCAAAAGCGAACGCATCCGCAAAAGTCAGGCGACACGTTTGAAGAATTCAGAGCAAAAATCCAATCAGAACGCAAAAACCAGCTAGTCTCATCAGGCTTTGTTTGTAGCCAGTAAGTTTTATTCTGGTGAACTACTCAGACTTGCCTACGGCTGAAGTCTGAGCTTCCCAATTCATCGGGAATAGCCATCAAAAACTCCATAGTTTTTTTTGGTCTGACATTCCCTCCAAGGGCAGGAGTCCTGGTTCCCAAGACCCAAATCTTTCTCTTGCGACATATACCTATTAGCTTGGTTTTCGCTTATGGCATTGATGATCAAGATGATACTTAGTCTACCAGAAAAGGTGATTCGTCATACATCTGGAATCTGTTTTTGCTTATGCAAAAAATCAATTCCAGATGCAATCCTCTCTACGAGACGCTACGCGAACATCACCCGCTCACAATCCCCATCTTAGGAGTACCTTGTTCGCGTTAGCGTCTCGCAGAGAAGATGGGGACTTCCGCGATCCGTTAAAACTCTCCAGCTAAGGCTGCAACGCATCGATCGCAAATTAGGGGATGTTCTGCTGATTCTCCCACATGAATGGAGTAATTCCAACAGCGATCGCATTTTTCCCCGTCTGCTTTCACTACCCCAATTCCCCAGTCTTCCGTCTGCGCTGTATAATCTAATCCTTGTAATCCCTCAGCAGAATCTAATAATTCCACCTGGGAAGTTAGGAACAAATAACGGAGTTCATCCACACCGTTACCCTTCACAGGGTTAAAGGCTTTGATAGCATCGCCTAACTGTTTGTGAGGTATATGAATCAAAGCTTTGGCTTCCAGGGAAGAACCAATGAGTTTTTCTATCCTGGCTTGTTCTAATACCTTATTAACATCGGTGCGGAGTTGTCGCAGCGTTTCCCAAAATTGGGCTAATTCTGGATTACGCCATTTTTCCTCAACCTGTACCCAACCGGCTTCAAATACCGATTTGTAAGGTGTTTTGTAAGGGAGATATTGCCAGATATCTTCGGCGGTGTGGCATAATACTGGTGCGATCGCTCGTGCTAAATTATCTATTGCTATCTTTAGCACCGTTTGACAACTGCGACGGCGGAAAGCATCGGTTGCACTGATGTACAGCCTATCTTTAGCAACATCTAAATAAAAGTTGGATAAATCCACCACGCAGAAATTCTGCACTGTTTGGAAAAAGCGGAAGAATTGGAAACTCTCAAAGGCAACGGTGACTTCTTCAAATACTTCGGTGATGCGGTGCAGCATATAACGGTCAAGTTCTGGCAATTCCTCGAACGGGACTGTATCTTTTTCCGGGTCAAAATCATGCAAACTACCCAGCAAAAACCGCGCCGTATTGCGGATTTTGCCTCTGACATCGTTCATCTGCTTGATGATGTTTTTGCCAATGCGGACATCGCCAGAGTAGTCAACCGATGATACCCACAATCTCAATATATCTGCACCGTAAGCCGGTTCTACTTTTTGATTTTTCCCGCCTTCAATGATTGTATTTGGGTCAACCACATTTCCTTCTGACTTACTCATCTTTCGTCCTTGTTCGTCCAAAGCGAAGCCGTGAGTTAGCACAGTTTTATAAGGTGCAATGTCATTTACCGCTACACTGGTGAGCAAACTTGACTGGAACCAGCCGCGATGTTGGTCGGAACCTTCCAAATATATATCAGCAGGGTAGCGTAACTCTGGACGCTGTTGGACGACAGATGCCCAAGATGAACCAGAATCAAACCATACATCCATTGTGTCTGTACCTCTGCGGTAAGACTTGCCATTTTGGCGATAGGATTCGGGTAATAACTCCTCAACCGAAAGTTCCCACCAAGCATCAGAACCTTTTTCAGCAATAATCCCTTGAACGTGGTTGATAATTTCTTCATTCAGCAGTGGTTCTCCCGTGGCTTCATCGTAGAAAACGGGAATGGGTACACCCCAACTCCGTTGACGAGAGATACACCAATCGGAACGTTCCGCCACCATTGGCGTGATCCGATTTTCACCTTGGGCTGGAATCCATTTTACCGTGGCGATCGCTTTTAATGCTTCTTCCCTAAATCCTTCCACTGAAGCAAACCATTGTTCAGTGGCGCGGAAAATCGTCGGCTTCTTCGTCCGCCAATCATAAGGATATTTGTGGGGGTATGCTTCTTCCTTCAATAAAGAACCAGCCGCCGCCAGTGCATCAATTACCGCTTGATTCCCATCACCCAGCACATTTAACCCAGCAAATTGTCCAGCTTCTTCGGTAAAATTGCCATTGTCATCCACTGGTGCAAGGATGGGTAAACCGTAGCGCTGACCAACAATGTAATCTTCTTGACCATGACCGGGAGCAGTATGTACCAACCCAGTACCCGACTCAGTAGTAATGTAATCACCGCCCACGACAATCGGACTTTCACGGTCAAATAGAGGATGGCGGTAAGTAGTATGTTCTAAATCATTCCCCTTGAACGTGGCTTTTACAGTTAACTCAACTCCCAAGGTTGAAGATAAACGTTCCACTAAATCAGCAGCAACGATGAGATAGCGGAACCTCACCCCCGTTAACGGAGAGGGGGAAGTTACTTCTTCATTTCCCCTCCCTGCTTGCGGGGAGAGGGAAGTTACTTCCTCACTCCCCCTCCCTGCTTGCGGGGAGAGGGAAGTTACTTCCTCACTCCCCCTCCCTGCTT
>JAHCSU010000610.1 GCA_023522315.1 Nostoc sp. CCCryo 231-06
ACTTTCATCATAGATTATATTGTTTGTCCTAACCATCTTGGCGGTTGCTATAACTTCCAGTATTAAAAGATGGGTTCATTGCCCCAAAATTTACTCCTCTGCTTGCGTCTTCAGAATCAGATGCTACTCTTACAGAAATACTGCCTCATTGAAGAGAGTAATAAAGAGTTTCATCTTTACTTACCTTCTGATATACAAATGTACAAACGTCCATACCAAGACCTGCATAGTATAGGCAGAGACCATTAACTTTACAAGGAAGTCTATCGGAAAATGCTTGAACTGTTTGATGTATAGAAGTAGCAATTGCATCTTTTCGATTATTAGAAAGCTTTAGATCGTTTCCCATATTGCATAACCTGTTATCAAAAGTCAACTTTTGTAGAATGCTCCAAGCAACATGTTCTTTGTACGATTGTCAAACACTCTGTCAAATTGACTGAAAATAATAAAGTTATAAAGGATGAAATTCTTTATTTCACCCTTAGCTAAAGTTTAATACTTCCGCTCTTTTGGCTCAAACATAGTAATCGCCACCGGACGATATTGAATATCAATTCCTGCTGGTGAATAGTAAGCCATTGTGTGCTTGAGGAAGTTACCATCATCTCGCTCGGAATAATCTTCGCGGAAATGAGCGCCACGACTCTCTTGACGATTTAAAGCTGATGCCAAAATAGTCTGTCCCACTACCATCAAACTTCGCAATTCTAAAGCTTCCACAAGTTCTGTATTCCAGCAACTACCTTTGTCATCTAAATAAATTTGCGGATATCGCTGTTGTATTTCTTCTAATTTGTGCAACCCTTCACTCATTAAAGCTTCAGTGCGGAAAACACCGCAGTAATCAGTCATACAATCCTGGAAGGCTTGACGAACTTGGTTAATGCGATACTGTCCTGGTTGTTCTAGCAAAGCTTGGATTTGTTGCTGGGCTTCTGTTACATAGCGTTGCTCATCTACTGAGGGTAACTTGCGCTTTTGCACAAATTTTGCGATCGCAGCCCCAGTCCGTTTACCATAAACTACACACTCCAGTAGAGAATTACTCCCCAAACGATTAGCACCATGTACGGAAACACAAGAAGTTTCACCAGCAGCAAAGAAAGCATCAACTAAACCATCACCACTACTGCGGACTTGCCCATCAGTATTAACTGGGATACCACCCATACAATAGTGAATTGTCGGACGGACTGGCATAGGTTGAGTTACCGCGTCAACACCTACTAAACGGTGTGCTTCTTCCCAACAGAAGGGGACGCGACTCATAATTTTTTCTTTGCCCAGATGGCGGAGATCCAGATAGACAAAGGGGCCACCAGCACTACCGTCGAGATGAACACCACGACCGGCACGAATTTCGTAAGCGATCGCCCTTGAGGTAATATCACGAGGAGCTAGTTCCATGCGACTAGGTGCATAATTCGCCATAAAGCGATCGCCTTCACTATTAATTAGATACGCCCCTTCACCCCGTACCGCTTCTGAAATCAACACCCCTACCGGATATAAACCAGTGGGATGAAATTGGACAAATTCCATATCTTCGAGGGGCAAACCTGCGATCGCAGTCATTGCCAAACCATCACCCGAAGAAGCGTAATCATTAGAGGTAGTGTTATAAACGCGACCATAGCCCCCTGTGGCAAACATCACCGCCTTGGCTCGCACCACCTCTATACGTCCATCCAAAAGATGGAACATCACCACACCCTTCGCCTCATTTTCTTCCAAAATGAGACGCATCACATACCATTCTTCATAAACTTGCACCCCATAACGCCGCAAGTTGTTAACCAATTCGTGCAAAATCGCGTGACCGGTCTTATCAGCCGCGTAGCAAGTACGGTTGTGGGAATGTCCGCCAAAAGCCCGTTGGGCAATGCGCCCATCGGGTAAGCGAGAGAACAAAACGCCCATGTGTTCCAAGTCAATTACCACATCTGGCGCTTCTTGGGCGAGAATTGCCACAGCATCTTGGTCTGCCAAGTAATCAGAACCCTTGACAGTATCAAAAGCATGTGCTTCCCAAGTATCTTCTGAATCAACATTTTTCAACGATGCAGCCATACCACCTTGAGCCGCTACCGAGTGGGAACGAATCGGGTGGGTTTTGGCAACCACAGCAATATTTAAATTAGGGTCAGTCCGGGCAATTTCTACAGCAGCCCGACATCCCGCCAATCCACCCCCGACAATAATTACATCGTGTTTCAGCATAATTAGCCCCTGATTGCAAACCCCTGCTGTTCTATTGTAGAGAGCTGATTAATCAGGTAGTGCGTTGCATCTCTACAAAAAAATCCCTGCCTATAGACAGGGATGTTATTACAAATTTTGAAATTAGGAGGGAAAAGTTAAAAATGAAGAGTTAGGTCTTCACTTATAACTCCAAACTCCAAACTCCAAACTCCAAACTCCAAACTCCAAACTCCTAACTCCAAACTCCTAACTCCTAATTCTTCAGCTAGTCGCTTGTACAGGTTGTTGCTGAGACACATTACCTGGCATGGGTTCCATTTTGGTTTCAGGCCCTACAGGAGTAAGTTCAATATGATTTAACAAGGTAGTGACAAACGCAAACAACAAGAAAGGTAGCGATAACAGAACGACCAGACCCGCTGTTGCTAAAGCGTACACAGGTCGCTTGGCACCCATTAGCGCCAAGGCTGATGCCAAACTTAGGGTAATTGTAATCAACCAAACAATTATTTGACCGTAGATATCACCGAAAGTCAGGGTACAGACAAACCGATACTTTTGAATATTATTTCCGATCATCAAATTTGCCTCAAGTCTCTCCTAATAGGTTCTACGTTAGAACTATGTTTGCCTTGTAGACAATTTCTAAATATTTTTGCAAGCTTCGTAATATAACTTCATAATCAGCTTTTTTTGTTACAAAGCGCAATTTCTAGTACAGCATGACGGAAATACACCAACCATAGGCTACGAGAAGCCCTTTTTTTGTAGCCGCTACTTGGAATTCTCCTTTTCTCTTGTACTACGGAGTCAGCACAAAAACTAAGATAGCTAGGTGTTGATATAAGTTAAGTTTTTTGTTAAAAGTTTCGCACTTCTATCACCTCATTAACAAATAGACTCTTTGTTTAAAGCAAAAATAATTTTTGTCATCTGCCAAATTCCAGATATTTAGGAAATGGTATTTAATTTTTATGATAGTAAATATTAAGTAGATAAATCCAGTAAAGTCAGAATAGAAAAACCAATTTTTTGATGTTAAATTTTGAGTATTGCCCGAATTTGTTGATTAAAGTCAACAAAACCCTTTATTTTTCGTGGCAATATTGTTTTAGGAGTGAACGTGAGTACTATTTTTTTTCGTAAAGGTGTTTTTTGGTTGCCAAGTATAGCTGCTCTTACAGTCCTGAGTAGCGGCTTATCTGCAACTGCCCAGACCGTTGACAAGGTGAGCAGTCAAGCATTAACCGACCCTTCCGCAACCGTAGCGTCTCCCAACGAGTTTAGTACAGAACTAGACACTATAAGCCAAAATCTCTCTACAGAAACAATTGAAAGATTTACAGCAACAAATTTAACTAAGGGGCAGCAGTTAACCAACGCTGCGATACAGGAAAACGCCAGCGTAACGTCTACACCTGTTCCAGGCACGGTGGCAACCTCATCTACGACACTCACCTCTGAGTTTGTACAACCGACTTCTCAAACTACTGTTCAACCATCTGCTACCAAAGTAGCGCAATCAGATATTGATTTAGGAACAACTACCCGTGGCGGCAGCAGCTATATTGGCGTTGCTGCTAACATTGGTTTGAGTGGTGGTGAAACGTCTTTGGGCGACGGTAACTTCGCAGTAGTCAGCAAAATCGGACTGACAAATTCTATATCGGTGCGGCCCTCAGCCGTATTTGGGGACAACACCACAGTTCTAGTTCCGCTCACCTACGATTTTACCTTCAAGTCAGCAGATGCTTTTAGCGAACCGTTAGCGATCGCACCTTACATCGGGGTGGGTGGAGCTTACAAAACTGGTGATGATTCGCAATTAGCCTTTTTGGTATCTGGTGGCATTGATGTGCCTCTAACTCCTCAATTTACTGCAACGGCTGCTGTGAATGCCGGATTTTTCGATGAAACTGATATAGGCTTGTTGTTAGGAGTTGGTTACAACTTCACTGGCTTTTAAGAGTTAGGAGTTAGGAGTTAGAAGTTAAGAGTTAGTAATATTTTACTCATAACTCCTGTACAGACGCGATTAATCGCGTCTCTCCTAACTTTCTATTTGGGGGTAACTTTATCAATTACCTTGATTTTGCCATCGTCTCCTACTGTCCAAACATCATAAACACCGACTACATCGCCGTTAGCATCAACATCTACGTTGCCACTGGCTCCTTGATAGTTAATCTTTTTACCATCTTTAAGTAACTTCAATCCCTCGCAGACATCGGTAACTTCCGTACCAGGCCCATCAGCAACTTCACGGATTTTGTTAGCTATACCAACGCCTGTATTTTCTTTAGCAGCTTGTGCCGCCAACGTCAATAAAGCAGCCGCATCCCAAGCTTGAGGAGCGTATTCCCCTGGCGCACCACCCTTTTTATCCTTCCACAGCTTGTTGAAAGCTTCTAGTGCTTTACCATCGGAACCGGGGACTGTACCGATCGCTCCAGTTAAAATATATTTACCATCGCTACCTTTGCCAACTTGTTCTGGGAAAGTAGGTGATTTCACCCCATCTGTAAGCAGAATCTGCACTCCCTTCGTCACACCTTGCTGATAGGCGGCTTTCAGGAACAGACTACCAGTTTCCGCGTACAGTACAGCCAAAACTGCATCTGGTTTACCAGCAAAAGCAGCAGCCGCTTCTGTCTCAAATGTCTGGGCTTTCGGGTCGTAGCGGACAGGCTTATCTTTATTAACTATAGTTCCACCCAATTTTTCAAAAGTTTGCACAAATGCTTTTTCAAAGCCAACGCCATAGTCGTTATTAATTACGACTGTAGAAACTCGCTTGAAACCTTTTTTTCTGGCAAGTTGGGCTAAAGCTAGTGCTTGGTAAGTATCGGGGGGAGCAGTACGCGCCCAAAAGCCTTTATAGTCACCTTTTTGAGCTTTTTCAGTAAAGATAGGACTCGTACTACCAGGGGAAATCAGCATGACTTTATTCGGCGTGGCAATGGAGACTGCTGCACTAGAAACGCTACTGGCAAAGGAGCCAACTACACCTGCGACTTTATCTAAAGTTGCTAGCTTGGTCATACCGGCTGCGCCCGCTCTGGGGTCGGTTTGGTCGTCTACTTGTACCAAGGTAACTGGTTCGCCATTCACCCCACCGCAAGCGTTGACGGTATCGACGAGTAAAGGGACGGAACCTAGCATCTGCTGTCCCACAGATGCCAAGTCGCCTGTTGTCGGTAGCAGGGAACCAATTTTTAGCCCTTGAGCAGTGCTTGTAGTAGTTGAGTTTGTCGCTGGGGTAGCGGTACTTCCGTTGTTAGCTGTGCCATTGGGAGTACTATTATCACCACAAGCCCCAACTAGGAACCCAATTGCTAGGGTAGCTATACTGAAGGTTAAGGCGGCGCTAATTTTTCTCATAAGTAACTTTGACTCCTCAGATATTTAGGAGCCTAAAATTAAGATTCAAACTAGATTTTTAAATTAGCTGTATCTTATCAAGACTCCAAAAGATAAATCATATCATCCATCTTTGGGAGTAGAAATATTTACCACAAGATTAATATTACTGTTATACACAGAATATACTCTGTGTATTAAAGGCTGGAAAACGGAGAGGGAGGGATTCGAACCCTCGGTACGGAGTTGCCTGCCGTACAACAGATTAGCAATCTGCCGCTTTCGACCACTCAGCCACCTCTCCATGACTCACGAATATCAATGTTATCAGACTTGCTCTTAAGAGTCAATAGTCATTTGTCATTGGTCATTAGTCTTTGATTATTCATAAAAAACTAAGGACTAGGGACAAATGACTAATTTTTTAAAGGACTTGCGATCGCATCCAAGCTAAGGGCAAAGTACGTAACTTTTTCCACTGGGGAACGTAAGCCCGCCGACTGAACACATCATAATCGTTGCGTTCAATCACCTCCAAAATCTGGCCGTACAGCATTGATGCTGCCCACACAGGCCAACGGGCATCGGATGCTAAATAAGTAATTCCCTGGTCTGAGGTGGTATAGAATTGGCGGGCCCGATCAATTTGAAAGCGCATCAGCGCCCGCCAACGATCATCTACCACACCTTTGAAGAAGTCTTGCTCGGTGTAGTTGAATTTTTCCAAGTCCTCAAGGGGAATGTAGATTCGCCCCCGTTTGGCATCTTCTCCCACATCCCGCAGGATGTTGGTGAGTTGATTGGCAATTCCCAGAGCGATCGCTTCTTCTGTGGGAAGATATGGTTGTTTGTTCTGATGCCACGGAGCGGTGTATATGGTGCTATCCACACCCATCACTTCTGTTGACATTAAGCCGACAGTGCCAGCAACGCGGTAACAGTAGAGGTATAAGTCCTCAAAGGTTTCATAACGACTGCGATATAAGTCCATGCGCTGACCGGCAATCATATCCCGAAAGGGCTGAATGTCCATCGGAAAGCGCTGGAGGGTATCAGCTAAAGCGACATCGTAATTTTCTAATGGTCGTCCCGCAAAAATAGATTCCAGCTGCTGTTCCCATAGGTCTAGGGTTTCTGGCGTGGTAATAGCAGATGCGGGCCCATCCACTAATTCATCTGTACGGCGACACCAAGCGTAAATTGACCAAATAGATTGACGTTTTACCGGACTCATCAGCAAAGTACCCAGGTAAAAAGTCTTGGCATACTTTGCTGTGAGATGCCGACAAAGTTTGTATGACTCGTCTACAGAGACCAGCGTTTTCATGCGCGGGGGGGAATCAGGCAGTTGCAGCATTCGTTGCGGGCGGTCGGGTGAGCGTTTGCAGGTTTGAGGAATTTGCTACCGGGAGAGCCTCAGAAATTGCCTGCGCTGTCAGCTTACCAGAAAGTACGGCACCTTCCATACTGCCTAAGTAGCGTTGCATGGTATAACTCCCTGCGAGATAGAAGTTGGCAATGGGCGTAACTTGTGCGGGACGGTACTGTTCACGACCAGGGGTCGCTTTGTAAACTGAACGCGGCGTTTTCACCACATGAGATTTCAGCAATGTTGCTGGATTGTCTCCCCCAAAGTGGTCGGGGAAAAGTTTTTCCAATTCAGCAAGCGTTGCAGCCACAATCTCCTCATCAGATTTGGCAATCCAATCTTTTGCCGGAGCTAGAACTAATTCCAGCATTGAGCGATTGGGGTTGGCGTATTCACGGCAGGTATTGCTCATATCAGCATAAACGCTTAGGAGGGGCGATCGCGAAAAAAGCAAGTGATCAATTTCTGTAAGTTTCCGGTCAAACCACAGATGCAGGTTAATCACTGGTACTCCTTCTAAGCCTTCTAGCTTCTTGAAAAACTCCATAAGTTTCCAAGGCTTAGGCAACATCACCTTCAAAGGATCAACCGACATGGCAGATACATACACATCAGCCGTCAAAACTTCATCTTCTGCCCCATTTAACCCTCGAATCAAGTATCCCTTCACCGTACCATCAGCGTTGAGCAAAATCTCTTTCAAGGGAGCATTCAACCGCACTTCTCCACCGCGTTCTGTGATGTAATCTACGATCGGGCTGCATAGCCGTTCTGTAGGAGAACCATCCAAAAATGCAATCTTGGAGCCATATCGTTCTTGCAGAAAGCGATTCAGTGCAGTTAAGAGAATCGTTGCCGAAACTTCATCAGGATTGATAAAGGTGAGTGCTTTACATGCGGCGATAAAAACATCACTAGTTACCCGCTCGTCAACACCTTGCCTTTTCAACCACTCTAAGAAGCTGTATTTGTCCATGTCTTCAACATACTTTTGACCCCGAACCACTGCGGGAAGGAGGCCAACTGCAAATCGAATCTTCTGCTCCCAAGTCAACATATCTTTGTTGCGAAGAATCGATGCAATGACGTTGAAAGGTGATGGGATATCTGGAACATCAAAACGTGAGAGTGTCCCAGGCTTGTCTGGTTGATTGAAAATCAGTGTATGCTCTTTCCACTGGAGTCTATCTTCAATGCCCAACTCCTTGAGCAATTGGAGCATATTCGGATATGCCCCAAAGAAGGCGTGTAACCCGGTTTCGTACCAGTCGCCGTCAGAGTCTTTCCACGCCGCAACCAGACCACCCAGTACGTCCCGGCTTTCCAAGACAATGGGAGTATGACCTGCGTCCGTGAGATATTTCGCGCAGGAAAGTCCTGCTAAACCAGCACCCGCGATCGCTACTCGCATTTAACCCTAATGCCCTTCAATATTTCTTAATGGTTTTATCGTTCTCATTATACGTTGCAATCCGTTACATTTAGCAGTTATTGTGCGATCGCTTCCCCAAAAAACTTTTGCCAAAGGGAATTTTACCTCCGCGCACCTACCAAAAAAAATTACCAATACCATTGTTGGCAATAGGTTTGGGTGAGTATTTCATCTAGATTTACTTGCAGCAAATTTAGGCAAATAAAAGTAATTCCTTTGACTGAAAATAGGTAATCTCAAAAGTAGTTGATTTCTTTGAGAATCCGTGTATGTCATCTGAGAAAATATCTAGGGTACTGCTTAAAGACTGGTATTGAACAACTCAGTTAGGTAAAAGATTATGAGTGGATCGCAGGAGCTAAAACGCTTTGGACATCACCTGATTCTAGGTATTTCCGGCACTACATTAAGCGATGACGATAAACGCGCACTCAGTGAATTAAAGCCGATTGGGGTGATATTTTTTGCTAAGAACTTTTTGGATGGCACTCCATATCAGGTTTGGCTAGAAAGCTTCAAGGATTTAAACAGCCAGATACGAGAATACACTGAACGTGATTCGATGTTTATGACTCTGGATCATGAAGGAGGTCGTGTCATTCGTACACCACTGCCAATTACGCGATTTCCTCATGCATTGTTGCTGCGATCGCACGCCCGTGAAGTAGCAAAAGCTACAGCAGTAGAACTAAAATCACTGGGGATAAATTTATCTTGGGCACCTGTAGCAGATGTTTTTTCCCATCCCCACAACCCCGTGATTGGGCCTCGCGCCTTTGGTAACACTCCCGAAACTGCTGCAAAAGATGCTCTTGAATACTACCTTGGACTTCAAGAATCAGGAATTTTGGGATGCGCCAAACACTTCCCTGGACATGGAGACACTAGCAAAGACTCTCACATTGAGCTTCCAATACTTAATCTAACTTTAGAAGACCTGCGACTTCGAGAACTCATACCTTTCAAAGCTCTAATTGAAGTACAGATTCCTTTAATCATGACTGCCCATATTTTATTTCCCAAGATAGATGCTGATGTGCCAGCAACGCTTTCTCAGGCAATCCTGAAAACCATACTTAGAGAGGAACTTGGCTTTGAGGGAGTGGTTGTATCTGACGACTTAGATATGAAAGCGATCTCAGATATGTTTATGAAAGCTGGTACTGTGGCGCGGTCATTTCATGCAGGCTGTGACCTGTTTATTGTCTCGCGTAATATTAATTCATCATCTATTGAAAGAACTTATCAGATTGCCGAAGATTTCGTCGATTCCCTCAGCAAGGGTAGCTTGGATGAATCAGTAGTGGAAGCAGCCAGAGAAAGAATTGATAAACTACTGGCAGTAACACCGCAATATACCGTAGAAGTTTTGGATAAAGATATATTGTTGCAACATGCTAAATTAGCGATCGCTAGTTCCTATTCATAATGGGTGGTATAGGGGTCGAACCTATTTCTGCGGGTTAAAAGCCTGCTGCACAGCCGGTATGCCAACCACCCTAGTTAATTTAAATAAGAAATGAGCAAGTGCGATCGTACATTTACATCGCAAGCTTTATTAACAACAACACTAGATATAAATCCACCGGGGAGGTACTGCCCCTCCTATTTCTGTGTTATTAGCACAGCGCCTCGCTTTTCGGCTTCAGGTGGAAAAGAGGAAGATGGAGGAATCGTAGCTTGCTTCCCGTAGGGTACCCCTACAGTTGCCTATACTCCAAGGTTCAAGCTTGGTTGCCGACCATTCAGCAGCATCTTCGACCCTTGAGAAGCTTTGTCTTTCGCCTCACTACTTTTGTAGTACAAAATACTACAAAAGGTGTCAAGGGGTTTAAGAAAAATTTTTTGAAATTGTCTAGAAAAGCTTCTGTACTTAGGTTTGAACTTAATTAGCGCTTCTGAAATGTCAAACTACAGTTATGCTTGGGTGAATATTTAAAAGCCTGACGTGACAGAGAACTCCTTCAAGCGACAACAGATAATTAGTTTTGTCGCGATCGCCTCTACGATTACAAGCTTGTAGTATGACCCCACAATTGGGGTTGAACAAACCTTTAAGCAAAATCCTTTGTGACAATTCCGGAATTGTTAAAAATGGCGCAATAAAGGGTGAGAAATTCTCACCCTACTATTTCGTTTATTCGCTCATGACAGAAGCACAAGCTTGAGATTCTTGCCAGAGTTTGTGCAAAAAGAACTCAGCGCGATCGCTCATAGTGGTGAAAAACACACCTACAGCATCCTTAGAACTATCTAATAGCCAAGAACCCCGCAGGGTGACTTCCATATATTCGGCATCACAGGCAGAGAGGGCAATGATTTCTCTGTCATCCCTTTTTACCTCAGCCTTAAGAACTTCTACTCCTGGCAAATCAACAGGAAGCAAAAAGGAAGCGGTACTGGGTTCAATGCATAAACTTTGCCCAACTCGCAGGGCTAAAATCACTCGCTGCGCTACCCATTCTTCTAGCGACAGAGTGAGACATTCCAAATAAAAGCTGCTTTCAGTGTAAGTTAATTTCAGCATTCCTTATGCTCTCCTGTTATTCCAGGCTTCCTTGCATATCTATCCAAAACTGTTCGGCAAAAGAAATCGCGGGGTGGATTGGTGCTTTTGGTTTGGTACGCAGTTGCATTGTTCGCGCAGCGTCTCGCAGAGAAGATATCGTCACAGCTTAACTCCTTATAAAAAAACCCCCGCTTCAAGTTTTCGGTGAAGCGGGGGTTAGAATTGACCGGAAAATTTTCTGGTCTCATATCGGTACAGTATTCCTTTGTCTGTACCCCCCCGTTTCTTCATCTAGTTCTGGTTTTGCAATCAGCGCACTAATGCTGAGATGTCTAAAATCATAATTACCCTCTGTGATTTGCCCATGATTTCGGCTACCATCGCCCATAAATAAATACTCCACTTCCATCGCAGCCGATTCCCAACCGGTTCGGCAATTGGTGGCACACAAAATTGAAGTAGAGATGGGGTAAATGGATTTCACAGAAAATTTCACCTATTGAAGATCGCTTTAAACATACTACACTTGTATTACTATCTTGTCTATACCTTTAAGGAGAAATAGTGATGCATACGATCGCCCGCACTCCAACCACCGATATGGAAGTTACCAGCATCCGCCTAGAGCGGGAACTCAAAGATAAGCTCAAAGAAATAGCTGGCAATCAGGGATATCAAGCTTTGATCCGAGATATCCTTTGGAATTATGTCCAGCAAAAATCAGGTGAATGGAAGCCTCGATTTTCCCGAACCGACATTCGAGCTAGCATCGCTGCCACAGCTCAACAAGAAGAACGCTGTGTACTCACAGGTCAACTAATTCAACCTCAAGAACCGATGTTGTTAGGGCTGACCAGGAATGGCGATATGGTTCCTCTGAGTGTTGAGAGTTTGGCTGGATAGTTTTATATTCAGGCAATGCAGCTCAGTTATTTTTGCTAAATAATTGGGCTGCATTGAGAATTTAGCTTTATTTTATAGCGGTTCCCACTCAGGTGCGGTACAACATTATATCGCCTGGTGTAGGGGCACGGCACTGCCGTGCCCCTACGGGTGTACCTCACGCTTGTCGGGAAACGCTATATCCAATCAGTAAAACTTATTGTTAAGAATTCTAGCTTATGTACTCCATTGCTGGTAGAGAGTAGCTCTGTTTGAGAAGAGGCAGGGGGCAGACGAGAAAAACCACGCCACTTGCGGATGGGGCTTCAACGAAGAGGCAACACAGATCAAAGGCTAGTTACTTAAAGGACTAAAATAATAACCAAATTTTACAAAGTTTTTAAAATAGATCCAGTGTTTTTACGGTTATTCCTGGGGTATTTTTTCTGAGATTCCAGAGAAATTACGGTTTTTGTATACTTATAGACAGGATATCCTAAGTGGAAGTTAGTTAGTTATCTCAACCCATATTCCGCACTTCGCTTTGTAGCACGATAATGTTACAGTTGGGCGCTAA
>JAHCSU010000611.1 GCA_023522315.1 Nostoc sp. CCCryo 231-06
AGCCAGACATTGGAAATCTTCGTGTATTACACGATGAAGTGCGGAATGTGGGTTGGTATTGTAATTGTTTAAATAATCAGCGTTTCTAAGCAATTTGCTGCAAATATGCAATTAGCTGTTCTCCTGCGCTGTCAATGTGTCGTTTCAGTAACCTGACAGCAGCTTTTGTATCCTGCTTTTGACAAGCATCTAAGAGTTGATAGTGTTCTTTTTGCGATCGCTCTTGGTAATCCATCTGCGCCAATTGTACCCGGACATAGCGATCGCAATTAATGTGTAAAGTTTTAATCATTGTCAGCAACCGGGGACGTTCAGCAGTGGCGTACAGCGTCGCATGGAATTCCCAATTTAGTTGTGCCAACATCCCTGCATCAGTTGCTTTATCTGTCGCTTCCAGAATCACAGCAGCTTTTTCTATATCTGTTTCCCTGAACTTGGGTATTGCCAACTGTATCGCTTTCACTTCCAAGGCGCTGCGAATCTCACAAATTTCTTGCGCCTCTTGTGCTGTCAACACCGATACGATCGCACCACGATTTAGATGCAGTGTCACCAATCCTTCTGCTTCTAGCTGCTTGAGCGCTTCACGCACAGGAATGCGACTAACTCCAAACTGAGTGGCGATTTCATCCTGTCTCAGAGATTGTCCTTCCTGAAAAATGCCCCGGAGAATCGCTTCCCGCAAAGCATCGGCAATTAAATCTGGGGTACTGCGTTGTTGTTGCAGCACATTCGCGGCTAAGTCATTTAAGTTCATATTGAATATTGTATATAAAATCCAAAAAATTGTATACAATATTCAAAGTAAGTTTTTTAAACATCCCTTCAATACTACGGGAGTCAGTTATGAGCATCGCATCTCAACCAGACAGAGTTATCATCTTCGACACCACGCTACGGGATGGCGAACAGTCACCGGGCGCAACCCTTAATGTAGAAGAGAAATTAGCCATCGCTCATCAACTAGCTCTTCTTGGTGTCGATGTAATTGAAGCCGGTTTTGCCGTTGCTAGTCCTGGAGATTTTCAAGCTGTTAAAACCATTGCTGAACAAGTCGGAATACCCGGTGGGCCAATCATTTGCAGTTTAGCTAGAGCCATTCGCCAAGATATTCACGCCGCCGCCGAAGCTTTGAAGGGAGCAGATCGTCCCAGAATCCACACGATGATTTCTACCTCTGATATTCACCTGAAATATCAATTGAAAAAATCTCGCAGCGAAGTATTAACGATCGCATCAGAAATGGTTGCTTATGCGAAATCGTTTGTAGACGATGTAGAATTTTCACCAATGGATGCTAGCCGCACTGAACCAGAGTTTCTTTATGAAGTTTTGTCAAGAGCGATCGCAGCAGGTGCAACTACAATTAATATTCCTGATACCGTTGGTTACTGCACACCCAAAGAAATCGGAACTCTGATTCAGGGAATTCGGGAAAATGTTCCTAATATTGATGGGGTGATTCTTTCTATTCACACTCAAAATGATTTGGGTTTGGCGACAGCTAACGCTTTGGCAGCAATTGAATACGGTGTGCGTCAGGTGGAATGTACTATTAATGGTATTGGGGAACGGGCTGGAAATGCCGCATTGGAAGAGATTGTGATGGCGTTGCAGGTTCGCAAACCATTTTTCAACCCTTATTTTGGTCGTTCGGTTGATGCCGATACACCCCTGACTAATATTAAGACTCAGGAGATTTACAAAACCTCATCCTTGGTTTCCCAATTAACCGGGATGTTGATTCAGCCCAATAAAGCGATCGTGGGAGCAAACGCTTTTGCCCATGAGTCTGGTATTCACCAAGATGGGATTATCAAGCACCGCGAGACTTATGAAATTATGGAAGCTGCTGCGATCGGTTTGCCAGAAAATCGCATTGTTTTGGGCAAGCACTCTGGACGAAATGCTTTCCGTAGCAGGCTCAAGGAATTGGGTTTTGAATTGAACGAGGCGGACTTGAACAAAGCCTTCAATCGATTCAAAGAAGTCGCCGATAAGAAAAAAGAAATCTCAGATTGGGATTTAGAAGCGATCGTTCGAGATGAAATGCAGATTCAAGTAGAAAGTGGCTTCCAAATCGAACACGTCCAGGTAATTTGCGGTGACTGCACTTGCCCAACTGCAACCATTACGATTGTCACTCCTGAAGGCAAAATCCTCACGGATGCGAGTGTAGGTACTGGCCCAGTGGATGCGGTATATCAAGTAATCAATCGATTGGTGCAGATTCCCAATCAACTGATTGAATTTTCCGTCCAATCTGTGACTGGCGGAATTGATGCACTAGGAACCGTTACAGTTCGCTTGAAGCATCAAGAGCGGATATTTTCTGGCCAAGCATCTGATACTGATATCGTGGTAGCCGCAGCTTACGCTCATATCAACGCCCTGAATCGTCTTTATCGTTATTTGCAAACAGAGAGATTCGAGTTTCATGAGATAAACTCTGCTGTTGTCTCTGGGTAATATCATGTCCGCTTGATTACTTATTAAACCCGAAGAACGCAACCCCGCCAAAGCTGCGTTTTGTCTGCCTGCCCCTAATCCCCAGAGGGGGCCCCGAGTTCCCCGCCGGCGGGGAGGGGATTAAGGGGTGGGGTGCAATGACTATGG
>JAHCSU010000612.1 GCA_023522315.1 Nostoc sp. CCCryo 231-06
TGCGCCAAAATCGCCTCGTAAGCTGGCCCCCCACCCCGTCCTACAGAGCCACCGCGCCCGTGAAAAATTCGTAAGTGTACGCCGTACTCCTCGGCGATCGTTTGCAAGGATTTTTGGGCTTTATGGATTTCCCAATTACTACTTAAAAAGCCTGAATCTTTGTTGCTGTCGGAGTAGCCTAACATTACTTCTTGTAAGTCAAAGCTATTTTGATTTTGCTCTTTTGCTGCATAACCCCCAGCTAATAAAGCGCGATAAGATGGCATCTCAAACAGATTTCTCATTACCGATGGAGCGCGTTGTAAGTCTTCAACTGTTTCAAATAACGGCACTACTTGCAGGGTTCCTGTGGCTGTACCAGGGTCAAATAGCCCTGCTTCTTTGGCTAGTAGTAATACTTCTAGTAAGTCGCTTAATTCGCGGCTCATGCTAATAATGTACGTCTGACAAAGACCAACGCCAAACTCTTGTTGCAAGCTCCGCACTACACGAAAGGTTTGGATTAATTCGTTAGTTGCAGGAGAAAAAGGCAACTCTGAAGGTATTAAAGGGCGGCGAGTTTGCAGTTCGCTTGATAGCCAAATTACCCTTTCAGCTTCCGATAATTCGTGGTAAGGACGGGGTAGTATTTGCAGATAATTTAAAATTTCATTTATTGCCTCTGCATGGCGCGATGATTCTTGACGAATATCTAAGTGAGCAAGTTTAAAACCGTAAATTTCTACTTGACTAATTAAATTCTCTAATTCTCGACAATTAATGCCCGTTTCTTTGAGATTACTTTGAATTAACCTTAAATCTGTTAAAAAATCGTCAGCGCTATGGTAAATGCCTTTAGCATCAATGTTAATTACTTTTTGGCTTAAGTCTGTACTAGATAAACTGGCATTGCGATCGCGCGTGTTTTCTAATTTCTTCAGGATATAGCATAACTTCAACCTATACGGCTCTTGCCGATAGCGCAAAGCTTGCGCCTCGTAAACCTCATTCATCTGCGATTGCTCTTGCTCTAGCGATTCTAATAAATCGGGTAAAACATCGCTTAAATGCAAAGACAAACTCAACAAATCTGTTAATTTTTTAACCGCTTTGATGTACTTTTCTAGTACCATTTGCCTTTGATAGCAAGCAGTTTGCCAGGTTACTTCGGGCGTTACTGAAGGATTACCATCGCGATCGGAACCTACCCACGAACCAAACTTACAGAAATTTTTACTAGGAGGATTTAGGCGCG
>JAHCSU010000613.1 GCA_023522315.1 Nostoc sp. CCCryo 231-06
CTGATATGTTCTTGGATTAGTTCATAGAGTCTTTGCTCTATCCACAAGGCATGAGTTAGCAGAGGCAGTAGGGCAGTTAATCTTTCCCTCTCAGTATCGCTGATATGACTCGGTATACTCATACCTGCTGGGTGCTTAGTTCGTTTATTGCTGTCGGGGTTATATTTATTTCTGTCGAGGCAGTAAAGGAGCTTCAGTAAATGGGTTACATTGCACTGGGCATTTCTGGGAGCGCCGCTTTGATTCTGGTAATAGGCAATGCGGAATTTTCTATCTTCTGCCTTTTCTAACTGCGCTAAATACTGCTTGATGAATTTGTAATCTCCTCTGGCATTGACTTTGGAACGCGAATCTACTGGCGTTGTTGTATTACTTGCAAGGGCGATATCTTTTGCTTCATCTTCCACCAATCCAATGTGGATGGTAACTTTGACTCTGGCTTGGGTTAGATCATATTTGTAATTCTTCGCTTGCTCAAACGCTAAAACTGTATGACCGCCGTTGATAATCCCATCACTTCCACCTTCACTAGCTTCTAAGACTTCGAGTTCAAGTTCAGTTTTGTTTTTGTTAGGTTTAATTTTATTTACACACAGGGTTATTCCACTGTGACGGGAGAAGAATTTCTCAGGCTGAGTCGTCACTGAGTCGAAGATTTGTCTGTATGTTGCACTTTTGCGGTTTGGTTCCCTGATGTT
>JAHCSU010000614.1 GCA_023522315.1 Nostoc sp. CCCryo 231-06
GGGATTTAGGGTGAGGGCAAAAACTACGGTTCTCAACATAGATGAGGTTTAGCTAACTAGTTGTTGTTCTTGGAAAAAAATAATCAATATTATCAAGAATTAGGTGACGGTCTCAAACCCCGATTAGTTGTCTCTTCTAAATTTTGGTATTCAAACTTATCATTCAGATTATTTTTTTTAATGTGTGCTGAAAAAATATTAGTGATAGGTGGTTTGGGCAAGGCTAATGTTAGTTATAAACTGAAAAACTTTCTGATTTAAAAATTTTATGTATATATGAATACAGTGCTTCTATTGAAACTTGATGTTAGAATCAATAATATTCTACGTAAATCGTGAGAATAAAATCTCAAACCGCAAACATTTGTGTATAAAACAAAACTCAATAATAATTTCATTAGTTGAGTTTATGTAAGTGGTAGAGAGCTATAGAATACAATACAAAAATTTTGAAGATTGAACGTTATTGCTTTTTTTCCGGCAGCTGTCCAGTCCACACGTAGTTTATGGCGTATTGGACAAACAGTATTGGGTATTATATTTCGTCATCCCATTACTGGCACTAGTATCATCCCAATTTTACCCGATGGTCGCATAGTACTTATCCGGCGGCGTGATGATGGTCTTTGGGCATTGCCTGGAGGCATGGTGGATTGGGGAGAAGATATTCCCAACACAGTCCGCCGGGAATTGATCGAGGAAACCGGGTTAGAATTGGTGAAAATTAATCGTTTGGTAGGAGTTTACTCCGCACCAGACCGCGATCCCAGAATCCATTCAATTTGTATTGTGGTTGAAGCTGAGGTACATGGGACAATGGAAATTCAGGATACTTTGGAAGTCATGGAAATCCAAGCTTTCTCTCCGAATTTACTACCTTCAGGACAGATGTCTCACGACCATACTCGGCAGTTGCAAGACTACTTGAATGGCTTGACAACACTGGCATAACAATATTTTTTTCATTAGTCATTAGTTATTTGTCAGATGCTAATGACTAATGGCTAATGACTATTTATTATGGTGCTAAAAGTTAACTACTAAATTAAAATGAATACACTATTCCGTAACTCGCGGATAAAGCTCTCTCAAGGGCTGATATTCTGGCGTGAAGTCGGTGAAAAAACTCCTATAATTTTTTTACATGGTGCTTGGAATGAGAGCAGTCAATGGTTATCTGTGATGGAGTCCCTTGCACAAGATTTTCATTGCTTTGCACCTGATTTGTTAGGGTTTGGTGAGTCGGAGAATCCGAATATCCACCATTCGATAGATTTACAAGTTGAGTGTTTAGCTGAGTTTTTGCAAGCTGTTAAGTTAGAAAAAGTATATTTAGTAGGGCATTCTCTTGGGGGTTGGATTGCTGCTAGCTATGCTTTAAAGTATCCAGAGAAAGTTGCTGGTTTGCTACTGCTTGCACCAGAGGGTGTAGAGATAGCAGGACAAGAAGAGTATTGTCGAAAGATGCGGCGATTATTAAATTATCCACCACTAATAGTTAAATTGTTGCGATCGCTAACTCCTTTGACTAAAATTATGGGTTGGCATGAAAAAATTGCCCAGGATTTGCAGCTGCGTCAGTCGCTATTGCCGTATCCCATAGGTTGTCAGTTACTTTTCAAACGGCGACAAGCAGAAATTGAGGCGGAATTAGTGCAAAAGCAGCTTTACATGATAGATGTCCCAGTTTTTATTTTACAAGGTGGCCAAGATACACCCGATGCTTTAGCTAAAAGTCGAGTTTATGCTCAACTGATGCCGAAAGTTGAGTTGAAAATGATTGCCCATGCTGGAAATGATTTACCAGAATCTTGTGCTGGGGTTGTAGCGGTTGAGATTCGGGAGTTTATTAAAGGGAATTAGTAATTGGAGAAAAGCAGGTTAGATATCTCAAAAAATAGTGATTTCGACTAATTAATCTAAATCATTGAGAGTTTGCTGCCAATCCACTACACATACAGCACTTCCGGCTATTATGAAGCACAATTTTACCCACATCCCTTTCCTATCCTAACTTTTGAGACTGTGTGCGTACCTCATAGCAGGCGGAAGTGCTGTATTCCTTTCCTCTCAAACCGCGATATGTGTTTTAAGTTTGTTGTCATAACTATGACCAGATCAAAACTCTTCAATTGGATAATTGCTTGAGCAGCAAGAATTACATCACCATCCAAACTTTCATTACTTGCCGTGGGCTTTCCCTGGTTTCGTACCCATGCCCATAGTTCGGCTGCTTTTTGCATCGTTTCGGGAGTCAGTGGTATGAGACAAATTTGGCTAAGTTTGTTGAGGCGGTCTATACTTTTTTGTTTTCCTTGTCTCAATAGTTCACGCCGAAGCTCATAATCGGCTATTTCTGGCACACGTATAACAGTTTCAATTTTCCCTAACGATCGCAACCACTGTTGGACTTTTGGGTTTACTTTTGGATGCGTTACTTGACTCAAAGGATGAGTGTCTAGCAATACGGCTCTACTCATCTGTGTTTTTACACTGACATCCGATTTTGATTCAAACTTGTCTCAATCTGTGGGTATGTTTGTTCATCATATCCCGATTCATCAGCCATCCATTCGTCAACCAATCCGATTACTTTTTCTAAGGTATCATCCACTTTTGCTTCCGATTCAGAAAATTGGGCAAGTTGATTTTGCCTTGATTCTCGTAACCAAGTTGGGTTACGCCAACGAAACAAAGGTGGTTGACCTTTACCCAATGGTAACGATTGTCCTTCAATCAAGACATCGACTCTTGCTCTAACTGCCAGCAATTCCGCTAAAGAAAGGGTATCCAATTGCTGCATAATTACATCTAGCTGTGAAGTTTTGGGCATAGTTTATCTAGGTGTAAACTTCTCTTTTAATTCTATGCTATCTAGGCTTTGGCTTGTCTCTTTGCTGTGAAAATTAGGATTCCTATTCCTTAATCTCCATTACTATTTCCCATTTCCCGCATTCCCCAAAAAATTAAATTTGGTTCCACAATCAAACCTGCTGTAATTTCAGGGTATAAGGCTTGCAGATAGTTTAATAATAAAGTGCGATCGCCTCCTTTAATCGCAATATTTCCATTAGGAAATAATTGCAACCACGCTTCAATAAAATCTTTAATTCCAGCTAATATTGTATAAATCACTCCACTTTGAATAGCCTCTGTAGTATTGAGAGCAAAACGTGGAGGTAGAGACGCGAAATTTCGCGCCTCTACAAATGGTAATTGTCCTGTTTGTTGACCAAGAGTTGCAAATTGCAAGCCTAATCCCGGCAAAATTGCACCTCCAACTAGACACTCATTAGCATCCGCAGCTGTAAAAGTTAGCGCTGTCCCGGCATCAATTACCAACATTGGAAAACCCCACGTTTTCCCCGCTCCCCACAAAGCTAAAGCGCGGTCAATTCCTAGTGTGGGATAAACACCTTTTAGTGGTACTTGGTCTAATGTAATAACATGAGTATTTGGGTAAATTTGCCAAATAGCAGTTTGGCTGGGAACCACGGACGCGACGAGGAGAGGGCAAAGGGGCAGAGTGTTTGTTAGAGATTCACCTTGGGGAAAAATTTTCTCTAGTAAATCATTCAGGGTTTGACATTCAGCCAACTGTTGTATGACAGACTCAGGAAGATAGTCAGTATCCCAAGCTGAATAAAGCGTCTCGCCTAGAAACAATGCCCAATGCAGCCGGGAATTACCAATTTCCAACGCTAGCCAAATTTCCTCTCTGTGCCTCTGCGGTTTCACACTTTTAACAAACTTTGGGGGTTTAAGTCCCCTGCCTCTATAGGCAGCACGTTTTGT
>JAHCSU010000615.1 GCA_023522315.1 Nostoc sp. CCCryo 231-06
GTAGAGAAGTATTGATTCTGACTCCTGAATTCTGACTTCTGAATTCTTCTTCAACGTTCTGAATGTGTCAGTGTTTCCCAATCTAAATCTGATGCTACTTGAGCAAGTTTATCTAAATCAGTCAAGTTCTCTAAATAGGGTAAGCAGCCTAAAACTGGTGTGTTAGTGAGTGATTGAATCAATTGGGGTGGTGTCCAGTCGGCTATTTCTGCATCGGTTCGAGGTTGTACGCAGTTGAGAACAATGCCTTTAAGATTGATGCGCGATTGTCTAGCTAATGCTACATTCGCCACTGCTTGAGCGATCGCACCTAATCTCACAGGCACTACCAATACCGTTGGTAAACGCCATTCTCCTGCTAAATCAGCTACCGTTAATTCCTCAGTTACTGGCGAACCTAACCCTCCCAAGGCTTCTATAAGCACAAAATCACGTTGCGATCGCAATTTAGATAAAGCTTGCCACACCACTGCTAAATCTACTTGGCGATTTTCCCGCGCTGCTGCGATCGGAGGGGCTAAAGGTGCTTGAAAGTACAAAGGTGTAATTTCTTCTGCGGTTTGTTCTAGTGCAAATAGCTTTTGATACCACTCGCGATCGCCAATCCCCGATTGAATCGGTTTCATGATTCCCCAGCTACGCTGCGGATAATATTTTTGCCAATAGGCAGCTAAGGCTGTTGTTAAAACAGTTTTACCAGCTTCGGTATCAGTTCCAGTAATCAGTAGTGTGTTTAACATTAATTTCTTTGGCCAGAAAATGGTTGTGTTCCATCAGCTGGCGGAAAACTTGGCGTTTCACCAGTGGTCGGAATTGGCGTAGGTATCTCTGTCGGTATTGGGAAGGGTGTTTGTGTAAAAACTGGCGTGGGTATCTCTGTTGGAACTGGGTTAGGTGTTTCAGTAGGTATTGGGAAGGGTGTCTCTGTCGGAATTGGGGTAGGTATCTCTGTTGGAATTGGGGTAGGTGTTTCTGTAGGTATTGGTTTGGCTAGTGTTTCTAATGCAACGGTCAGGCTGTAATTGCTTTCGGCAACTTCTGGAACTAGTGTTAACTCAATAGTATATCTACCAGTAACCAGCAATGTGCCTTTATATGATGTTACTTGTTGAACATTCTGATCAATTGGTTGTTGATTGGGACTGAAGACTGTTAGCAAAACGCTGCTTCCTGGGTCAATAAACGCAGTTAAATTGTCACCTTCCTGCCCAAAAAAAGTGTAGCGGATAATTTGATTTGTTTTGAGAGTATCTGTTACCGTGGTTGGGTTAGATACTTTAAGATTGAGCCGCCTACTAGATATAATAGGTTCTTCGGGGGTGGGTGTGGATGTGAATGTAGTACCACCAGAAATAACTGGTGAAGGGAAATTTTGTGGAAGCGTCTCAGTTGGTGATGGTTTTGACTGACTGCGGATGGAACTTACCACTCCCCAAGAACCAAATCCGGCTACGATCACTACAGCGATGCCAATTGCTGCGATCGCTAACGGATTATCCAAGAGTGAGCTAGTGGAACTTGGTGGAATTACAGGATCGGGTTGTTTTTTGGGCGAAGCTGCTGGTGGTACTGAATCAGGACGGCGACCAACAGCGATTGTTTGCAAGTTAGACGTATTCAAGGAAGGAAGGCTGACTTGCTGCTCTAAAGATTGTAGTGCTTGAGATACAGTAGCAGCACTTTGATAGCGATCGCTCGGTATATGATTCAACATTCGATTCAACACTACAGCAAATCGCGGATTAACTGTTGCCCATCGCTGCCAATTCCAAGTTAATTGGTTTTCGTCAAATAGATCCCTTGGTTCTTTACCAGTCAGCAAAACAATTGCACTCACTGCTAATGCATACAAGTCACTACTAGGATAAGCTCCCCCTGTTTGCATTTGTTCACTAGGAGAGTAGCCTAATTTTCCCACAGTGGTTTCTGGCATTGCCCTCTCTGGCGATCGTAAACGAGTTGCCAGTTCTTTTACCACCCCAAAGTCAATTAACACAGGTTTAGCGTCACTATCTCGCAAAATAATATTTTCTGGCGAGATATCTCGGTGAATAATCCCTCGACTGTGAATATGCTCTAAAACAGGCAACAACAACTTTATCAAATGCAATACTTCAGCCTCTGTGAAGGTTTGACCTACAGCTTGGCGTTTAGCCAGCAGAGTTTGGTACGTTTGACCAGCAACGTAGTCCTCCACCAAAAATAAACGTTGGTCTTGCTCAAATCTTTCCCGGAATTTCGGGATTTGTGGGTGTTCAATTTGATATAAAATGGCAGCTTCTCGGTGAAAAAGCTCTTGTGCCTTCTCCCAAGCCAAAGCCTCGGTTGCTGTTGAAATCAATTCCTTGATCGCGCAAAGTTCGTTAAAGCGCCTCTGGTCTTCTGCCAGATAGGTTCTACCAAATCCTCCTTGTCCGAGAATTTGAATTATGCGGTAACGGTTTTGCAAGACAGTGCCAACTGTAATGGGTGGTTGCATGATCGAATGATTGAGTGTAGTAGCAACTGAGGAGGAAGTCACCCACAAAGATTAAGTCCAAGAGGCGACGGACAGTTACCTGCGGCAATATTCTACTATACCCAATGGGTACACCCCCACCAGAGCTAGCTTATTTCCTAGCCTATAACTTAACAGTCCCCAGCCCTAAATCATCTTATCTTCCTGTGAAAACGATAGATTTTGAAATATGCAAAATTAACTGGAGAATCCAGGTTATACAAATCGCTCATCTTTTTTTGAATCAATCCTTTGGCAAATAGATGTTCACGATTAACTACCATCAAAACCGTATCCGCACGATTTGTTAAATTTTCAATTTGTCCTGTAAAATTTTGATCAGCAATCCCCTTCCTTAGCTCATTCCCAAAATCGTGTCCATTCAGGCTTAGAAAGTCACCATAGTATCTAAATAATCTGGGATGGCCAAATAAAATTACTGATTTTGTAGAAGAGGGACGATTTTTTATAATGTACTGGATTGCAGAGCGGTAGTCATCTTTCTGATAGCGATCATTGAAGTAGTAGTTAAAAATAGAATAAATATTCATAACTATCAGAGATATGACAGCTATTTGAGCAAACTGAGACACTCCATAGCGCTTTGAGCTAATACCAGTCTTTTGACTCAAAGTTGATGGGATAAGCATAGCAAGTGGTAAGCAAAGATAATAAGAGTGGCGCGGTACCCAATTAAATTTGGTGACTATAGCTAAGAGCAATCCTAGTAAAAATGTCATGACAAAAACAGAAGCAAAGAAGTAATCAGGATGCTGCTCTCTGTTATTTTTTTTATGTTTCAATAAAACTTTTATTAAAGCCAGAAAAATTACAGTACTGACAATCACCAATAAAAGTATGTGAGGCAAGTAACTAAGCACAACCTGTATTTTATCATTGCCATGCAATTGCTCCGTTGAAGGCCCATAGGTTGTCCCCACTAAAATTCCATATAACACAAAAATAATATTTTGAATTATGGGAAATCCCAAGCGAGAAACTTCAATGCTTTCTGGATCGGTTGCTCCAGGTAAAGTCAGGTAATATAAAACTGGCGGTAAAGATAAAAACGCAGCAGGAAGCCACCATTGCAGCCATTGCCTTAAATTTTTATAGATGGCAATATGAGAGAGACATAGAGCTATAGTCGAAAAGCAGAAATTAATATTACTAAAAACTCCTATGGCAGTAAAAATACTGAATAGCCATATTGAAATACCTTGATTATCTTCGTTTTTAACTAATGCTGCGCTGAAGAAATATAGTTGAAGTGAAGAAATAAAAATTGCTAAAGCATAAATTCTTGCTTCTTGGCTGTAGTAAACACAGAAAGAACTAAATGTTATGATTATCAGAGACCATAAAGCGTGCTTTTTTCCATATATCCGCAAAGCAGTAAAAAAGACAGCGATAATTGAGCCAATTCCTAAAAGAGCAGAGAGTGAGCGAAGGGCAAATTCGCTTTCACCAAACATTTGACGCCACAAAAACAGAACCATAAAGTATAGTGGTTGAAATCTATCACTATTTTTTACGGTTCTTACTTTCTCAATAGTCTCTTGAAGTGTCGAGGCATCAGTCAGACTTAAGGTCAAGCCCTCGTCATACCAAAGACTCTGTTTTGTCAACAGAAAAAAGCGTAGGAAAACACCCAAAATAATCACTATTAAAACAAATAGATAATATCTCGACCATCTCTGGTTTAAAATTTTAATCATAATTTTATTTCCTCTTCATGACACTACAGTAATCACTGCTGCACACCTTATTTGAATCCAGCTTTCAAAAAAAAGAATTAAGCAAATGCTTTAAATCAATGTAATCAGTTAAGCATAGTCTATTAGTAATGTTAGGATAAAGGGTTTTCCATCTTGGCAGTTTTAATTACATAACTTACTATTCTTAAAACACTAGTTAATGCTTACCAAAAGCGATCGCCCCGATACCACTCAACATCAAACCCGCTCCTAACCATTGCAAAATTAAGATTTTTTCTCGCAAAATTACAGCACCAGTGATCATTGTAAATATAATTGTTAATCCTATTACTACTGGATAGGCAACAGATAAATTCAGCTTTCCTAAAACTACCACGTAAAAAATTGTACTCAGCCCATAAGTACAAATCCCTCCTAGTAAATAGATATTTAACGGATTTTGTCCTGCTCCTAGTTTCAAGAGATTTTGAGCTAGTGTATTTAACACTACTGTGATTAGAATCAGTAAACTAAAAACTATCTGGTTATTCATGGGGAAAATTTAGTCACTTTATAAGGTAAAATTTTTTGAGGAAAAGAGCAATTTATAAGAAGCTTTCATAGCCAATAGTACCGTCAAAATCCCAAAGTTCTCCTCCAGATGGATAAGGTATCTGTACCCATTTACCAGCAAGTTTTTCCCACCATCGGGGCGGGTGCGGTAGACTGGCAACTTGGATGTAGCCACATCCACAAAGTAGTGACCCCACAAAATCTGTATGTAAACTATCACCAATGACGAGTACATGTTTTGCAGGTAAGCGCATATAAGTTATTGCGTGTCGAAATGCAGGGCGAAAGGGTTTTTTCGCTGGACTAAGTGCTGGAATATCAAGACGATGAGACCAATATTTGACGCGATAGCGACGTTTCCCATTTGAAAGGATAAAAAATTTTAATCCGGCTAACTTTGCTTGCGTAATCCAATCTTCTGCATAAGGAGATAAGTAGCGGTCATCTTCCGAAACAATTGTGTTATCTAAATCGAGAAT
>JAHCSU010000616.1 GCA_023522315.1 Nostoc sp. CCCryo 231-06
CTACAACTCAATCATCAACCATTACGACTACTTATGGAAACCATCAAAATCAACAACAGCGTTTTTTTTGTCCCCCCGCAAGGGCCCTTCATGCTTCTCAATAATCCTATCCCATCTAACTGATTTAATTTTTTCTAGGCTTTCTGCTGATAAGTCTGATAATTTCATAGCTTGTATCTCATGAAGTCAGTTTTGACAGTTAACATACATCAGATTATCATCTCTTTATTCTAGTGGATTGCAGACATATTTAGTATATGCGATACTGAATTTTATCCTGGAAATAAAATAATTTTTATGAACGTTGAAGATAAACATTATGATTGACCACGACCGCCTTTTTAAAGAACTACTATCTACCTTTTTTGTTGAATTTCTTGATTTATTCCTGCCTCAAGTAGCCAGCCAAATAGATCGCAATTCTATCCAGTTTTTACCCCAAGAAGTCTTTACTGATGTCACTTCTGGCGAAAAGAAAGAAATTGATTTACTGGTGCAATGCCGCTTCCAGCAGCAAGATACTTGTTTTCTAATTCACGTAGAAAACCAGTCTTACACTGAAACAGCCTTTGCAAAGCGGATGTTTAAATATTTTGCGCGTCTACATGAAAAGTATGATTTACCGATTTACCCAGTTGTAATTTTTTCTTTTGATGAACCCAAACGCGCCGAACCTCAAAATTATAGTGTCACCTTTGGCGACTTAAAAGTGCTGGAGTTTCAGTTTGTAGCAATCCAGTTGAATCGTTTAAGTTGGCGGGATTTTCTCACGCAGCCAAATCCGGTGGCGGCAGCATTAATGTCGAAGATGAATATTTCCAAGCAAGAACGTCCACAGGTGAAGGCAGAATGTTTGCGGCTGCTGGCGACGTTAAAATTAGACCCAGCAAGGATGCAATTGATTTCTGGGTTCGTTGATACGTATTTGAGGCTCGACGATACTGAGAAACAGGTCTTTCAAGCGGCAATCAGTACAATGGGATTAGATGAACAGGAGGAAATTATGGAGATTGTTACAAGTTGGCAACAGGAAGGCGCTCAAAAAACAAGAGAAGAGATTGCATTAAATTTACTCAAAAGAGGAATGATTGTGCAAGAAATCTCACAAGTCACGGGTTTAAGTCTTGAACAAGTTCAGCAGTTACAAGCTCTTCTTTCTCAAGAAAATTAATGTCAGTTGTACAGATGGGTGAACAAGAAAATGAGTGCGATTACCCTTACAACGAATCGCACCCAAAATCTTATTCAAACCACAACAGAATTAACAGACTCTTTATAGGAAAAACCCCAGTAAGGGCAAAAGCGAATTTTAACAGACTTAATCGGTTCATTACAGCACAAAGTTACTCTTCCTCATCCTCATCCTCATAATCTGCATAATCTGCATAGTCTTGACCATGCTGCTCGTACCACAAACGTTCTTCTTCTTGAGCCGCCTCTCGCTGTTTCCTTTTCCGCTCTGCCATCTCTGCTTCTAGGATTTCTTGCTCTAACTTTGCCTTCTCAAACTTTTCTCGCTCCAGCCTTTCTCGCTCTTAGGTTTCTTGGTCTACCCTCTCCTTCTCAATTCTGATTAATCGCTGCTCGATTCGCCAACAGTAGAAATCCAAAGCCTTGCCCGTCGCGGCTCCGGTACAGGTTCCACCGACTAAGAAGATCAGTCCAGTTTTCCAGCCTCGGATCGGGCCACCACTCCACTCCAAACTTTTTTGATTGAACCACACCAGGACAGAGAAGACAAAAATTCCAACTACTGTGTTGATGAACGCAAAAATTCTGGGTGTGATCTCAGTCTGTCGCAGTACCAGCCACTGTCCCAGCCAAAGTATTGCACCAAAAATGACAGCAGCGATCGCACTCATCACCAAATGATCTGGGAACTTGAACGGATCTAGCGTCATATTAATGATCAGTGGCACAAATATCAGCGCACAAAGCAAGAAGCCAATGAATAAGCCAGCAACACTTATCAGGCTCCAGTAGCGACCGAGATAACCAAGGCGGAATTCCAATATCCACTCTTGTACTGGGAGCATTGTGACGTAAAATGCCATTCCTGCACTGACTTAAATCTTGCATTGGCTCAAGTTGTACCCGTGTGTTGCTCTGTATTTTACACAAATTTCTGTGCGATGTCGTAACTGCCCACTTCACCACAGCGATCACCTACAGTGGGCGGTTACGCCATCGCTCTCACTAGGAAGACGAGAAAACAGCAATACCAAGTTGCTTATTAGCGCTGCGCGAGAAAGAGATTGAAAATTCTTGCTCCTTAACAGCTTTCATGAACAAACAATTACAATCCTCCATTTTTGAAGCTATTTCTGATGGTAGTCAGAGAGAGTGGACATCATCAGAAAAAGAGTTGATTGCGAATGATTCCGAGTTACAAAATCACCTAAAAGAATGGCTAAACAATTCCTTGAGTGATACTTGTTGGCATTTAATCAACTACAAAATAATTCAAAAATTGCTTGCAGATTCAAGCATGAGTCTTGATAGAAATTTGCTTGGAAAAGAAATTTACATTCCTTTTTGATTTCAAACTTCTGGGATTCGGATCGTACTTGATTACGAGACTGTTAGCGCTTCGCGTAATTTTTGTGAACATTACAAAAATTTCGGAGAAATACAATGGATATTCAATCTACACTCACCCAAGCTATTGAAGTTATAGTAATGAGCTTTGTTGCTCTAATGATTTTCGACTTCGTAGACGGACTTTACGTTGTGCCATTACCACCTATTGCAATTGCACAATCAAGTGCTAATAGAGAATCCATAGTAACACCGCCTCAATTTGAAGCACTACCTAACCCAGAAAAACTAGAAGTCGAACCTCAAAAAATCCCCTACGTTACATCACAGTTTGAGGAAATTTCTGACCCCTGGACATTAAAATTAGAACCTTACAACAGTTCTATCGAGACTCAACCAGTTGTACTTCCATTCCCGACATTGAAACTCCTACCGCCAGTTACAGAAATTCAACCACAACCCAAGTCTAAAAGTCGTTCTCGAAAAACAAACACCCCTGAATTGATTGAAGCAAAAGCTAAAAAGACTGATGTGATGACAACGGCGAAGCATAAGGCAGGTAGATCGCGTAAAGCGGCTTGAATATTTTGTTAATAGCAGCTAGAAATCACCTCAACTAAAGAGTTTTAGCTGCTTTAGTACTTCATCAAAATTTGAATTCACTGAAGCGGTGAGCGGGTATGTGCGATGGCATAACCGCCCACCGTAGGCGATCGCTGGCTCTTGGGTACTTAGCGTGCTAAATTAATAGGATAATGCCAAGAAAGTAAAG
>JAHCSU010000617.1 GCA_023522315.1 Nostoc sp. CCCryo 231-06
TAAATAGGCAAAGGTTTTTTCATAAAAAGATAGAGCAGAAACATCCCAACAGGAAAAGGTATTAAAACAATTAACCAGATGGGGGCACCTAATGCTTCCGTAATGGATCCTAACGATACTACTGAAGTACCAATTATGAATGCTGCTAAAACAGAAATAGCATTCTTAGTAATGATGCTGCCGAAAAGATAAGACAAAGAAGTAAGAGATACAGCTAGAATAAAACTAAGAAAATAGTTCATAATAACCACCTTTGAATTTTATTACTAAATTATACCAAAAACATCAAAGGTGAAATGTTTTAATTTGGTAAATTTTTAGGCAGTTTCTTTTGCTTTTGACTTTATCAGCATGCGAGCAAGGACCTAATCGTGTTGGATGTGGTTAGTGGAGGACTGGCCTTGCTCTGCAGGTAGTTTGTCCAGGTTAAACGGGTTTATATGCATTGAAAAATAAGGTTGGTTGAGACTCCAGCGGGAGGAGTGGGGGAGGTGAGACACCCCCCAGGCGCTGCGCGCCGCCCGCCCCGCGGTTCGCTGAGCATCCTGGAGCGGAAATCAACCTCTTCTCACTCATTGTTTTTTAATCACAAAATCATAAAAAACAACAATCTTTTAGAAAAGAGCCTTAAAAAAGAGCTGCCGCTTATTCGAGTAGCTCTTTCGTAGACATTCCATTGACAGGGCTGGAACCAAGATTTCAGCTTTACTC
>JAHCSU010000618.1 GCA_023522315.1 Nostoc sp. CCCryo 231-06
GGAGGGGGTTGGGGGTGGGGTTCTTGTACCTCACTCAACTGAGAACCGCTATATATGTCAGTAATATCCTCTTTGGGCGACTTGCCAAAAGGTAGGCTAGTGTAAAGAACATTCTCCAAAAAACTTATACTATGCTTTTGAATCTTGATAAAGTTCGGCAATATTTTCCCGCTCTAGCTGGTGAATGGACTTTTTTTGATAATGCTGGCGGGTCACAAACCCTGAAAAAAGTAGTAGATAGAATTAGCGAATTTCTCCTGAGTTCTGATGTCCAGTTGGGAGCTTCTTATGCAGTTTCTCAACTTGCAGGAGAACGATTAGCTTTAGCAACTAGGGGAATGGCTACTTTCATTAACGCCAATTCTTATAAAGAAGTGGTTATGGGGCCATCTACTACAATGATGTTGAAAGTTCTTTCAATTTGTCTTGGTCAAACCTTTACACCTGGTGATGAAATAATTGTTACTAATTGTGACCATGAGGCCAATATTGGTGCTTGGGTCGCTCTTGAAAAACAAGGAATGAAGGTTAAAGTGTGGCAAATTCGCCCAGATACCTTGGAACTTCATTTAGCAGATTTAGAAGCATTGATGAGTCAGCGCACCAAACTAGTAACCTTGACTCATGCTTCTAATGTTTTGGGAACCATCAATCCTATCAAAGAAATTGCTGCATTTGTACACGATCGCAACGCGATGATTTGTGTGGATGGTGTAGCTTATGCACCCCATAGATTAGTTGATGTCCAAGATTTGGATGTTGATTTCTATACTTTGAGTTTTTATAAAGTTTACGGGCCACATCATGCTTTACTTTATGGCAAAGAAGAACATTTATTAAGATTACCTGGTCTTAACCATTATTTTGTTGAGCAGACAGATATACCTTATAAATTTCAGTTAGGGAATGTCAATTTTGAATTAAGTTATGGCATGTTGGGTTTATGTGATTATCTAAGTGAATTAGCACAACTGCACTACGGCGATCAAACTGCACCTGATTTGAGAAATCAAATGGTGCAGGCGTTTGATTTAATTAGCATACATGAAGAACATATTAGCGATCGCCTCTTAAATTACCTCAACAGCAAGTCGAATGTGCGAGTGATTGGTCAATCAAAATCTGACCGTAAATTCCGTGTGCCAACTATATCTTTTGTAGTAGATGGAATGAATAGCTCAACCATTCCGGCAAAAATTGACCAACATTATATTGCGATTCGCTACGGAGACTTTTATGCTAAACGGCTGATTGAATACCTGGGTTTAGCTTCGCAAGGGGGAATAATCCGGGTGAGTATGGTGCATTACAACACCCTTGAGGAAGTTAACAGTTTGATTGAGGCTTTTGAGCAGGTATTTTAACTATTACCAAGCTGCAAAACTTGCACCTCTTCTTGTGGGTAAATTAATGTTTTACCCACAGGGAGAACAGCTAAAGCATTGGTTTGAGCTAAATTAATTAAATTGCCGGAACTTTGACTACCATCAGCTTGATGAAATTCGTAAACTCCATCAATTAAATGCAATTTACCCCAGAGGTAAGTTTCGCGCTTGCCGTTTGATCGCAACTCATGATGCGATCGCACTTTCAAAAACACTGGTTCCCAACCTTCAGTAATTCCCGAAAGTTTCTTGATTGCTGGTAGCACAAACCGCCAAAATGTCACCAACACAGCAGCAGGGTTTCCTGGTAAACCAAAGTAGAGTGGGGAGTGGGAAGAGACGCGATTAATCGCATCTGTACTGGGGAAAGTTGCGACGGTGAGGGGTTTACCTGGCCTAATTTCCACAGCCCGAATGTGGATTTTTGCTCTTAGTGACTCTAGAATTTTATCAACATAGTCATAATCTCCCACTGAGACACCACCAGAAGACAGAACTATATCAGCGATCGCAACGGCGTGGGCAATAACTTTCTCCAAAGCAACGGGATCATCTTTGACTATGCCTAAAAGTATTGGTTCTGCGCCACTTTGTCTCACCAAAACTGCTAGCGCATATTGATTGGAATCTACAATCTGCCCTGGTTGCAACGGTTGATCAATTGGTACTAACTCATCACCAGTAGAAAAAATTGCCACACGCGGACGGCGGTAAACACTTAATTGCGGACATTGTGCTGCTGCCAATACGGCAATTTCTGGAGCATTTAACTTAATTCCTGCTGGTAGTAATTGTGTTCCAGCTTGATAAAAAGATGCTTTATGTCTGACAAATTCTTGCGGTTTTGGGGCATCCAGGATAAATACACGGTTTTCCTCGCGGCGTGTCTTTTCTTGCATGACTACAGTATCCGCACCTGCTGGGATCACCGCACCTGTGAAAATCCGCGCGGCTTGCCCTGGTTGAATGGTAGACTTGGGCTGATACCCAGCCGGAATATCTTCAACAATTTCTAAAACGGCTGGGTTTTCGCTGCTATGCTGTACATCTTCGTAGCGAACTGCGTAGCCATCCATTGCCGAATTATCCCAATGGGGAAAATCTAGCGGACTGGTGACAGGCACTGCCAAAATCCGACTATCTGCTACCAATAAATCGACAACTTCTGTATCACGCTGATGATCCAACGGTTGTACTAAATTTAAAATAATTGCTTGTGCATCGCTGACTGATACCATAGCGATCGCCCTTTCTAGAAGTTGTTCTCAGTATACCAATCGCACCTTTCCCCAAAGTGCGATCGCTGATCGCATTTGGTAAAATAGAGCAAGAGCGATCGCTCATGATGCCAGCACTTCATCTAAATTCACGATGAATAAGTCTGTCGCTGTTCGTAGTTGTCGGTCATTGGTGAGAAACTGGGTACAGCCTAATGTTGTAGCCGTTGCGATATGAATGGCATCGGGTGTTCTTAATGAAGCCGTAATAGCGCGTAGCCTTGCTGCTTCCTTCAAGATGGTCTGACTAATGGGAACTAATTGCATTTGGGGCGATCGCAGCAATCGTTCATAGGCATTAATCAGAAACATATCTGAATTTCTCATGCGTAAATAACCGTTACCGTATCAACGTATACACGGGCAGCATTGGGAAAAGTTAGTTGTCCCATGCCTCTTTCTCTACCTGTATATCTCGATTGATTTCCTCTACGCTTCTTCCAATAGGGCGTTGTCTATGAATTTCTTCCAGCAATTTCAGAATAGATTGGCTTTCTAGAGCAGGTTTGTGTTCTGGTAGCAAGACAATCACCTCAACTGTTTGTCCTACTGAGGTTAAGGCAGTATCATTAGGCAAATTAATTTCAATTTTGTTGCCTGGTAAAACTTGAGTTTCAATTCGTAACGCCGATTGCATCGGGTTTTATCCTGTTTGAAATTGCCCTGTATTTATCAATGATGGCGCATATTTTGTTGTCATGCGATCGCGGAGTGACTCTCATAGAGTATCGCTTTTTTTGAATAAACTCCCCTTGTAGGTGATTTTAATTTTTAATTAATTCATGGCATATTTGTTAATTCTTGAATTAATTGTTCGGGTGTGAAAATCCGGGGATTAGCCACAGGAAAATCTCTAGGATTACGAGTAATAATGGCATCTAGGTGATTAATTACCGCAGTGCTGTATTGAATGGTGTCTTCAAAATCTTTGAAGTTAACAGTTAGCGCCATGTTGATTGTCGTACTGTCTACGCTAGCACTACGGCAAATACTGACTATTTCTCTCAAAAATTCAACGGCTAGATGTCGTCCTTTTTGCTTACGGATAATGTAGTAAATATCGCCAAATGAAGATGCAGAAATGTAGCCTTCTATCTGACCTTGTTCAACAAATGATACAACTGTATCACTATTATTAAAAAAGGGTTGTCGCTCAAGGGCTATATCCACAATAATATTAGTGTCTAAAAGAACTTTCACAGGTTATGTTTTTCCTTTAAAGCTTCCCATCTAGCTTGGTCTGCATCAAAATCAGGAGGAGCAGGTTGTGTCTGTTCAAACCAACCTTGCAAAGCCTTGATTTTAGACTTTTGTCTCGGCTTTTTTGGTTGTGACTCAGAGGTGATTTCTGTAGAGATTTCCGCAGATGAAAGTGGCTGTAAAATAATGACTTCCACTTCACCAGGGGCAATATTCAAAGGTTCATCAATAATCAAATGACCTGATTCATTAATTGTGGCTTTGAGTTTATAAGCTTGCATATAATGTTTCCTCACTTAATATATAAATATTTTATCAATTTAAGAGGTGATGATTTCGTAGTGAAGACTTTATTCCTCGCTAAAATGGTTACGGCGGGCTACACGACCTTTGTGATCACAATTGTTATTTTGGCGATCGCCCTTTCTAAAAGTTGTTCTCAGTATACCAATCGCCCGTGATGTTTGCCCAAAGTGCGATCGCGGAGTGACTCTGAAAGAGTATCGCCCCTGAAGTTTTCCCGAAAGTGCGATCGCTGATCTTGTAGCGTGCGTTAATGAAATGTAACCCACCCTAAGTAGAGCGGCGTTAATAATTCAAGGTTTGTAGTGAGGACTTTAGTCCTCATTT
>JAHCSU010000062.1 GCA_023522315.1 Nostoc sp. CCCryo 231-06
CTACGACGAGCTACGCTAACGCACATTCCCCTATAATCACTGAAATCCTTGTACCATATACATTTACCATTTACGGATAAGTCTATTCTCTTGATAAGTTTTTAATCATGATAATTTTCAGAACGCGACAATATATAAATTAAATCCATACTTATAAATTATTGTCCAAACGGTGGTATTTTTTCAAAAGCTTGAAGCGCTACTTCTTGGGCACGCTGTGAGGTGACTTTAGAGTAGCGAAGAGTAGTTTGAATTTTTTCATGCCCCATTAATGCACGAAGTTCTTCAACTCCCATGATTCCAACTCTCTGGGATGCAAAAGTATGTCTGAGTTGGTGAAAACCAACACCCTCGAGTTCTGGAATGTTTTTAGCTGAGTTTACAAGTGTAGAGTAAGCTGTAGCATAGGAAAGACGAGATACTTGCTGATTATTCGGTTTTTGAGCCGTAAATAAAGCATTTATCTGGGGATTTCGGTAGTATTTGATGTAATTATTCAAACACGAGTGAGTATCTTCATTGTAGAAACACCATCGTTGCTTGTTCCCCTTACCGATAACTTGAAATGAACGAGCGGTAAAATCAATATCTGATAAATCCAAAGCCAGTATCTCTGCTATTCTGGCTCCACTGCTATGTAGCAAATGCACTAAAGCATTAAGTCTGGCATCTTTTTTGATAGCTTGGTAAAGAATACTTAATTGATGTTGTGTCAGATATCGCACAACTAAATCGGAATTATGCTCTCCTATCCGTGGATTTGGTTTACGCCGCTTGAGATGAGAAATGGGGTTTGATTTGATATAACGACACTCAACAGCAAAGTTAAATAAGGCTGTAATTACTGCTTGATGACGATGATGAGTGATATATGATACGTTATTTAAATCATTGAGGTATTCAACCAAAATTTCTCGGTCAATAATTTCTAGCGACCAACTACCATAAAGTTGGAGCAAAGGCATTAAAGTTGATTCATAAGAGCGAATAGTAGAGTTAGCCAGTCCATGACGCTCTAAAAACTGAGTGACTAATGATGCTAAATTAACACTCATCTGACAAGAGCCACTTAAATTATTTAACTGATGGACAAATATTAACTTAATATTAATAGGTAACGAAGTAGATATATTTTCATGAATGTATCTGTGACGGATGCGGCTCCTAAGCCAGCAGAGACATTGGGTTGTTACATTCAACGAGTCCGTAACTCTCTATCTCTAACTCAATTGGAGTTAAGTACAAAAGCCGGAATCCATGTCCAGACTATTCGCAAAATTGAAGCAGAAGCTACATCTCGGCTCAATCAAAAAGCTAAATCTGGTTTGGCTGCGGCCTTAGGTATCCCTCAAGAATATTTAGATGCCGTTGTCAAAAAAGTATCACTTGAAGCTATAACTTCGCTCAAATTTTGCCCAAAATGTTGGACACCGGGGACAACTCTTGACCCCATGTGGACTTCTTTACGGTCAAAATATTGCTTTGCGTGCGGGACGCAATTGCGAGATAGATGTTTAAATTGTCACGAACCAATTGTGTCGCTCAAGTTTAAATTTTGTCCACATTGTGGCAAATCCTATAAGCAAACTGAATA
>JAHCSU010000619.1 GCA_023522315.1 Nostoc sp. CCCryo 231-06
TGACATCATATCATTTGCCTGCACCATTGCGGGTCTGATGCGGTTAATTATTAAATGAACACGCTTGATACCTTGTGCTTCTAGTAACCCCACTACTCGGTCAGCATCACGAACTGAGGAAATTTCTGGTGTGCTGATAACTAGCGCTTCTTTTGCCGGGCCGATCGCATTTTTAAACCCATTTTCAATCCCGGCGGGGCTATCGATGATCACATACTGATACTTTTGCGCCAGTGCATTCACCAATAACTTCATCTGTTCAGGCGTGACTGCATCTTTAGAGCGATTTTGGGCTGCCGGCAAAAGTACGAGATTGGGTTGGCGCTTATCTTTCACCAAGGCTTGTTCTAAGCGGCACTCTCTGGCTAAGACTTCCACCGCAGTATAGACGATGCGGTTTTCTAGCCCTAGCAGCAAATCCAAATTTCTCAGACCAAAATCCGCATCAACCAAGGCAACTTGACGCCCCATTTTGGCTAAAGCCATGCCCAGATTTGCTGAAACTGTGGTTTTACCCACTCCTCCTTTACCGGAGGTAATCACTATAATGCGAGTCATGATAGAAATACGGTCAATAAGGGTTCAGAAAATATAAAACAGTAAATTGCAGTATAAAGTATGAAGTATCGTATCAAGTATGAAGAAATATCTGGTCTCCCTCATCAGGGCGAGGCATAAATATTTGCTTTATTTCATCTTTATCTACTTCATCCTTTAAGTAAATATTTATGGCTCTTGATTGCTTTTGGTAAATTGGTTTCTAGAAAAATCAGTAGCCCTAGCGATGCGAATTCCTTGGGGCGTAATATGTGCCACTTCTGGAGAAAACTGCACTGGCGGTTTTTCTGGTGCCCTAGCTACAGCATCTGCGATCCGCAATTGGGTTGGTTCCATTTGCAAGGCCATAATCAGACACTCACGATTGCCTCCAGCACCAGCATGAGCAATTCCACGTAGGCGGCCCCAGATGATAATATCTCCATCTGCAATTACAATACCACCTGGGTTTAAATCTCCCAAGAGAATTACTGTACCAGGATGACGAATTTCTACTCCAGAGCGGACTGTCATTTCCAAATAGAGGGCATCTGCCTGGGGTATGGCTGTAGCTTTTGGCTCGGAAGTCAGGGAAGTTACGGGCTGTAATTGTTCTACAGAATACCCAGATGTGACGGCAGCGATCGCAGTTTGCCGACGACTAGTCGAGACTGATATTAGCCGGAGTTGGACTTCACTTAAAGCCTCGGCGAGTTCTTGGAGTTGTCTGGCATCTACTAGGCGGTCTTGTGCTATTAGATGCACAGGAGTGTTAGATATACGGAAGCGATCGCCTGCATTCAAACGCTGTCTTATTTGTTGCCAAATATCAGACCAACTCAGTTCTGAGGCAGATACTTGAGATTCCGGGGGCAGAATTAATAAAAGTCGTCCCTCCTTACTTTTTAACTGGACTTGAGTATTGTCATTTACGCGATGCCCTGATATTGCTGACTCATTGGGGTTTGAATCAGTAAGAATAAAATCTGATTCCGGATCAGTATTTGACTCTACATCTGGGTTAGCAGGATTTGACTTTACATCCTCAAGGACAGTATTTGATTTTAAATAAAGGAGGACAGAATTTAACTCCGCATCCGGGAGGATAGAATCTGACTCTACCTCAGAAATAGTAGGATTTACCTCTACCTCAGAAACGATAGAGTTTGCTTCTGCATTAGGAAGTGCAGAATTTGACTTTAGATCGGGAACAGCAGAATCAGAAGTCATGAAGTACTAGCCAAAAGACAAAAGATACACAGATTTTGGATTTTAAATTTGGGATTTTGGATTTGTATTACCTACAAGGGCTGAAAGCGCGTAGCAAGACGTTAGTCTGGCATGAAGCAAAAGATTATTTAATCTCAAATATTAAATCTCAAATTGGCAGGGTCAACCTCTGATAAACTGTCCCTAAGGCATCAGCATCGCCAACGTTACCTGGAAACAGCACCACAGGTAAATCAGGAAACTGGGGATGATCGGATGATGTTAACACCATTGAACAACCAGCTAAAATTTGACCGAGTAAACGGGCTGAAGTTAAAGCTAGTCCAGTACTTAAGACATCATTAGAAGTAATGCCACCCTTGCTGATTAAGAATCCTATATCAGATGGTAAACCCCGCACAATATCCATCAATAAACCTGAAACTTTTTCCCCAAACTCCAATCGTGTGTTGACATCTTTAAAACTCAGTTCCTGACGGCTAGTATAAATCACTGGTGTTTTGCCCGCTTCGTGTGCCGCCCGTGTACTTTTTTGGATTTCATTTAGCAGTACCGCAGATTGATTTGCCCCATCATCAAGTAATCGCGCTACATTCACTTCGATTCCCACTGTTCCTTCTAGCCGTAATAGCGCCTCTAATTGCTGAGTAGTCTTTTTCACGTGGGAACCAACAATTACTGCACCTGGTTTGCCTTGTAGCACGTACTGCGCCATTTTTTCGGCAGCAATGGGTTGGGGAGGTAAAGCGGCTAAAGCCGTTAAAATACTGGCCGCACTGCGAAATAGAAAGCGTTTCCCTTGACTTGCTGCTGCTAATATGTCTACTGCAAAGCGGTTGAGATCATCTTGAGTTTCACCATCTACAACAGCGCACTTATTACCATTAAATTGTAACAAGCGTTCCAAACTACCAGCGCGAATATCAGCTAGGAGAAACCTTTCTACAACTTCGGCACTAATTCGTCCTTGAGTCTTTTCTTCGACATATTTGGGTAAGTAACTGTGATGGTAACTGAAGACTGAATCACGGGCAAATTCAGTTTCATGGACTGGGGTGGGGACACCAGCAATAATTAGATAATGCACACTGTCACGAGTGATGCGTCCACCGTCAAAAAAAGCTGGTACAAGAAAATGAGCATCAAAAGGGCCGAGTTCTTGTGCGATCGCATCAGTTTCAATGGGATAATGTCCCCGCAAAGTAGAATCAGAACGGCTGACAATCAAAAAATCGTCAATTCCTTCAGCATTCAAAGCTATTTTCAGGTTATGGCAAACTTCTTTGGTGACAGATGCAGCTGACTCTGGCGTTAGCGATCTAGTATTAGTCAGCACAAAGAAAATCGGCGAATCATCCTGCAACCCGATGCGTAAAGTGTCCACATCCCAGTGCATTAGCAGCAAGCAGCTGTGGACTGTTTGAGAACCCGTAGGGTCATCATCCAGGACAATTATTTTGGGTTTGTTGCTCATTTAAGTCAACGGGGCGATTGTTTTCTGGGAAAGTATTTGGTGAGTAGAAGTCACTATTACACAAAGCTTAGTTCACGGAATTGGACTATCAAAATCAAGGGTTTTTTAACCTGTGGAGGCAGGTAAAGTCTCGTGTAGCCACTTATACAAACATTCTCTTAGCCTTTCTGCAATTTTCTGATTTCTGCTTGCACATCGATCGCAATTTGCAATGATTGATTTAGCAGTTGAGCATATTCGCTTGCTTGACTACTAACTTGTAAAGCTTGCAGACTGGCTAAATTATTCACAAATAACTCTTGGTTATTAGCAAGCAATTTTTTATTATCCCGCAAAATTCGTTCCGTTTTCAAAGCGCGGACTAAATCTTCTCTAATCAGTTGCAGGGCGGCGGTTACTTGATCTCGGTCATGGAAACTGCTTTCTACGTTTCCTGATGCTGCTAATTGGTCATTAATATCGATGGCAGCAACCACGTCATGATATTTATCAACTTCATCTAAAAGTATTGTCAGTCCTTCGGGACAGGTTAATTGTCGCCACAGCCATCGCCCCACTAATATCGGCATCGGCACTAAAATAAGTAAAAGAATTCCTAGTCGAATTGAAGAACCAATTGTTGGCAGAATAATAAACGCGTAAATAAAACCAACAATTATTGGCGTTAGCGCCAGCGTCACCAGCATTTCATTGATAAAAAACCCTAATCGCTTCTTGCTATCTCGCAGAACAGAGGGACGGAAAACGTCTTCAGGATCGAATCCAGTCAAACGTCTTAATTCCCCCTTACTAATTTCCAAGCCTATTAAGTCCGGCTGCACGGCTGGATAACTCCTATGGAAGCCCAAGTTGCGTATTTATTTTAATCGGGTTTGGTAGAGAAGCAATGGATGGTTACGTATAGTTATGATAAAAAGCTGACTGTGGAACACGATTAGATCAAGCTAACAAGCATTTGTACTTATTTTTGCTCTAGTTTGGATACAATGCAGTACTTATATAGGCGATCGCGTTTAAGCGGACATTAAGTTGAGTAGCATGACTACAGAACAACGATTAATAAATTTTGATGTGGCAACTGCTGAAAATGCATCCTCGCAGATGGGCGCAAAACTAAATTATCGACCGCAAGCCGTCGATACCAGCATCGATGCCGATATTTATCTGTTTTCCCGGTTGCGAAACCTTTCACTTGAACAACGAATAAAAATATTCGTGGCTCATGAACGTGGGGTAAAAAAACTTTGCCTTGCAGGAATTAAATCACGACATCGCAGTGCTTCCAAAGAGGAAATCCGTTGTATATTTGCGCGTGCAATGCTTGCAGAAAAATTCTCTCCAAACTTCCAGTTTATTGGTGTTGATGAAAGTATGTGGATTCAAGATTCCATCTCGCTAGCAGGCGAACTCCATCAGCTTTTTGAGTCAATAAATATACCTTATTACGTTAGTGGAGGTGTTGCTAGTTCAATTCACGGGGAACCTCGCTCGACACGGGATTTAGATTTGGTAATTTCAGTTCAACCCGACCAAATCGATTTGTTGGTGACGACACTGGAAATAGCAGGATACTATTGTCCAGCAGGAGCGGTTGAAGATTTGAAGCGAGGATATGAGCGAATGCTCAACATCACACATACCGAAACCATAGCTAATGCCGATCTGTACATTACTGATGGTTCACCATTTGCAGTATCGCAGATGGCACGTCGAATATTGCCTGATTTAGATGGGATACCTGAATTTTGGGTGGCTTCGCCAGAGGATACGATTTTACAGAAGTTGTGGTGGCGGCAAAGTAGTCAATCTGAAAAACAGTGGCGTGATGTATTGGGCATACTCAAGTTGCAAGGACAAAGTTTAGACTACACCTACCTTATAGAGTGGGCAGAAAGTTTAGATTTGGTTGATGCGTTGAGTCTGGCATTGACTGAGGCTGGTATTTAATCATCATATTTGTTAAATCGCATTTGTTAAATCGCACCACTTCTACCCAGGAAACCAGTTTTCATCTAAAATTTGTTCTAAAGAGCCAAGTAGTGCAACAGGGAATGTATCAATGGAAAGTTGAGAGCGATCGCTTGCTTCTTTCCTTGCATCTTGATAACATTCATCAAATATTTCTAAAATGTAAGGCTTTAAGCTAGGACTATCTTTAAGAGCTTTTTTGATCTCTCTACGAAAAGTTCTGATTTCCCCTTTCCAATGTCCTTGATTACTTTCTCGTTCCTGATCCCAACACTTGAGTTTTAGTAGATGTTCAATAAGCTTAATTAATAAACTTCCAATTGCTCGTTTCTGGCTCCTGCCCATATCTTCCAATTCTTCAATTAAATTATCTAAATCTACAGATAAAAACTGACCAGCGCGAAGTTGGTTTATAGTTGTCCTGAGCCACAGATAATAATCTTCGTCGTATAAAGTCTGGTTTGTTGGTTGTATTTGTATCACCATATACTTGTTAAACTCCTATTATTTCTATTAGACACTGTGTGTTTTATACACCCATTGTGCTTAAGATTTTGAATACCCCTTATGACACCATCATAATAAAGAAAGTTGAGTTGTTGGTTGATTATATAAGCCACTGGTCTGTTAATTTTTCTCACCTTACCTTCATTCACAGCCCTGTTTAACCAATCTTGCTTTTGAGATTGTCTAACATCGAGACATTCCGCCAGAGATTTTGCATCTTTTGGTTGTTGTAAATGATTAAGATTGACACTCTCCTGCCTAAAGGCGAGGAGATTCTTAAGACTTCACAATCTTAATA
>JAHCSU010000620.1 GCA_023522315.1 Nostoc sp. CCCryo 231-06
GGAGGCTTCTTTGCGATTAGATGCGATCGCATCTGCTGGTTTTGGCATGTCCCGCAGCAAAATGGTTGATTTCATTGATGCTGGTGATGTCCGCGTCAATTGGAAGGAAGTTACCCAAGCTAGTTCTCAAGTCAAATCAGGCGACTTAATCGCCATTCGCTCTAAAGGACGTTTAGAAGTTGGGGAAATCGCCGTTACAAAAAAAGACCGCTACCGAGTTCAACTAATAAGATATATGTAATAAGCGAAGAGTGAAAAGTTAGGAGTTAGGAGTGAGGAGTTAGGAGTGAAAAGTTAGGATTTTTAAATTCCCCGTTTTCTTTAACTCCAAATCCCCAACTCCCAACTTTTGTACAGACGCGATTAATCGCGTCTCTCCTAACTTTTAAAGATATACTTAGGCTTTAAAGTGTTTTGCTAACATATTCAACAGAAGTTTGCGCGGTACAAGTCGAGATAATTTGCTTCTAATTTGAGTGTTATTATCAGAACTAATAACAGTTGGATATCCTTTTTCCAAAGCGTCTAAAGATTCCAAAACCACTTTTTCGGAAGAATACACTTTATCTGTAGTACTTGCCAGCGCTGGAGGAAAATTAGCTTCTGCAAAAAAGTTTGTTTCTATTGGCCCTGGACAAGTAACTAAAATACGGACACCATATTGATTATTTTCTGCCCATAGTGCTTCACTAAAGCTGAGAATAAAAGCTTTACTGGCAGCATAAACAGAAAGGTATGGTATAGGTTGAAATGCGGTAATAGAGGATACGTTAATAATACTTCCAGACCGACGTTGCCGCATCAAGGGAAGAAATTTATGGGTTAAATCTACCAATGCTAAAATGTTTAATTGTACAATTTTGACTTGTCTTTCTCCATCCCCTTCGGCAAAGTCGCCATAGTAACCAAAACCAGCATTGTTGATTAATAAGTCAATGGTTAATCCCTTTTCTTTAGTGGCATCAAATACAGCAGATGCTGCATTAGGTTCTGTGAGGTCTTTGACTATAACCTCTACTTGAATTTTGTGTTGTTCTTCTAATTGTTTAGCTAATTGGCTTAGTTTCTCTTCGGAACGAGCAACGAGTACAAGATTTGTCTTGCGTGCAGCTAGTACTTGGGCAAAAGCTTTACCAATACCACTAGAAGCACCAGTAATTAAAGCAGTTGGCATTCTACATATTCAGATAGTTTTTAAGCACCATTAAAATCTTAGCGATGCTGGCTATAAGTTTTAACTACCTAAAGTGATATACCCAAAAGGGGAAAAGCACTATTTAGTACTGAAGTGAAAGCCGTGACCAAAATAATGATTTTTCTCATGGCGATTCCAATTCAAAATGAAATTGTTAATTACCATTTTTCAGACCAATAGATAATTTCTGAGGCGGAAGCATTAATAGCGACGCCGTAGCTATTTCCATGATTCCACTTGAAGCCAGGTCTACCTTTATCCTCAGTATTTAATACCAATATTTCATAGGTAGGTGGAAAAGATTCTGTAGGAGAGTCACTGGTGTAGAAAAAAGTTGTCGGCACACCATTAGGTTGATTTATGTGTTGGTTTGTGTTGCCACCCCTATACTTATGCTTTGCACTACTTCTGTATTGTAAAAGTAATGTTTCTATCTTTTTTGGTTGCTGTTTCAGCCTAATTTGAAAAAAACTACTTCCTTGCAAAAATTCGGGAGAGTAAGCAATGCGAACATCTTTGGCATCAGTGGGAATCTCATTAGGAAAATGTTTTACTTGGTCATTATCAGACCATAGTTGATTACGAATTTCTTTGTAGCGTGATGTATCAGTTATTATTTTAGGTTGCCTAGTATTTCTAAAAGTTCTTCTCAAAAAAAAGCTTCCCCCGACAATACTAAAACTAGCAAGGGCTAATAGAAACTGCGATCGCTTCATCAAGTTGGGTGCGTCTAGATTTCATAGTCATATACCCAACTAATAAACTAAATTCGTACTATTGCGGATATCCATCAGACATATTAACAGAAACTTTGTGTATCCAAAGGAAATTCGGGGTAATGGTAAAATTAGTGTAAAGTTGGTCAATGATTACCTAGTTAAATACCGCAGGCTATCTTCCGGGAAGCTAGTACCGCAAGGCAGAAGTCAAAAGTTAACACTGAGCAAAGTCGAAGTGTCAAAAGTCACTCATGCTTTAATTTTGGGCTTTTTGGCTGTAATGAAATGGTAGGTTTATTTCCGCCGACGATAGTAACCCAAGTTGCGGGTTATCAAATTCTACACCTGTCAATTCATGCGATCGCACACGATAAGCTGACGGTTGCGCTACGCGCAACCGTCAGCTTATACTCAACTCTAAATGTAAATACTGAAGAAGCTTACAGTATTAAAATTGACTTTCACTGAAATGCTTTTTGAAGAGTAAATGCAAAAATAAATACTTCAAGTTTCAGTAAAAATCCTTCATAAGTTACCGCATGAATGGATTTAGGAAAAACACGGGTGATACTACTAAACACGGTTTCAATATAATGCCGAGTATGTTGTTTAATATATTGATTCCAGGGGAGGTCTTGACGCTTGGAATTCTTCTTCCGCATTACTTTCAAAAAGATTTGGCTAGTTTCTTGTAGGTCGTCTTCAATCATATAATCGGTATAAGCTGAATCACCATAAACTTCGCTACCAGGCGGTAAATTTAACGGTAAAGCATTGAGCGCACGTACATCATTCGCACTACCAGGCATGAATGCGAATTCTACAGGAATACCACAATTAGAGTAGTCAATAGCTGGATTTTAACGCCGTAAAAATAGCGTTTTTTAGATGCTGTATAACCTCTGTATTCTTTCGCTCTGATCAATTTAACATTAAAAATCCGAATATTGTCACACATTGCTACTGGAAAAGAGTCTAAAAGATACTCAGTACAATCACTAATCTCTTTTAAAATCATTCCCATTTGATGAAACAAATCGTTAATCAGCATAGATATACTATGTAATCGTCGATTAAATCGTGATTTTTCTAACATCTTGGGTATTAATTTATGGTCTTTCATATACCCGCAAGCTTTACTATGATTACCATTGAAGAACATTGCCGCACACACAGATGTTGTAATAATTTCTGCATCATTCATGTTCCGACGGCAATCTTCATTATGCCCAATCGCCTTCAGTAGGTCATCGATCATAGCATAAACAGTAATTATTTCATTTAGCATATTCCCCTCCGATTTTTGTTCCTGGAGGGGATTTTATTGCCTTTTTGACACTAACACGAGCGCACTCCCCATAACTAGCAACTTGGGTTAGTACTACCTTTGTAGCTAAACTAAATCAATTCCACAGCCATCCATTTTTTTTCAATTATTCCTGATGCAGCAATAACTAAGGCGGATATATAAATAGTAGATGCACCTTAATTAAATCATAGCCCTCAGCTTTTAGTTGTGGGCTTTTTTTTATTATTAATATTTTTGTTTGAAATTAAAATAAATTTATTACAAAATTAAATATTCCCGGATATGGCAATCAACAAAGCGGATTAATAAATGGTAGATGCACCTTAATTAAATCATAGCCCTCAGCTTTTAGTTGAAGGCTTTTTTATTGCTGATATATTTAAATATAAGAATGAAATAAATTTGCTGATAATTTTAAATATTCCCGGATATGACAATCAATAAAGCGGATTAATAAATGGTAGATGCACCCTAATAAATTACAGCCCTCAGTCTAAAGCTGCGGGCTTTTATTATTTAAATATAGATGGCAGCAAACTGGGAGCTAACCATATTGCGTAACCAATAAATCCAAACAGCAAGGTAATTAGGACAGTAATACCGTAACTGATGCAAATTAATAAACCGTCAGATTCGATGGTGGCAACAGTCAAAAGTAAAATACCTACAGTGGGGATGGGATTTGTAAAAGGAATTGGTAATATTAGTAATATTGTTAACAAAGAGATACAAAACCCATTAATTCGCCAAATCAAAGGATTATGGGCTATTTTTACGAATCGGGGACGGGCGATTTTCTGTAAAACTTTGGTAATACGTCCTAAATTTTGCAAAAGTAGCTCGGCAAAGGGACGAGGAAATTTGTAGTTAGCAATTCTTTTCGGCAGCCAAGGCTCACGCCTCCCTAAAACCATTTGCGCTGACAACAGTAAACAAGCACCACCAAAAGGGCCAGTTAATCCCGGTGGCATAGGAAATAAAAAAGGCAAAACTAATAATGTAATTACCAGGCAGAACCCTCGTTCTGAGGTTTCTGCCAAAATATCACCTAGAGTTAGTGGTTGTTCAGCTAGGCGTTGCAACAGGGACTTTATATCTTGAGAAAATCTCAGATGCATTTGGCGTAAGTTGATGCGAGTTCTCACATTTTTAGCAAAGGGAGATAAGAGAGAATAATAACTCCTAACTCCTAATTTATCGGGGTATTAAAACAGCTATAGCTTTAGGTATAACCCGAAAATGAGCAGGAGTGTAGGTAGTGATTTCACCATCTGTATTGATAGGGCGCGGTTTGCGAGTATGCACCTCTATTTCTTGACCTTGAAGAGAGCGTACACTGTCCCAATGTATATGTCGCCCTTGTCGCATCGCAGGGAGTAATAGTATAATATGCCACCAATGTTTAATCTCCAGGCTATAGAGGTCTAGCCTTTGGTCATCTATTGCCGCATCGTCAGCCACTGCCATACCACCGCCATAATAGCGGCCGTTACCCACAGCAATTTGTACTGTTTTCACGCGAACTGATTCACCATTGATTAAAATCTCAGCAGTAAAAGGTCTAGCTTCCCAAATCACTTGCAATGCAGTGGCGGCATAAGCAAATATTCCCCAACGGCGTTTGACTTCTTTGGTAAGTCGCTGGGTAATTTTTACACTCAATCCTAGACTGGCAACGTTAAAAAAGTGCTTGCCGTTCACCCAGCCCAAGTCGATGCGGTGTAAATTTCTATATGAAATAATTTTGCAAGCTTCCCTGAGGGAATTCGGGATTCCCAAAGTCCTAGCCAGGTCGTTGGCAGTTCCTAAAGGCAAAATTCCCAAGGGCAACTGAGTATCAACTAAAGCATCTACTGCGGCATTGAGAGTCCCATCTCCTCCACCAATGATTACCAAGTCAACTTGATGCTGATAGCGAAATATAACTTCGGCAAGATGTTTGGGGTCTTCTGTAGACTCCTCAATTAAATCAAAGCCGAGTGTCTTCAGATATTCAATCGCTTCCGATAGACCCTTTTGCCCTTGGCGGGCATGACGATTTACTAACAGCAGTGCGCGAGAACTCATGGGTAGTACCTTTTGTAGTTGATATGTCCAATTATCCGCATCCATGTATTCTGCTTCAAGTTGACTATCAAAAAGTATTTAAGTTTTTATGACAGTTATCAAAAATTAATATCATCAATGGTTATTATGTTGTGGTTACGAATTTTTAATTTCTATTTTATCTATTTTATCTTTATTAGCTATTGGTGTGTTGATCCTCACTAAATATATTTTATAGTCATTAAATGGTTGGATTTACGTAGTTTATTTCTCAAATAGATATTTATGCTAATACTATAATAACCAGAAAATAATGCCTAATAATGAGATATTGTTTGTTGGTATAAATACATATTTTTTAGATAAATTTCGTATAACTACTATTAATAATCAATCAACTCGATAATGGCAGAAATATCCCTTTTGTTTGCATTTCGAATTGAAATATTCCTGTCGTTCATGTTCTTCTTTGCCTTTTCCTTAAAACTCGTATTGGGAGATAATTTCTGTCTCACTCTTTGCTGCCTTTATCCACTCTTGCATTGCTGGAAGTGCTAAAACTGCCTCTACATAGCCTCTAGAAACAGGATCTAACTGCACATCATAGGTTACAAACCGCAGGACAACTGGAGCAAAGAATGCATCAGCCGGTTCATATCGCTCTCTCAATAAAAAGCGATTCACGCTATCATGTGAAACGTCTCCCAGTATCTCGGCTAACCTACTGCATCCCCCAAATTTTGGCTCTGACAGCAAAAATAAGGTGTAGAGGTCTAAATTGCATTGCGCTGTGGACGGTTTAGTAATTTCTCTAATTGTCTGATACCTGGAAACTAGACGACCTATATTTATCAATTCATTATTTTGTTATTCTGTCAATGCGTAAGTCGTAATAACTTATCACTCATCACTATTCAAAGATATTCGCGCAAGAAATCAAACGGATCATCTTCCCAACAAGGTTCAGGTATCAGCCAAAACAAACTCCTGTTGATGTCGGCTTCAATTTCATCACCGTCGTCTCTATCAAATAGTTCTATCAAAGCTGTCCAATCACGTTCTCTCAGAGACGTTGACGATGAGGCAGATACCTGGAGATTATTTGAGTAATTCACGCGCAAATTTGTGCTTGACAGCCGTAAAAATTTAGTATAAAAATTTGTAAATAATCAGATTTTAGCTTTGACAACCACGGTTAAATAGTTATTTAAATACTGTTAAATATGGACTACTCTTATCAGTGTCTCATAATTTAAATAAGACTGCTATAGTATTTATTACATAATTACAAACTAAATTTACTCAGACCGGAAAAATCCTTGAGGTTGCGACTCTACTAATTCCATACCAAATACTTCAGCAAAGGACTGTGCTACATAAAAACGCACTTCTTCGCAGGTGATGCCTGAAATCCATTCGGCTAAACTGCCTACAGGTTTATCAGAAATACCGCAGGGTACAATGCGCTCAAAGCCTGTCATGTTTGGACAAACATTTAATGCAAAGCCGTGCATGGTAATCCAACGGCTGACTTTAATACCAATAGCCGCAACTTTTCGCCCTTGTAACCAAACGCCAGTAAAAGCTGGAATTCTTTCTCCCTGCAACCCATAAACTGCCAATACGCGAATTATCACTTCTTCGAGTTGGCGTAAGTACCAATGCAGGTCTTTACGATAACGTTGCAGATTTAAAATTGGATACCCCACCAGTTGACCGGGACAATGGTAAGTAACCTCACCGCCTCGTTCAACTCGATGCACATCATATTCACCTTTGTCAATATCAAATTTGAGAAAATCTGAGTTGCTTCCTTGCCCTAAAGTGTAGACAGGTGGATGTTCTAGCAAAATTAACACGTCATCTAGACTGGGGTCATGGATACGTTCAGTCAGGAGCGATCGCTGCCATCCATGAGCTTCTAAGTAAGGCATTAATCCTTGGTTATACAGCAAACAACGGTTTTTGTGTGGTTCCATACTATGGATTATGCCAAAAATCAACTGGTATCGGTAACGAAATATATTTCAAGTTACAGTATTGAAACCAAAAAATGTCAAGATTTGCAAAGGATTTTAAAGGAAAGTCAAGGGAACATGCATTAGAAAATACAAAGTGCTAGCTTGAATATATAACCTCAATAGGTTTTTAGGAGGAATTCTCTGCAATAAGCATCATGCCAAGACGATAAAGACGAATGTACTGGCTGATGACTCTCATAACATTAGTTTGCATTTCAAATAGAATCAAATTTCCACAAAGACTTGTATTATTGAACAACAGCAAGCAAACTTCAACCGAACACAGAAGGAGCAAATATCAACAGTTCTGTAAGCGTTGTTTTAACACAGAAGACAGTTACAGGAGCTACTGCTCAAATTTCCTCACCAAAGAGTTCTAGCTGAATATCCAATTGGATATCAGCGCAGAGATGAGGAAGAAAATCAAGGGTATAATGAGCAAAAGCCTAGATGCAGTAAGTCATAGAAAAGCTTACTAGCAGTAGATAGAAACAGTTCACAATTTGTTTTGGCGGGGGTAATAGACCTTACCGCAATTTCTTTTCATACAAAGCAAATTCACACATCAAATATTCAGTGGGAGAGTTTACATGAAGCTTGTCATCCACGGCAAAAATATTGAAATCACCGATGCGATTCGGGAATATGTACATCAAAAGATTGAAAAAGCAGTTAGTCACTTCCAGAGCATTACAAATGAAGTAGATGTGCATCTTAGCGTAGCCCGTAATCCTCGAATTAATACAAGACAAGCGGCTGAAGTAACAATTTATGCTAATGGTAGCGTTATCCGTGCAGAGGAAAGCAGCGAAAGCCTCTATGCCAGCATTGACTTAGTTGCAGACAAAATTGCCCGTCAACTGCGGAAATACAAAGAACGGCGTCAAGACCAAAAAACTCAGTCCCAACCAGAAGAAGTAGTTGTTGTAGAATCGGTAGTCACAGATTTAATTGGCGATCGCACCCCCGAATTGCCCAACGAAGTCGTTCGCACTAAATATTTTTCCATGCCACCGATGACCCCTACAGAAGCCCTGGAACAATTGCAACTCGTAGGACACGACTTTTATATGTTCCACAATTCCGAAACTGGAGAGATTAATGTAATTTACGAACGCAACCACGGCGGTTATGGTGTGATCCATCCCCGCAATGGTAACGGGCATACTAACGGCAAAAATGGCAAGTCAACCCACGCTAATATTGTCATGCCGGAAAAGTCGCATTCAAGTAAATAGGGAGTAGGGAGTGGGGAGATAGGGGAGAAATAACTCCTAACTCCTAACTCCTAACTCCTAACTCTTACTTAGTCGCAAGCTGTTGCAAAGTTTTCAGTGCTTCCTCAACGTGACCTTTAAAGTTAAACATTGAATCAAAGACGTATTGCACAACTCCTTGTTGATCAATAACGTAAGTAACGCGACCAGGGAATAAGCCAAAGGCTGCTGTTGCACCATATAGCTTCCGTACTTGGTCGCCTTTGTCAGTTAACAGGGTAAAAGGTAGATTATATTTCGCAGCAAATTTTTGGTGAGATTCGCAAGAGTCAGCACTCACGCCGACAACTTCAGCGCCAGCGCTTTTAAACACTTCATATTGATCGCGAAAGGCGCAGGATTCAGCGGTACATCCGGGTGTGTCGTCCTTGGGGTAAAAATATAGGACAACAGCTTTTTTGCCGCGAAAATCTTGGAGGCTAATTGTTGAGCCGTTTTGAGCGGGTAGAGTGAAATTAGGAGCGGTATCTTTAACTTTGATTGGCATAACAAGTGATGGTAATTACTTAACAAAATTTTACCTTGTATCCAAGTCTATAAATTTTGCTTGATTATCTGCATCAAGGGGATTAGCTTATACCAATTCTGTATGAATATACGCTAAACCATATTAGGACTTAAGTATAAACCGACATTCCGCACTTCAAGATGTAACACATTGATATTCAAGAAGATTTCC
>JAHCSU010000621.1 GCA_023522315.1 Nostoc sp. CCCryo 231-06
CCAGATGTTGGAAATCCTCGTGTATTACACGATGAAGTGCGGAAAGTGGGTTGTATCTAACAACAAGGTGCGCTCGAATATTGCCCCTAAGTCTCGAACCCAAAAACGTCTTAGTTCTTCGAGCATTCCTTCCAAGCGTCTAGCTCTTCGGTTGAACTGGCTTTGGTCTAACAGTTTCGGGAACAGGCTTAAGTAGTTTGCTCTGACAAACCCTAAATATTGCTGTTCTCCTGGGTATGGGAAAAAATCCATTGCTACCAACAGTGTTAGCATCTCACTATCTGTGAATTTCGGTGATGGTCCTGCTAATAACGGTACGTAACGATAGCCTTTTTGCTGATACCAGTCATCTACTAGCACAAAAATTGTTGTCAATAGGGTCGAACCGTCTACCATATTCATTAGGAGACCTCAAGGAATGGTGTCGTTACCTTTATCTTCTGGTCTCCCCTTCTTTTTTGCTACCCCAACTCACATAAGGCGTACAATGGGATTTTGCCCCTTGCCTTTAAAATATCAGGTGCATTTCTACCGTGCTGCACTAGTGCATTTTAGACTTTTTTAAGCGGGTGGCGGGAATCGAACCCGCATTAATAGCTTGGAAGGCTATAGTTTTACCACTAAACTACACCCGCAAGTTTCCAACCATATAAATGTAACACAGTTTTTGCAAAAATTCAAGAACTTAGTTGGAATTAGCCGGTTGGATGTTGATCCTGACATACAGATTGCTTAATTCTGGTTTTGTGCCATCGTTGTTGTGAGCAGCAATAAAGTTTTCTGTTTTGAAAACTTCGCTGAGGACTTGCTGATATGTGCTTTTTTTACTTTGCAGTGTTCCTGGTTCTATTTCTAGAACTACAGCCTGTTGAAAATTGCCATTGTTATCAATTATTAAGCTAGCCAAGAGTTGTGCTGGTTCAAGACCAGAATTCTGGACAAGAAAACTTGAGTCTAATTCTTTTGTGTTGGTTCCCCTATATAAAGCGATAACATCGGGTAAAGCATCTTGTCGTAATCTTCCTGATTGTATCAAGCTACTGACTTCATTTCTAAGCAAAGGAGCTACTATTGCTACTGATGCTCCTTGGGTGGGGGTACGTGGAGTTTCCTTAGTCGGTGTTGCTGGAGTTTCCTGAGTAGGGGCGCGTGGAGTTTCTCTAGCTGGTGTTACTGGCGTTTCCTGAGTCGGGGTGCGTGGAGTTTCTCTAGTCGGAGTTACTGGAGTTTTCTGAACGGAAGTAGGTGGCGTTTTTCTGTTTTCAGCTTCCGAACCTGGTGAATTTGATGGAACACCTGTTGGTAGTAGTGTTCCCTTTCCCAGTTTGATTTCTTGACGGCGGTTCCAAGGTAGATTACTGACTGGAACTGTAGGTGTAGGTGTAGGTGTCGGTGTCGGTGTCGGTGTCGGTGTAGATTTCGCCGTAGCAACTCTCTGTTGTCTAAAGGGTTGCTTATTAGGTTGAGAGACGTAAGTTTGCCTCTTCTGCTGGAGATTATCCGCAGAATTTATTGCGCCAAAATCTTGATTTCTAGGCGTAGTTCGTGCTGTTTGTGGCGAACGTGCTGGTACAGAGTTTTGAGTTGAGGATAGTGGCTTTGGCGAAACTGTTTTGGCTGTTGATTTTGATTTGGGAGCAATGTCTATCAATTCAATGGAAAGAGCAGATTGACTTTGTTGGGGAAACCAAAGACTAAATGCATTAGATGAGCGCATCAGCCAGAATGCTAGCAAGTGCAGAGAGACTGAACCTATAACGACAGAAATCCACAACGCTGGTGGATCTGTGTGTCGCCTCCAGACTTTGGTTGGAATTGGAGTTTTGTCTGCAACTGATGGTGTCATATTATATAAACTGGATATGATTAGGCAGTATTACTCATTGCTAATGCTTTAAATACCAGTCTAAATTTTAGCGATTAACCATTACCTCTGGTGTAACAGAGAAAGTCAAAACTGTTTCATCTACTCCTTTAAGTTCTAGCGGACTACCTTTAGTAATTTCTTCTTCCTGCAAATAATCTGCCACGGCAGCAGAAACTAGGATCGTACCGGGAAGAGCGGCAGCTTGCAACCTTGCAGCAATATTCACACTTGGGCCAATGGCAGTATAATCAGCCCGTTCAGCGCTACCAAACATCCCCACAACAGCAGTACCTTGGTGGATACCGCACCGAAACTGGACGCTAGTAAGTCTGTCACCATCGAACACACCTTGGTTTTGCCAGCGCTGGTTCAACTCAGCCAGTGAGCGGTGCATTGCTCTTGCTGTATTGATGGCACGACGCACTTGTTCATTGGGGGTTAGCTCTTCCGGCGCTCCATATAAAGCTAAAATAGCATCTCCCATAAATTTATCTACAGTGCCGCCATTGCCAAATACAACCTTGGTCATGGCTTCTAAATATTCATTTAGCAATTCTGCGACTCGTCGGGATCTGAGAGTATTTGATAGCTGTGTAAAACCCACAATATCACTAAACAAAACTGTAATTAAGCGTGGTTCTGGGCGCAAATCTAACGTTAAATCTCCGGTTGCGGCTTTTTGTACCAATACAGCCGGTAAAAAGCGCTTTAGCACCGATTCTGTTAAATAAGTATTTAACTCCACGATTCGCCGTTCATTTTCCTTCAACCCTAAAAGATTACGAACTTCCGCCAAAAGTTCCCGATCATTGAATGGTTTTGCTAAATAAGCATCTGCACCATGTTCTGTACCTTCGATGCGGGTTTCCTCATCAGCTTTTGCTGTCAGCAGAATGATTGGTATTCCTTTCAACTTCTCCTCTTTGCGGATCATCTGAATCATTTCAAGTCCGCTGACCAAGGGCATCATTAAGTCAGTCACAATCAAGCTGGGTATAATTTCCTTAGCTCTACTGTGCCCTTCAGAACCGTTACGAGCTGTCTGCACATGATAGCCCTTGCGGCGGAAAATCTCAGATACATAGGTTCGTAAATCCGGGTTGTCATCTACAACTAAAATTGAGTGCTGAGTCTTAAGTGCTGAGTCTTGAGTATCAATACTGGGGGAGAGGTTTTTTGTAATATCTTCAATATTGTCTGTTGTTGACTCTACCAGTTCTAAATCAGCCAATTCTACGCTAGCGCGGCTTGTATTTAGTTCGGTAGGCGTTTCTAGTATTTGCTGTGCAGGTAAATGAGCATTTCCAGTCAGAAGCCATAAACTAAAGGTAGTGCCTTGGCCATAAACTGATTCCAGAGTGACTTGACCACCATGTAATTCCACCAATTCTTTAACTAAAGCTAAACCCAAACCACTACCTTCATAGGATCGGTTTGCTGAACCTTCAGCTTGGCGGAAGCGCTCAAATAGGTGGGGAATTTGTTCTTTAACAATGCCAATTCCAGTATCTTGTACTTGCAATATGCAGCGATCGCGCTCAGATTTTAGTCTGACACTAATCGTCCCACCTTCGGGAGTAAACTTCATGGCATTTGACAGGAGGTTATAAACCACCTTGTCAAATTTTTCCATGTCCAAGTACACCGGAGAACATTCATATAACTGGGTAACGAGATGCAGTTTCTTTTTCTCACAGTAGGGACGAAAAGATTCCACAATTTGGCTGACAAATTCTGCTAAATCGCAGGGATGGAAGCTAGGCTGCATTCTCCCGGCATTCAGGCGTTGTAAATCTAGGAGTTGATTTACCAGTCGCAGTAGGCGGCGGGAGTTACGCAGGGCGATCGCACTTTGGGAGTAAGATAATCCTTCACCAGCCGCCACCGCCGACTCTAAAGGCCCTTGAATCAAGGTGATGGGTGTACGAAACTCATGGGAAATATTTTGGAAAAATTCGGTTTTTTGTTTATCTAATTCCAGTAAGCGTTCAGCTTGTTGGCGAGTTTTTTGATACAGGTATGACTGCTGCACAGCGATCGCTGCTTGAGCTGCTACTGCTTTAGCCAAATCAATATCAGATGACAGCCATCGGCGTACTTTTTTACCTTCATGCAGAGTAATACTACCAATACATTTACCATCAGCCAATAATGGTACAAACATTAGCGATCGCGCTGGCATGTTTAACGGCAAATCAAAACCCTGCACATCTGAGGGAGAATGGCTCACATTACCAATTACCACAGGTTCATGTGTCTGTAGCATTTGTTGGAGGATTGGATTCTCTTGTATAGATGCTTGAGAATAGGGTAATCTCGGAGGTGATAGGTTATTCTTGCTACTTAGATTATTGTCTGGGGCTGGCGATGCCTGGGTTGGGCTGTGCCTATGTAAATTTTCCGAATGTTGAAAACTGTCATACAAGCCCACACACTCGACAAACTCATCTTCCTCTGTCCACAAAGACAGGACGCAGCCATCGACTTGTAAGGCTTGTCCCAATTGTTGAGTAATAGCCGCAAAAATATCTTGGGGGTCTAAGCTAGAGCGAATCGCGCTAGTAATTGTATTAATTAAAGCTTCTCTCTTGGCAAGGGCACGGACTTGCTCATAAGCATAAGCTTGAGACAAAGCTAAAGCTGCCTGATCCGCCACCATCAACACTAGCTGCACCTCATCCTCCTCCCAAATGCGAGGCACAGAACACTGATGCAGTGCCAGCACTGCCATCAGTTCTTGTTGGCAGATCAATGGCACAACTAAACTAGAGCAAATGTTAGCGGCAGTAAAAGCTTCCCCACGTTGGCGCAATTCGGGAGTATTACCGTGAATACGCTCATCATCAGTTACATCGTGAATCACCTGGACTTCACGAGTTTCCCACACCGTTTGAGCCAAAAGAGGCAGAGGGGCAGAGGTTGACAGGGGCACAGCAGAAGAATTATTTGCCTGCACCCCTGCTTCTTCAGAAAGAGGCTTCTGATAAATAAATCCTTTATCCGCTAACTGCTCATTTTGGAAGGGACGCAACAGGCAAACATCCACCTCCAACATGTGACCCACTGTATCTACAATTGCCTGCAAAATTTGGCGATAGTCTAAAGCACTGCGAATCGTATTTGTGACAGTATTCAGCAGCGATTCTTGTCGGAGTGTGCGGGTAAGCTCGCGGGTGCGGGCTTTGAGCACATTGTGAGTATCCAAAGCTTGGCGTACCACTGCTTTGAGTTCCTCAGCTTCCCACGGTTTCGTAACGTATTTAAATACCTTACCAGCATTGATTGCTTCCACCAGGTCTTCGACATCGGTGTAGCCAGTTAAAATAATCCGGATAATATCTGGATATTGAGTTGCTGTCAGGCTCAAAAATTCTGTACCGCTCATCATCGGCATCCGCTGATCGGAGATGATCACCGCGACCTCCCCCTCTTGAGCCAGCAGATCGAGTGCCGCAGGGCCAGAGTTTGCCCTTAGCACCTTATAGTCGCGATAGAAAGTGCGGTAAAGCAAGTCAAGGTTGTCTGGTTCATCATCGACAACCAAAATTTTAGGCTTACTGTTTACTTGGGATTTCATGCACCGCTTTCCTGCTGCAACGGCAGTCGGATAAAGAATAATCTGATCAGGTAAGAATTTTTCTGAGTCAGGTAAGAGCAGAGCATTTTGACCAATAAGGCTGTTTGGCTACATGACTGCTGAGTGTAGGAGCGTTTACGCACAGTAATTCCTCTCAATGGCTTATGCCTAGTTACCGATTGCGTTGGTGCAGTGTAATTGCTTTCATAATCAGTTTTAGGGTTACAGAGTCGCTGCTTGCTTGCCAAATCTTTTTTCACCTCTTGTGAGCAATGTCTGATAATACATACAGCGCTCATAGCTAGCTGAAAAATCCAGATGAAGCTGCATATTAAGTTTTCCCTTTGCAGCAGTTGTACTAACACTTGCAGGTAAATTTTATTTATGGTAGTCATGGTAGGGTCAGCAATATTAAAACAATAAGATTTAAAGCCAAAGTATACTATTAGACAAATACCTCTTTCTAATTTAGCAATCAGAACTATCATTAAGACAAGTGTAGGGTTAAAAAGTTAGGGATTAGGGATCTTGGAGATTCTTCCCCAGTACCTGCATAGCCTGTTACTATGACCTAGTAGTAAATACTTAGTAGTAAAGTCCTGTTAGTGTAGCGGCAATTGCATAAGCAAGTTCAGTACTGCAACTAAAGGTACTTTGCAACCAAAATTTGTCGGTAGTGTACTTACTTAACAATTTTGTAGGTAATGTTTACGGACAGGTTATGCTATTTATCTACCCATTCACCTAAACCTGTTCGACTTTACAGATGTTTTTGTGGTAGACAGACTCATATCCTCCCTACCTAAAGCAAGGGATGTACCTGAACCTACTGAACTTAAGATTGTAGATTAATGAAGCTGTAACTTCTAAGACTCTTCCAAAATACAGGCTATAAAGCCCCAAACTAAAGTGTAAAACTTTGTCTGCTCCACAAGCAAAAGCGAATTAGCAATCTTAGGTTAGTTCAATATCTGGGCAGATATAAAGTTTTTCTTCAGTTTAAATCGTGTTTAAGGATATTTGAGAAAATTTTCGTTGAATAAAATCAATACTAAACTAGCCTTGAAATATCGGTTTTTTCATCCATACCAGCAACAGCCAATCGATCCAGCTTGCTGCCAATTTCAAATTCGTACAGCTACACCTGCTGATTTGATCGGTGTTTCTCAAATTATTGCTGAAAGCTTTCACTCCCAACACGGTATGTGGGGATGGGCTTTTCCATTGCTACGTCTCGGTATTTACGAAGACTTAAGGCATCGCATGGCATCACCTCCGTCGCGTCATATTTGTTTAGTTGCCTTTGAAGCTACTACTGGTGCGGCTAATAACTTAGTGGGAAGTGTAGAACTGGGTGTACGTTACAGTGATTCGTGGAGCCAGGCTGGCACGGGTTTTCCTTACTTATCTAATTTAGCAGTTCACCCACAATACCGTAGACACGGTGTTGCTTCAGGGTTACTGACTAGTTGTGAAAAAGTTTCTCGTGATTGGGGATTTCAAGACTTATATCTCCACGTTCTGGAAAATAACCATCAAGCAAGGCAACTTTATTTCAAGCTGGGATATCGGGTGCATAAAGTCGAATCGAATTGGAATACATTTTTTCTAAGACGCTCAAGCCAAATGTTATTGCACAAGCATCTTAGTGCTGATTCCACTATTTGAATTTTATTTTGGCAATAATAGACTTATCCGTAAATGGTAAATGTATACGGTACAAGGATTTCAGTGATTATAGGGGAATGTGCGTTAGCGTAGCTCGTCGTAG
>JAHCSU010000622.1 GCA_023522315.1 Nostoc sp. CCCryo 231-06
ATCCTAACTTTTGAGACTGTGTGCGTACCTCATAGCAGGAGGAAGTGCTGTAAGCTAGGGAACACAATCTGCTGGAATTAAGAGATTATCGTACTTTTCGAGTAAACCGATTGTCGGTGGAGTATCCAGCGAATCGCTTTGCGACAGCTTCTCTACAAGACGCTTTGCGTAGCAAGATACCCTACGTTATATCTTGCACCTGCCTATCCCGCCTGAGAATAAATTCTCAGGCTAATAGCCCAAGTCCACTCAAGTGGACTACAACCCTTACTTAGTCTTCAATAGACAGACTTTAGCTATAAGCCTCAGAATGAATTCTGAGGGGGTCGTGGGGACTGGTGCAAGTTCTGAGTCAACGAATCTTTGAACTTTAACATTAAGCTTTTTAATCCCCAAATCACCATGCAAAACCGCAACTTGACAGCTACAAACACACTAGGAAAACCATTCGCTACTGCAACCACCAGCCGCAGACCTTTCCTAGAAATTAAAGACGTTACCAAAGTCTACCCGACAAAGAAAGGCCCCTTCACCGTACTCGACGGCGTTAACCTCAACGTAGAACAGGGCGAGTTTATTTGTGTCATCGGCCACTCTGGCTGTGGCAAATCGACACTACTAAATATGGTATCCGGTTTTAACTTTCCCACCTCCGGGCAAGTGTTACTCGAAGGAGAACCAATCACCAAACCAGGCCCCGACAGGATGGTTGTCTTCCAAAGCTATGCCCTGCTACCGTGGCAGACTGCTTTTGAAAATATCTACTTAGCTGTTAACGCCGTTTATCCCAACAAACCACAAGCAGAAAAAAGAGCGATCGTCCGCGATCATCTAGCAATGGTGGGACTGGCTGATGCAATGGAAAAGAAACCAATGCAAATGTCCGGCGGTATGAGACAACGGGTTTCTATCGCCCGTGCTTTGGCGATTCGTCCGAAAGTCTTAATTTTAGATGAACCATTTGGGGCGCTGGATGCCATCACCAAAGAAGAATTACAAGAAGAATTGCTCAAAATTTGGGGCGATAACCGTTGTACAGTGCTGATGATTACCCACGACATCGACGAGGCACTATTTTTAGCAGACAAATTGGTAATGATGACCAATGGCCCACATGCGAAAATTGGTGAAGTTATGGAAATTCCTTTTTCTCGTCCTCGCGATCGCGCCCGCATTATGGAAGATCCACAATACTACCAACTACGTAACTATGCCCTAGACTTTCTCTTTAATCGCTTTGCCCATGATGACGTAGGTTAAGCTATAGCGGTTATCAGTTGAGTGAAGTACAAGAACCCCACCCCCAACCCCCTCCCCGCTCTTCGAGAGGGGGCTATGATGTAACTCATGTGATTAGGAAACGCTATAATCGTCATTCTCCTAAAATGGTTCCTTCCAGAAGAGTTTATTTATTACTGGTTTTGGGTATAGCGATCACCCCGATCCTATGCCTTTTTCTCAGTATTAAAGTAACGATCGCCATCACTTTGCTATTTGATGCGATCGTTCTCGGATTGATGGTTGTAGATGGTTTACAGGTGCGGCGTTCTCGCGTGCAAATTACCCGCGAACTACCGTTGCGATTATCCATTGGGCGGGATAATCCAGTGGTGCTAAAAGTCACATCGCCAATTGCCAACGCCCTAATTGAAATCTGCGATTACTACCCAACAGGATTTGGCATATCTGCACCCACACTCCGGGCTATTGTTAAGAGTAACAGCACCCAGGAATTGACATATACCGTCAACCCGACACAGCGCGGAGAGTTTCCTTGGGGAAATATTCAAGTTCGACAGTTGGGAATTTGGGGATTAGCTTGGGATGATTGGCAAATTCCCCAAAGTCTGCCAGTGAAAGTTTATCCTGATTTAGTTGGGTTGCGATCGCTCACAATTCGTTTGACATTGCAATCATCAGGATCAATCCGCCAATCTCGTAAAACTGGTATTGGTACAGAATTTGCCGAACTGCGGAACTATCGCACTGGTGACGATTTGCGGTTTATTGATTGGAAAGCTACCGCCCGTCGAGTTGGAGCCTATAATAATGCAACGCCACTGGTGAGAGTTCTAGAACCCGAACAAGAACAAACATTGCTGATTTTACTTGATCGCGGACGGTTGATGACAGCAAAAGTGCAGAATTTGCAGCGATTTGACTGGGGTTTGAATGCAACTTTATCCTTAGCATTGGCGGGGTTACATCGAGGCGATCGCGTGGGCGTTGGTGTATTTGACCGCCAGATGCATACGTGGATTCCCCCAGAACGTGGTCAACATCATTTGAATCAGCTAATTGATCGCCTAACTCCAATTCAACCAGTGTTATTGGAATCTGATTATTTGGGGGCGGTGACAAATGTTTTGCAGCGTCAAACTCGCAGGGCGCTGGTGGTGGTGATTACCGACTTAATTGATGTCACCGCTTCTACAGAACTCCTGGCTGCACTCTCCAAGCTAGCACCCCGCTATCTGCCATTTTGTGTTACTCTGCGAGATCCGCAAGTTGATCGTTTAGCACACACCTTTACAG
>JAHCSU010000623.1 GCA_023522315.1 Nostoc sp. CCCryo 231-06
GAAATACGCAACTACGTTGCTGTTTCTCAGGGGTTTTCAGCATTTTCCTTATAAACCTGATGAAGATCAAGGTTCCTAATTTTCATTTGGTGAGAGTAATAGAAAAGGGGTAATGACAGCTTACTCAAGCAGTTTCTGAGGATCTTCTGAGCAAGATTGTGTGGGAGCTACTAAGTCATCTAAAGTATTCATGAATGAGTCATTGTGTAGCATGGGGTATATGGTTTGGAAACTTACAACATCGTCAAAAGCTTCAAGATCCTCAAGAGCCTCTGATGCAGACTGATATCGCTGTTTGAAGTCATCCAGCACCATTTTACTAAGAATCTTAGCGAGGGAGTGGCTCACCTGGGTGCGTAGTTTACCGCCGTAGGTCTTACCCTGAGCCTGTCGAAGGGCATCGCTCCATTTTATCTCTCCATCAGCATCTCTAGGTAGCTCACGGGGTGCTATACCAGTCAGGGCTTTAATCCCAACCATGCCGACTGCATAGATATCACTACTGTAGTGGGGACGCCCAAAACATTGCTCGCTTGGTGCGTAACCCTGAGTACCAATACCAATGGTGAACGGGGTTTGCTCTTCATGATCAAGCTGTTTTGTACTGACTTCTTTGACAGATCCAAAGTCAATCAGCATCAGTTTACCGTCTGAATGTCGGCGCATGATATTGCTGGGCTTAATATCTCGGTGAATCACATTGTTTTTATGGACAAATGTTAATGTTTGCAATAAGTCCCTGACAATTTTGATTGCTGCAATTTCATCAATTGCTCTGCCTGGTGGTAATTCCTGATTTAAAGGATGACCAATGATCTGTTCTTGTACTAAATAAAATTCTTCATCTTCTTCAAAATACGCCAAAAGTTGAGGAATTTGAGCGTGTGTTCCCAATTTTTCGAGTGTTTGCGCCTCTGAGTTAAATAAACGTCTGGCAAGTTGCAAGGCTTCTGGTTTGGTGTTGGCTGGTTTTAGTTGCTTGACAACACATCGCGGATTCCCAGGACGTTGGGTATCTTCGGCAATGTAGGTTTCACTGAATCCACCGGAACCGAGAACTTTGACAATTCTGTAGCGTCGAGCTAGGACTTTTCCTGATAAGGCTAAATCTCGTTGCTGGATTAGGTCTTGCAAGTCATCTTGTTGGCTGATAATCTCTTGGACAACGGCAGAAGTTTTATACTTCTGAAAAATGTCTACTAATTGGCGTTTTTTGATGCTTTCTCTGACTAATGAGGTTCCCAGGTAGGAAAATCCAATCATAGCGATCGCAATCATTGGTACAGTAGTGGGAAAAATTAACTGACCATGAACAAATAACCCATAGCTAATTCCTAGCCAAGTGCCAGAGAGGGCGAGGCTATATAGAAATCTATTGATACTCCGCTTGCGTCTGCTAATTATCAAGACTGTAGTGCCAACTATAACTAGCACAAACAAACCCCGTAAAGGTGGACTATTAATTCCTGGGGCGATCGCTTTACCTTGCATCAAAGTTGCGATCGCATTGGCGTGAATTTCTACGCCCGACATCCGTTTAGTGCTATTGCTAGCAGCGACTGGATAATAATCATTGTGTAACTTATCTGTTGCCCCAATCAGCACTATCTTGTCTTTGAAGACCTTTCCCTGCTCCAAATAGGTGTTCCAGTTTTCCGGGTCGAGGACATGCCAAAAGGGTACTTGCTCAAATGTACCCGCAGAACCCCAAAAATGAATGCGATCGCCCTTTGGTCGGGGATAATTTACTTGTGCTGCCCTTAGTGCTGCTTCATCAAAAGAGGGTAGCTTCTCGATCAAATTATCTTCAGCTAACAACTTAGAAAACTCACTCGCCAATCGATGAACTTTACCATCCACCTCCAGGGGGAAATTAACTGAGCCAATGGACACTGACCCGATACGAAACATCTCTTGTGGGTCAATCAGTTGCATAAAAGACCCTTGGTGCGTCTCGGAATTTTCGTAGACGGCTGCTAAAGTAACTTTGCTGCCATATTTTTGCAATACTGCCTGGAGTTGGCGATCGTCAGTAGCTCCATAACTGCTTGGCGTGTCAAAAACGACATCTACCGCCACAGAGCGGACACCTGCTTTGATTAACTTTGTAATTACCTGAGCATAAGCAGCCCGTTTATAAGGATAAGATTTGAGTGTTTCTAAGTAGGCATACTGTTTTGGATTTGTTTTATAGTACTGTTCGGGAACTGATATTGACTGATCGTCTATTGCTAAAATTACGATGTCTTCTGGAGGCAAAATCGGCCCACGCACTTGGAAAAAGGCAGAAAGCGCCTTATTTTCCATCAATTGAACCAATTCCCCACCAGAAGCACTTAGCACTGCTGCACCCATTACGCAACCGCCAGCGAGGAGATGACCTAAGAGAAGCATCCACCTTGACTGACGAGCCGATGCTGTTGATGTTACCTTTGTCGGGTTACTTGAGTGTCTATTGGCAGTAGAGACATAGTTTTTAGTTAATGTAGATGTAGGTTCTTCTGCCATATCGTGTTACTGATTGATTTAAGTCCAACACTTTTATTTATTCACACCACGTTTTAGTACAAGTACATTGAAATAAGACTTAAATGACAATCTTATACATTTGTAAAGTATCTTCTATTCATCAACAAACTTTTATTGGCAAAGGTAGCCCCAAGAGATTCCTACTTAGGTACTGCCTAAATTATTATTTTTCTGTTGAGTGAGTTACAACTAGTAATTGTCTCACAGATCATAGCCGGATATACTTCGTCTGTGTACTTGGTTGCGGCGAGATTTCCCCTAACCTAACCAACAAGTACGTTCTTAACTGGGGTTTTACCAGAAGCTGTCCCAAGGTTGTCTTCTGTCTTTGGCGCAATATTGGTACTACCCACAAAGCGTGTCCTTATACTGAAAGCAAAACCTATAGATAGGCATCAAATTATATCCTACCCTAAGCCTATACCATACCTCTTTAGGAGTAAACTTTAGTGTTATACAGTAATGAATGCTGTTACTAGTTCAATTTTATTGGTAGATTTTGATCACAGGGTGGCTCTTGCAGTGCTGGAGGTGAATAAGGTTTAGCACCCAGTATCTCAACTCTAATGTTGCAGGCGTTTTTATGCCTTGAAAGAGGTAGGATAAAAGCTACAGATGAAGAGTTAGTTTATAGATATTAGCAAACAAGGCATTTGAAAATTGCTATAATCTATTGTTCCATCTAAATTCATATATATTATTAGGTGTAAATTTGTATGGGTTCTCCAATGAATCGTCTGTCTATATTTGTAGACGGAAACAATATGTTCTATGCTCAACAAAAAAATGGTTGGTTTTTTGACCCGCGGCGAGTTTTAGAATACTTCAAACATGAGCAATCAGAAACAACATTAATTAATGCATTCTGGTACACTGGCTTAAAAGATCCACAAGATCAGCGAGGTTTTAGAGATGCTTTAATTAGTCTAGGATATACAGTCAGAACTAAAATTCTTAAAGAATATTATGATGATACTTCTGGTCGTTACTCGCAAAAAGCGAATTTAGATATTGAAATTGTTGTAGATATGTTTAATACAGTAGACCAGTATGACCGAGTAGTATTATTCAGTGGCGATGGAGATTTTGAAAGAGCAATCGAACTATTACGCTCAAAAAATACACATATTACAGTAGTATCGACAGAAGGAATGATCGCTAGAGAGCTACGGAATGCTACAGATAGATATATAGATTTAAATGATATCAGAGATCAAATAGAAAAAACAGAAGGTTAGTATTCTTAGCAATTATTTACAAAGGTAAGAGTAAAAGAAAAACTAAGGTTGAAGATATTTTGATCCGCAAGTAAAAACTAAACGACAAACCGCAAATGACAAACAAAACAGATCGAATCATCATTTTTGATACTACACTGCGAGATGGAGAGCAGTGTCCAGGAGCAACCCTGAATATAGATGAGAAGCTAGTTATAGCCAAGCAACTAGCGCGTTTGGGTGTGGATATAATTGAGGCAGGCTTTGCCTTTGCGAGTCCCGGAGATTTTGAAGCAGTCAGCAAAATTGCTAAAATTGTGGGGACAGAAAATGGCCCGGTAATTTGCAGTTTGGCAAGAGCGATTAAAGCAGATATTGAAGCAGCCGCAGAAGCATTAAAACCAGCAGTTAACGCCAGAATTCACACATTTATTTCGACTTCTGATATCCATTTAGAGTATCAGTTGCGGAAGTCACGGGCAGAAGTGCTAGCGATCGCAGAAGAAATGGTAGCTTATGCCAAGTCCTTCATGACAGATGTAGAATTTTCGCCGATGGATGCGGCTCGTTCCGATCCAGAATTTCTTTACCAAGTGTTAGAGCGAACGATCGCAGCTGGTGCAACAACAGTTAACATTCCCGATACTGTCGGTTACACCACCCCTAGCGAATTTGGGGCAATCATTAAGGGGATTATCGAAAATGTCCCCAACATCGACCAAGCGATTATTTCCGTTCACGGTCATAATGATTTAGGCTTGGCAGTTGCTAACTTCTTAGAAGCCGTGAAAAATGGCGCACGCCAACTAGAATGTACTATCAATGGCATTGGTGAACGCGCCGGAAATGCATCACTAGAAGAATTAGTGATGGCGTTGCATGTGCGGCGACAATATTTTAATCCCTATCTCGGCAGACCAGAAGAATCTCAAGAATCCCTGACAAATATCGACACTCGGCAAATTTACAAAACCTCACGCTTAGTTTCCAATTTGACGGGAATGTTAGTACAACCAAATAAAGCGATCGTTGGGGCGAATGCCTTTGCTCATGAGTCTGGGATTCACCAAGATGGTGTGTTAAAAAATAAGCTCACCTACGAAATTATGGATGCCCAATTGATTGGCTTGGCAGACAATCAAATAGTTTTGGGCAAACATTCAGGCAGAAATGCTTTCCGTACCCGGTTGAAAGAATTGGGCTTTGAACTGTCAGATACTGAATTAAATAAAGCATTTGTCAGATTCAAAGAAGTAGCAGATAAAAAGAAAGATATTTCTGATTGGGATTTGGAAGCGATCGTTAACGATGAAATCCAACAAGCGCCCGATTTGTTTCGTGTAGAGTTGGTGCAAGTTTCCTGTGGTAGCAACGCCCGTCCTACAGCTACAGTTACCCTCCGCACCCCACAAGGTGAAGAATTAACTGATGCTGCGATCGGTACTGGCCCAGTGGATGCAGTTTACAAAGCCATCAACCGTGTGGTGAATGTGCCCAACGAGTTGATTGAGTTTTCTGTGCAGTCAGTAACAGCCGGTATTGATGCTATTGGAGAAGTGACGATTCGTTTACGTTATGAATCTAAAGTGTTTTCTGGTCATGCAGCGAACACAGATATCATCGTGGCATCCGCGCAAGCTTATGTAAATGCGCTCAACAGGCTGTATTCTGCGTTGCAAACTCAAGAAAAGCAAAAAGAAATATCTGCACAGAAAGTCTGAGATCGTATCCGTCAAACTGCCCATAACACAAGCACCGTACCTTGTTTTTAGCATCAGCTAAAAAACTCCTCCTCAAAGTCGGGGAGGAGTTAGGTGTGAGTTCCAAAAATTGGTTGGAAAATTATGCCCACAGAAAAACATATTACTATTAGAGAAGCTACCAGCACAGAAGACTTAATGATTGCAAAGCATTCTTACCAAATGTGGCTAGATATTGGTGTTCATGAGAGTAATATCCACCTGAATTGGCAGAATATTACCCTCCAATTCATAGAAGAGGCGCGTCGGGATTTGTGTTACAAGGCTTTTGTTGCAGAGGTTGATAATACAATTGTGGGTTCTGCAAGTTGTCAAATTTTTGCAGGTTTATACCCGAATGTTTTCAAAGCTGAATACCGCAAATTTGGATATATTTGGGGTGTTTATGTTGAAGAATCTTACCGCAGACAAGGGATTGCCAAATACTTAACTAATCGAGCAATTGAATATTTAAAAGTGATCGGTTGCACGCGAGTACTTCTTAACGCCTCACCATTGGGTAAACCCGTTTACTCCAGTCTTGGTTTCTCTGAAGGGAATATAATGCAATTAGATTTGATTTAATTACAGCAATTTTTTTGCCTTTTAGTGATGTGTGATTAGCCTAAATTGATGAAGTTCTACAAATATCATGCTCTTGGAAACGACTATCTAGTTATTAATCCCCAAGATTTATTATTTCCGCTCACTCCTGAAAAAATTAAAATAATTTGCGATCGCAATTTTGGAATTGGCTCAGATGGTATCTTGTTGGGGCCGTTAGTATCCGAAACAGCCCAGTTTGCATTACGTATCTTCAATCCAGACGGGAGTGAGGCAGAAAAGAGTGGTAATGGACTGCGGATTTTTTCTCGCTACCTCTGGGATACAGGTCTTGTTAGCGAAGAGTCATTCTCAATTGAAACTGTAGGTGGATTGGTTCAATCGGTTATCCAAGATGCAGGTAAAACCGTTCAGGTAGAGATGGGAAAAGTTAGCTTTTGGAGTAATGATATCCCAGTAGTTGGCGATGCCTACGGCGGGCTACGCCTACGCAGAGAAGTAATTGAAGAAAAAATCAATGTTAGCGATGAAACTTTTACCTTTTGTGCAGCAACTATTGGCAATCCACACTGTGTGATTCCTCTAGCTGAAGTCAAGCCTGCTATTGCCAAACAGTATGGGCCGATATTAGAGGTTCATCCCCTCTTTCCAAATCGTACCAATGTTCAATTTATGAAAGTCTTGAACCGAAATACCATCCAAATTGAAATTTGGGAGAGGGGTGCTGGCTACACTTTAGCTTCAGGTAGTAGCAGCAGTGCAGCCGCGGCTGTTGCCCATAAACTTGGTTTGTGCGATTCCTCTATTACTGTGCAAATGCCTGGTGGAGAAATTTTGATCCAAGTCAACGATGATTTTACAATTTCCATGACAGGTTCTGTCACAAAGGTTGCTGAAGGTGAATTATCAGCAGAATTGTTTGTATTATCTCCCAAAAGTTAGTTCCAAAACTTTGGGAAGGAGCCTATGTGGTTATGGATAATTGCTCCATTCATTCATAAAGGCAAAGAGATTGAAGCACTAATCCAAGCCGCAGCAAATCTAATTTATTTACCATTCATATTCAGGAAACACAGCTTCGGCTGTGGGGCTTCGCAGCTGATTATGGCTACAAATAAGTATAGGACTTACGCATTGACAAGGAAGACCAAATATGGGAAAAAACCACATCTTTCGTAAGGCCATAGCATTGCTGTGCCCTTACAGCGCGGGTCTATTTACTATCAAAGAATGATTAATAAAAACCTGAGACGATGTATTTACGTTGATACACAACATGATTCTTTTGTACAGTGCGTAAGTCTTAAAATAAAGGCTTTTTCATGGATTAGTATAACCTATATTCCGCACTTCATCGTGTAATATACGAGGATTTCCAACATCTGGCTA
>JAHCSU010000624.1 GCA_023522315.1 Nostoc sp. CCCryo 231-06
CTCATATCTCTGCCACCGCATCGCTGGTTTTACTTTCTGTCTCAAATACCGTTTTACCAATTGCTGCGCTGTTAGGATAGGCAATACGCTGGACGATTTTGGCATCTAATACAGGCAAGCCATACTCCGTTAGTACTTCTGATACCTCACCGCTGATTCTAGTGTTTTTAATGGCACGAGACACCACAAACGCTGATTTGAGCTTATTATCGGTCATCTCAATACGTTGCTTAACCAAATCCACCAAATCACTAGTTGCCCAAATATCATATGGCGATGGCTGCACGGGAATTAGCACAAAATCCGCTGCCTTAATTGCAGAGACTGCCAAATCGGTTGCTTGCGGAGAGCCGTCAATTACCACAAAATCCTTATCAGAAATATTTTTTAAATCTCGGTCTAGGGTAGGGCGATCCAGTCCAATAACAGTTACAGGGTTACTCTCATCGACAGCGCTCCAATCTCGAGCAGATCCTTGTTTATCACTGTCGACCAATAAAACACTACTGCCTTGTAGTTGTAATGCTCGGGCTAAATGGGTGGCTATGGTAGTTTTACCGCTGCCTCCTTTTTGGTTTAACACTGCAATCACTTTCATACTTATATCCTTAAAAGATTATGTACTTATGTAAGTATATAGGTAAAAAACTTCAGAGACAATCGTATTAATTTAATCTACCCAAATTTTTACACTTGTTATTTATACCTCTTACTTACAAACCCCGAATTTTTACATCTTATTGCATACCCCAGAATTTTACAGCTATTTCTTAAACACCTTAAATCTTTACCCCAAAAAAATACACCTTCAAAACCTATAGTTATGTTCAAAAAATAAATTTACAAAATTTAAGCGTTTTAACAGCTTTTACTATCGATTGGCTACCTAAGTACCATTTTAATTCCAGTAGCCTGTTAAAACACATCCTATGCGGTTTTAGGACTATATTATCTATGTTTACCTAATCTTATATCCCAAAAAATATAAATTGATTGAATTTAACCCCAAAATTTTACGCAGTTGACGTGTTTTTTTAATTCTATTACTCGAAAAATAATCCTGTTTATAAAATTTACCCCTAAAATTTACATCTTTCAAAAAAAAATTTTCTTTTTTCTTTTTAAAGCTTTCTTCTTTTTAAAGCTTTTATCCAAAAAATAAAAAACGCTAGAACCGTTGGTACAACTGGGCTAGGTGAAGTTTTTTTAAGAAGATATATGTAAAAAACTGGGGTAAACATGTAGAAATTTGGGGTTTAACATGTAGAAATTTGGGGTAAACATGTAGAAATTTGTGGTTTAACATGTAGAAATTTGGGGTATATATGTATTTATAAATGTGGATATTACATATATAATATTGCAGAAAATATATTCAATTTAAAGGTGAAAAATGTTGTCAGGAGATATGAC
>JAHCSU010000625.1 GCA_023522315.1 Nostoc sp. CCCryo 231-06
GTTAAACGTCGCCTGCAATTGGTGATTGCTCACGATCGCGCTGATTTAGATCCTCAAACATTGGAAAAAATGCGGCAAGAAATTTTAGATGTAGTCTGTCGCTATGTCGAAATTGAGACAGAGGGCTTGGAGTTTTCTTTAGAAAGCAACCAACGAACTACAGCTTTAATTGCTAATTTGCCCATCCGCCGAGTCAAAGGAGCCATACCTGAATGGGAAAGGGGTGATAAATAAGTCTTTATTAGTTTTAATCTTAGAGGATCTTTTAAAAGTCGATGCGGGTCAAAAATTATACGAGTCGCTACATTTACGGCTTGTTATGAAACTATGAGTATTGCTAGATACAGGGACATTGGTTGCTGTAATTAATCGCCCTGATAATTTTATGTTGTCAGGCTTGACCCTTAGCAGTGTGGGTTCACTTGCGCTATTTTTGCATACCCACTTATGACTCAGCAGCTAGGATATTGAGGACGGCTTCTCACCAAGTAAATATTTTTGGAGTGTTGGAACTATTGGTTGATGCCTACGGCGGCAAGCTACGCAAAACTAAATAATGCTACTTATATTTTGGGATAATTAATAGTTAATAATGATAACGAGCTTGTAAAAAATTTATTTCATCATCTTTTACAAGATATACAATTCTATGTTCTTGTGTTAAACGGCGAGACCAAGCATTAGGATCTAAATATTTTAAAGGTTCCGGCTTACCTTTCCCCTTAAAAGGATCTCGGCAAGTCTCTTTGACAAGATCCAAAACTTTAAGGGTAACTCGTTGATCATTTTCCACCCAAAATTTTAAGTCTTCTAAAAATTCAGGTTGAAATACTGTTTTTCTTTGGTTTGGAGTTGCTGGAATTTCTTGTTTTGATTGGTTTTTGAGGTTCTTCTTTTTGGTCAAATCCTAATTCCTTACTAAGATCATCCAAGCTTTGAGATTTCACAACTCCTGATTTAGCTCGATTTAAAGCTGTTAGCAAACGTTCAGCGTTACGGGGAGAACGTAAAAGATGAGCAGTTTCTAGAATACTAGAAAGTTCATCAACAGGTATTAAAGCTACACTTTCAGCATTACGACGTGTAATGATTACAAAATCGCGTTCTGAAGTAACTTTCTGGCAGAGTTCAGACAGCTTTTCTCGTGCTTGTGTGTAAGTATAACTAGCGGAAACCATAAGTATCAAAAGTGCCGTTTTTACTTGTAAATTGAATTAAGTACATTCTCGCTTAACCTGTACAGAGTTTCTGTACAGGTTGATGCTTTTATCGTAACATAACAGAAATTGAGCAAGCCCTATTTTATGCAACGCCAAAAAAATCCCGTTGTCAGCAGTGACGACAACGGGAGTATATAAGATATGTGAACTACTCAGACTTGCCTATGGCTGAAGTCTGAGCTTCCCAATTCATCGGGAATAGCCATCAATTACTCCGTAGTTTTTTTGGTCTAACATTCCCTCCAAGGGCAGGAGTCCTGGTT
>JAHCSU010000626.1 GCA_023522315.1 Nostoc sp. CCCryo 231-06
ATCGGCAGTCTTCAATTTTTTTAGTCGCCAAAAACTCCCCCCGGAAGAAATCAGCCTTGTAGCCGAATATTGCCAGCATTACATCAACGCCCCTTGCTGGGATGCCACAGGAGGATTCCAGGATGAGCTAGCAGAACTTAGGCAATCAGCTAATTCACTCTCTACCCCTAACGACATTAATCAGTGGATCGATGGCTGTCTCGAAATTGCGATCGACCCTTTTTAATGACAAAAAATAGACACTCAAAAAAAAGAGTGATTACCTAAATCACCCCTAAAACCAAATTAAAAATATGATAAATACTTTTGCGCCTCCAACAATTCCACAGAGCAATGTTGACGTTGAAATTGCGCTTCTAGGAGCAATTCTACTAGATCCACAGGTAATTTGCAACCTCGCTGACACCTTGCCAGTAGAAGCCTTTTATGTGGGTTCTCACAAGAAGATTTATCAGGCTGCTCTTAACCTGTATAAACAGCAACAAAGGGTTGACTTGCTGACAGTTACTAGCTGGTTACTTGATAGAGATTTATTAAAAGAAGTCGGAGGGCGAAACAAGCTAGCAATGCTTATTGATAGCTGTGTCTCGTCTGTTAATGCAGATCACTATGCCGAGTTGCTAGTAGAGAAACACATTAGAAGGCAACTAGCAACTTTAAGCACAGAGTTAGACCAGGAATCCCATGACACTGAGAAACCTCTCGCGTGGATTCTAGAGAACATTGAGCAGAAAATCCTGAAAGTTACCCAGTTGAGGAACGCCAAAGGTAGCGGATATTGGCAAAAGATTGATGAGATAGCCTTCGAGCGCCTTTGTAAAGAACTAGAAGACATTGAAGAAATAGAAAATGCAGCCCAGCGAGATTGGCTGATGAGAAAGTTAGCCAAAAAGTGGAAGTTTAGTAGCAAAAAAGAATTACTCGATTTTCACGCTAAATGGCTCGATAGTCAATCAAAAACCCAACTTTATACAGCCAAAGAATACTTTGCTAAGTACGGTAACAGAGAACAGGATTGGGTAGTCCCTGGCTTAGTCCCCACAGAATCAGTAGTAGTCGCTTACGGTGACGGTGGTGTTGGTAAAACCCGATTTGCTTTTACCCTTGCCAAATACGCCTGCTCCGGCGGGCGATTTACCTACGATGGAGCCGAAATCGACCCAATGAAGGTATTGCTGATTGAAACAGACCAAGGGGCCAGGAACACCAGCAAACTTTTGGAAATGCAAGATTTCTTTGAGGATGAGCTAACCTCCTCCCGACTCTCAATTTGTGAAGAATGGACAGTTGGCGAATTCGGAAAACTCAAACAGATGCTCAAACAGAACCAACCGCAGTTGGTCATCATCGACTCGCTAATGTCAGTTTCAACCAGTTCAATTTATAGCGAGAACGATACAGAATACGCCCGTCCCATAGTCAGGCTGAGGCATTTAGCCCAAGAATTCAATTGTACATTCCTGCTTATTCACCACTGCAACGCCAACGGGGATATTCGCGGTACTAGGGCAATTAAATTCTCCTGCGATGAATTATGGAAATTAACCCGGCAGCGCAACGAAATTGAAGAATTTAATGCACTGACCATAGAAAAAAGCAGAAGCCGCGGCCCGGGTGCATACAAATTCATGTACGACGATGACACCTGGGGCTGGAGGTTCACTGGACGATTGGAGGACAGCGCAATATCTCAGGGCACAGATAGCCAAAGCACGAATATTATGTCTCGCTGCATCAAATACTTAAAGCAGCATCGAGGTATCCCATTTGAAGCTCAAGAACTTGCCGAGGAGCTTAATCTCAATCGAGAGACTGTTAGGCGAGATTTAAAAAGAGGTGTCAACGAAGGGCTAGTAAGAGTAAGTAGAAGTAGGCGTGATAAACGTGCCTTAGTTTACTACTGTGGAGCAAGAGTAGAAACAAGCACATCTCCTCAACCTGATCAGAGATGTGATCCATCGTTGATCATATCTAACACCTTGCAGGAGGTGGATTCTGGGAGATGTGATCATGTGATCCATGAAAATTTAGAATTTTCAATTGTGAAGACCGAAAAAATTGTCGAGAAAATGGATCACATGATCACATCGACCTCTAACCCTGTTATATCAACGAAAAGATGTGATCCATCCGAAGTGATCAGATCCGAGCAATTGATCACATCCGAGCCGAAAATTGATCACTTGACACATTCCTTAACAATCGAGGTTAACCATCCCTTAACCTCTGAACCAGAAGAACCTGACAAATCTGTGTCAAATCAGACACATGACCAATCGGCCATCGTCTTGCCTTTGATCCAGGAGAAATGTAGATATTGGAGCCAGATTCACCAGCAAGAAGTAGAGGCATTTAACATTAATAATCAGTTGCTAGTGGTTACTTGTAAGATTCCTGGGCGAGGAACACAGAGTTTACCCTTTGCCGACTTGCGGACTTGTGAACATTCGCCCAAACACGCTTTCAGTGCAGGTGACAAAGTAGTAATCCTGGAGGGTAAACACAAGGAAACCTTTGCAACCATCACAATTATTAGAGACGATGGCATTTGGCTAAAATCTGACGATCGCAAGAAACCGCTAGCAAGGGCTTATTTCCCCCACCAACTAATAAAGGTGTAATTTCGCGCTTATGATCAAAGTACTAGTCCGCATTCAGTGCCCCCATTGCCAGGGGTGGCGCACATATCGCAATGGATGGAATAAGCTCAAGAACGGCATTGTTCACAGGTGGTATTGTCAGGATTGCGATCGCACTTTTCAGGAAAGGAACTGCGATC
>JAHCSU010000627.1 GCA_023522315.1 Nostoc sp. CCCryo 231-06
TTTATTCTTTTTCAGCAGTTCTGATTCCAGCTTACCTAATTGATGACACGCCCTAAGCAAAATTTCATAAAACCTCTTTTTCTTTGTAATTTTTTTATAAAGGATGAGAATGAGTTTATTTAGTCTCTAAATGAAGATTATTTAAAGTGTATAAGCAATGACTATAATAAGCACATAATAGAAGAAATAAAATCTACAATTGCTTTTATGAGTATACCTACTAAATAATAAATGTTTGCAAATCGAAAGTTTATTGGCAGTAATTTATTTTTACTTGTGAAAATTTTACTGCCTAATTTCTAGCACAAAACAATGATTTGTTTAACCCTTCTATAAATAAATACCATGAATGGGAAAAAAATCACTGAATTTAAGACAAACTATATTGCTAGAGAGAAGAGAAAAGACATGTCAGATTGCATCGTATTTTTACGGCAGTTAGTGTAAAAGCATGAAGTAAAAATAAAATATTGTTATCGGCAACAGTCAAGTAACATCATATCTGTTTAGTAAGCATTTATCTGTGTAAAATTACAGATGATGCTGTTAAATTTTACCAAAAAACTCAGATATTTACACCCAGAAAGCTGAGTTTTATACCCTTTTTAGTGGTTAGTATATTGGTGCAAAGAAGCAATCAGCTTGATCGAGAGTAGCCAAAATTCATAAACGTTCAAGTAGCTCTTAACTTCGTGGTTACAGTAATGGGTGCAGATGGGTGTTTGTTTTAGAGCGAACGCTTATTTGCCTACTTTTAAGTGATTATTCACAACCTCTATAGACGATTGTAACCCGCCTTTGGGCAAGCATTTCAGCATGATAATGATTCTGAAGTTTTATTTTCTGGTGTTATCCTAGATGTTCTCTCCAAGTGGGTTTGGCGAACTTGGTTAAGAGAGAAGGTCAAATACTTCCGATGGAGAATAACTTTGGAAATCTTGATTGAGTCAACAGTAGGTGTCTCAAATTCATTTATAAAATTTCATTCTCAGGCTTTACTCATGCTGTTAGTAGCGTTATTATCTTCAAAAGCAACTATGTGGTCTTTATCATGTCACAACAGTAACAAATAAAGTGGAGGTTTTTAATTTTTTTAGGAAATGATGAATACTTTGACAAAACGAACATTTTTAATATTAATGATATTACTTGTTTCGTGAGACAAATTCTGATAACCTTATCGGTTCCCTGTTTAATTTAAAATCTTTCGACGATCTAAATATCCAGCAGATAGCATGATAATGACAAATAAAAAATGGGCGGTTAAACGCATAACAGTAAATCTCGCAACACAGGAAGCAGAAAAACTAGAAAAATATTGTGAACAAACAGGTAGACCAGCAACCGATGTGATTCGCGAACTGATTAGAAGTTTGCCTGTCTCCGATGCCAACAAAGATGTAAACAAGTAAGAAGTTGCTTTTACGACTTACCAGATAACTGCTTTGTTACCAAAAAATAGCTATGATACTTTTTTGAGTCCGCCACTATGGACAAGAGTTTGTCTAGCTGATACAGACGCGTTTTTCTCGCGTCTGGTCAATTGCCGGGACTAGAACAAGTGATCAAAAAGGTTTTAGTATCGACATAGCCATACTTTAATATGCTGGTGGAGTTGATATTAAGTAGCAAATTCCGACACCAACCCAGTTACAATCTGTAAAGAAACTGAAAAGGAACGACGGAATGCGTGTTGCAATCGTAGGTGCGGGACTGGCTGGGCTAGCAACCGCAGTAGATTTAGCTGATGCTGGTTGTGAAGTAGAGATTTTTGAGTCTCGTCCGTTTGTGGGTGGTAAAGTTGGCAGTTGGGTTGATGGAGATGGCAACCATGTAGAAATGGGTTTGCATGTATTTTTTGGCTGCTACTACCAACTATTTGACTTGATGAAGAAAGTGGGGGTGTTAGAAAACTTACGCCTCAAAGAACATACCCACACTTTTATTAATAAAGGAGGGCGCACTGGTGGTTTAGATTTTCGCTTCTTTACAGGTGCGCCTTTCAATGGCTTAAAGGCATTTTTCACGACTTCCCAACTATCGTTGCAGGATAAACTGCAAAATGCGATCGCTCTGGGTACTAGTCCGATAGTTCGCGGTTTGGTAGACTTTAATGGGGCGATGAAAACCATCCGCAACTTAGATAAAATCAGCTTTGCCGATTGGTTCCGCAGTCATGGTGGGAGTAATGGCAGCATCAAGCGCTTATGGAACCCGATTGCTTACGCATTGGGATTTATTGATTGCGAAAATATGTCTGCCCGTTGTATGTTAACCATATTCCAGTTATTTGCAGTTAGAACTGAGGCTTCAGTTTTGCGAATGCTGGAAGGTTCTCCATCCGAATATTTACACAAGCCCATTCTGGAATATCTGGAAGTCAGAGGCACGAAAGTTTACACGCGTCGGCAAGTTCGGGAAATTCAGTTTACAGAGTTAGACGAACAAACCCGCGTCACTGGTATAGTAGTTGCCCAAGGTGATACATTAGAAACTATCATCGCTGATGCTTACGTTTTTGCCTGTGATGTTCCAGGAATTCAACGCATCCTACCCCACGAGTGGCGTAAGTGGTCAGAATTTGACAATATTTATAAACTGGATGCAGTGCCAGTGGCAACAGTGCAGCTACGCTTCGATGGCTGGGTAACGGAACTGAACGATGGAGAACAACGTAAACAGCTAAATCACGCGGCTGGAATCGATAATTTGCTGTACACAGCCGATGCTGACTTTTCTTGTTTTGCCGATTTGGCGTTGACTAGCCCTGCTGATTATTATCGTCCAGGACAGGGTTCATTGTTACAGTTAGTGCTGACACCGGGAGATCCGTTTATTGCCCAAAGTAATGAAGCGATCGCACAGCATGTCCTCAAGCAAGTGCATGAACTGTTTCCCTCGTCGCGCGAGCTAAATATGACTTGGTACAGTGTGGTAAAACTTGCTCAGTCTCTGTACCGAGAAGCGCCAGGGATGGATGCATACCGTCCCAACCAAAAAACACCAGTAGATAATTTCTTCCTTGCAGGGAGTTATACTCAGCAAGACTACATCGATAGCATGGAAGGAGCGACTATTTCTGGACGGCGGGCGGCAAAAGTGATTTTGGAGAGTTTAACTATTACGCCGTAAGTCCCCCACTGAATTTGGTACTCCGAATCAGTGGCG
>JAHCSU010000628.1 GCA_023522315.1 Nostoc sp. CCCryo 231-06
GAGGGATTTAGGGTGAGGGCAAAAACTACGGTTCTCAACATAGATGAGGTTTAATTTGCGATCGCCCAAAAATTTAGTCAATCGAAATCTGTTGAGGCCCACTTGCTTTGCCATTATGTGCGTCTGTTGTGATGCTGGTGTAACTATTGGAGCGGATCTGTTGATCCAGCCAGCTTTTTACAGGATCGTCTGCAAGATTGAGCCGAAGCACACCAGAGAATAACCCACCGACAAATGAGGCTGGATGCTGGATAAATTCTTTGAATATAGGTGACAATTCAGTAATGAACATTTAGAGACTCCTGGCGATGCCATAAAAAATTATTACTTCTTAATGATCGTAACCTGTTGAGCAATATATGGTTGACGGTAACGAAGTTGCTAATTTTTTGAGCTTCAACTCGAACAACAAAATTCCCGACTTCTTTAAGGAGAATTCGGGAATCTGAGTCTGCTGCATCAACCTACAGAGAATCTATAAACTGCTGTACTTTTTCTAGGAGTGGCTGATGTTCGATTTGCTCTGCTAATTCTTGGGCGTTTCTATAGCACGATCGCGCCATTTTTTTGCGTTTTGTTGTAGCGTAAAGGCTTCCCATATTCAGCAAAGTTGAAATTTCTCCCAGTCCATCACCCAGTTGTTGATAAATCGTAATGCCTTGCTTATAGAACTTCATTGCTTGCCGATGCTCTGCCAGAGTGCTATAGGTATAACCAATGTTATGAAACGTTGTAGCCTCACCAGAGCGATCGCTAATTGCTCGACGTGTCAAAAGAACTTGATAGTAGAGCAATAGTGCTTGTTTCGGTTTTCCTAAATCACTATAGATTGAGGCAATATTATTCAAAGTGGTTGCTTCACCAACCAAATTCTTGACAGCTCGTTGAATTGGAAGCGCTGCTTGAAAAAATTCTAGAGCTTCTTCAAACTTGCCTAAGACAGTGTAAGCAAACCCAATACCATTTAGGGTTGTTGCCTCACCAGAAAAGTCACCTAACAATCGCCGCATCCTCAAAATTTGGTGTTGTAGCAACAGTGCCCGTTTCGGTTCTCCTAACCGGGTATAAATTAGTGCTACATCATTAAGAGTAGAAATTTCACTTTGAGTATCTTGCGATCGCCTGCATATTGGTAGCGCTTGGTCAAAATATTCTAACGCTTGCGAAAAGCGTCCAAGACGGCTGTAGGTAGAACCTAGATTGCTAAGTGCAGTTGCTTGTGCTGACGCGTTGCCAATTTCAACAGCAACTGAAAGCGCCTGATTAAAGCGTTCTAATGCTTTTTGAGGTTGCCAGCAACTGAGGTGAGCTAAACCAAGGTCGTTTAATGTATAACCTTCTCTGGCTCTGTCTGGAATGGCTCTCGCCAAGTATAAATTCTTGGTTGCAAGATCGAGAGATTCTTGGAATTTTCCCCGGCGGTAGTAGCGGCTTGCTTCATCACGACGTTGTTCCCACTCGTTGACTCGATTTAAAGGTTGCGTCATCTGACCTCAGTTGCATTCTTGCGATAAATAGGTATGAAGTTTTTTGGGAATGAACCCTTCTTAGGTTAGGTTTCCCAAAAATGAGTTAACTTTTATCTTCTACCTTTAGATATAAGACTTAAAGAGATAAGTATGATATTGTTTCATGTCTACAACAATATTTATGAAGCAATTAATACAATTGAAGGAGGCAGAAACTGTTTATATCTGATTTCACCCCTGCATTGTGTACTTCACTTAGGAACGTAGATTAAATAAAATGCAAAACTTCATCCTGTCTTTAGCTTCCCTCTCCTTTATAAGGAGAGGGATTGAGGGTGAGGTAAGTCAGGGACATAAATTGTATGTTATTTAATTCAGGACTTACTTGCAAACTGCTGTATTCTCTACAGAAGCATTGAGTTTGCAGTGGTTTTGATGTTTGGCAGTTGGTTCGATAGTTTTAAGATTGCGAAATGTAAAGGGAATCATCTGGCTGCCATTCTGTATGTGAGACAGCGTAGTACACTACATCATGTCCGTAATAGGTAGCATTCTTTTCGTACTTCATCCCTACCTTTTGAATTACACGCACTGAAGCGATGTTATCTGGATGAGCGATTGCTACTATTCGATCTAGCTTCACTTCCCAAAATCCAAACTTTAAAGTTGCAAGAGATGCTTCAGTTGCTAGTCCCATGTTCCAATAGGACTTGTCAAACACATAGCCAAGCTCAACTTCTGGCGTATTTTCCAGAAACCCAAGTCCACAGCGGCCAATCATTGCACCAGTTTCTTTGTATATTACTGCCCACATTCCAAAGTTGTGTTCTTGCCACTGCTGGATATGTTTGCTTAAACTTGCCTGGGTTTGTTCTCTTGTTCTTGGCGACAGATACCTCATGATTTCTACATCGCTGTAGAGGCGAAATAGATGATCAAAGTCGTTTAGATTGAAGTGCCTTAGTCGCAATCGTGCAGTTTCTATCTCAGGCATAATTACCCCAATTCAAATTTGCAAAATGTAAAGAGAATCAAGCGATCGCCATTCTGAACGAGCCAGAGCATAATAGACTACATCTAACATCTAAGTTGTAATATTGAGCATTTTTCTCGTATTTCAACCCGCATTTTTCCATCACACGACGCGAAGCTGTATGTTCTGGTGCAGTGATGGCGACAATACGATCTAGCTTGACTTCCTCAAAGCCGTAAGCTGATAATCTTGTAATTTGCACATTGTGATTTATTCAAATCATTGTAGTGCGGGCATCCTGCCCGCGTTTGATATGCAAATTAAATGCAGAACAGCTTACCTCAAACTTGCCTTTGTCGCTTCGCTGGCAATTCCTTGATTCCAATAAGTTTTGTCTAACCAATAAAGAATTTCGACTTCCGGGCTATTGGGTAAAAAATTCAGCCCACAATGACCAATTAATTTGACGGTAGCTTTTTCCACTACAGCCCATACACCAAAACCGTGCTGTTGCCAGTGTGTAATAAAAAATTGTAATGTTTGCTGCGTTACTTCTTTTACCTGATCTTTAGGTATAGGGCCTCTGGGTGAATACCTCATAACTGCTGGGTTGCTCAAAATGGGAGCAAGTTCATCCAGGTCTTGAGGAGTTACAGCGTTTAGTAGGAGTCTTGCAGTTTCTATCTCAGGCATGGTATCAGAGTAGCAGGACAAACGCTACTTTAAACATGCGTATTTTTTTACAAACATTAATATAATGCTCTTACTATGAGCATCTACCAATCTCTCAAAAAATCTGATACGCAACATCGTCAGAGCGAAAATGACTGGCGGTTATTTTTGCGTTTAGTGCCTTATGCCCGTCGTAGCGGACGGCTGTTGACGCTATCCATGATCTTACTTGTACCCCTTGCCCTAGCTAATGCCGTACAACCTCTGCTGATTGGCCAAGTGATCTCCCTGATTCGCAATGAACCAAGCACTTACGAATTTCTCAGGAATCGCCCCTTGTCCGAAGGGCTAAATATCCTGGAGGGATTATTGGTATTTGCGATCGCAATCCGATTGATTTTGACAGGCTACCAGGGTTATTTAGTACAGAAGCTAGGGCAACAAATCACCGCAGCCATTCGCCAAGACTTATTCCAGCATGTAACATCTTTAGCAGTACGCTTTTTTGACCGTACACCCGTAGGTAAATTAATCACCAGAATCACCAGCGATGTGGAAGTCTTAGGCGATGTCTTTTCTACTGGGGCAATTGGCATTGTGTCCAATTTGTTTTCCATGCTGGTGATTTTAGGTTTAATGTTTTCCATCGAATGGCAACTCACTTGCTTGCTGGTATTGATGTTGTTACCAATTAGCTGGTTAATTGTTTACATTCAGCAACAGTATCGCAAAGCCAATTACAAAGGACGGGATGAACTTTCTATCTTGAACTCACAGTTACAAGAAAATGTGGTTGGCATTAATGTGGTGCAATTGTTCCGCCGGGAAAAATTTAATGCCGAATTATTTCGCGCCACAAACAGCCGCTACACTCAGCAAATGGATAAAACCATCTTTTATGATTCATTTATTTCAGCAACCTTGGAATGGATTGGTCTGATTGCGATCGCAGCTGTTTTGGGCATGGGTGGTTCGTTACTATTAGGGAAAAGTTTAGCTTTTGGGACTTTATCTGCATTTATCTTGTATGCCCAGCGATTATTTGATCCTTTAAGGGATTTTGCGGAAAAATTTACGGTCATTCAAGCAGGTTTTACTGCAATAGAACGCGTAGGCGATATATTAGATGAACCGATAGAAATCCGCGATCGCGCCAATGTCCGCTTCTCAATATTTGATGCGAAATTTGGCTACATAGACGAGATCGTTGCAAATCTAGAATCTCCAGACCTGATTTCCCCGCCTGAACTGGGAGAAATCCGTTTTGATCATGTCTGGTTTGCTTATAAAAATGATGATTACGTAATTAAAGACTTAGATTTCACCATTCATCCTGGTGAAAAAGTGGCATTAGTCGGCCCCACAGGTGCGGGAAAAACTTCCATCATCCGTCTTTTGTGCCGCCTCTACGAACCCACCCAAGGACGCATTCTCATAGATGGTGTAGATATACGGGAAGTACCACAGGCAGAACTGCGGCGCTACATGGCAGTAATTTTCCAAGAAGGCTTTTTGTTTGCTGGCGATGTTAAAAGCAACATTTCTTTAGGAGATGGCTATACCATTGAACAGATTCAACAAGCAGCAGAGCAAACCAACATTGCCCAGTTTATAGAAGAACTACCGCAAGGGTATGATACTCAACTGCGAGAACGGGGCACAAATATTTCTAGTGGTGAAAAGCAACTTTTAGCCTTTGCGCGGGCTGCCATTCGCAGTCCCCAAATTTTGGTACTAGATGAAGCTACCGCTAGTTTAGATGTTGGTACAGAAGCTTTAGTTCAAGAGGCATTAAACCAGCTTTTGCTCAGACGTACTGCCATTATTATTGCTCACCGCCTGTCTACAATTCGCAATGTAGACCGGATTTTTGTTCTAAAGCGCGGCGAATTAATCGAACAGGGAAGCCACGATCAACTAATACAAGAAGGCGGGCTTTATGCCACTTTGCATAACTTGCAGATGTTGGGAACTTAGGATATTTTCAGAATAATCCCAAGGGGGGAACAGCGATCGCAATCTCTGTGACGACATTTACATCCCACATTCCGCAGATATTAAAGCAGAAATAATAATTATGAAATTGGAGAAGATAAAGGCGTAAAAGATTGCCTGGCAATAGATTGGTGGCTTTTTTATGTGTAAAATAATCCTGACAAAAAGAAAAGGAAAAAGCATGAAAGAGCCTCAATTTGCTATAAAAGTCCTAGATATAGACCATTTAGGAATAATAGCGGGAATAATAGACGAGATGGAATTGGTAGAAGAAGTAAATAAAATAGTGGGAATAAAAGAAAAAGAAAGCCTAACGCCAGGACAAGTAATGAAAGCGATGATTTTGAATGGATTAGGTTTTTTGAGCGCACCATTATACCTATTTGAAGAATATTTTGTAGGAAAAGCAACGGAACACCTAATAGGTGAAGGAGTATTACCATCACATTTAAATGATGACAAAGTAGGAAGAGAGTTAGACGAATTTTATCGAGTAGGGATAACGAAATTATTTACAGCAATAGCCATAAAATCCGCGCATAAATTCCAAGTAAAAAAGGAGATTATTCATTTAGATGGAACTTCCATGTATGTACATGGAGAGTACGAAAAAGAAGGAGCAATAAATCAAGTCAATGAAGAAACCGAAATAAATACATTAGAAATAGAGTTAGAGGAGATGAAACCAATAGAAATTGTTCATGGATATTCAAGAGATAAGAGACCGGATCTGAAACAATTTATCATAGACATGATAGTAACAGGAGATGGAGATATACCATTGTATCTAAAAATAGATTCCGGAAATGTAGATGATAAAAGTGTATTTGTGGAAAGATTAAAAGAATTTAAAGAGCAATGAAAATTTGAGGGAATAAATGTAGCAGACAGTGCATTATATACAGCAGATAATTTAGTAGCAATGGCAGGATTGAAATGGATAAAAAGAACACCATTAAGTATAAAGAAAGCGCAAAATAAGATATTGGAAATAGATGCAAATGAATGGAAAGATAGTAAAATAGCCGAAAGAGAAAGTGAATATGGGAACATCAAACAAAGATGGTTAATTATAGAAAGTGAATTAAGAAAAAAATCAAGTATTAAACAAATAGAAAAACAAGTAGAAAAGCAGCAAGAAAAAGCAGAAGGCTTAGTACGTAAACTTTATAGCCCACATTCCGCACTTCATTTTGTAGTATGCATATTGATAATAAATTTAACTTTT
>JAHCSU010000063.1 GCA_023522315.1 Nostoc sp. CCCryo 231-06
AGCCAGACATTGGAAATCTTCGTGTATTACACGATGAAGTGCGGAATGTGGGCTTGATAGAATATTACACAATTCATCAATTTGTTGATTTTTTTCTTGAATCAGTGTATTAGCTAAAACTTGTAACTGCCGGACATTTTCTAGTTTGGCATTATCTATTGCTTCGAGTTCACTTTTTAAGAATGTTTGGAATCGATAATAAGAAGCTTTATTACCTTTATTGCTAGACTCAAACAACCTTTCTAATTCCCCAGCTACTACTTCACTTCCACCGTCAAGCACAATATTTAGCAGTGGTTTTGCCCATTGTAATAGTCCCCATTTTTTAACTTCGTCATAAGGGTAGACACTGGTCAGGGAACCAGTACCCAAGGATACTAATAAGACATCCTCTGTATTCAGGACTTGTTTGTTTTCTTGTCTACTAATCTGCGCTTCTATAATAGCCAAATTAGCTGGATTATTGGCGACTACTCCGCCATCAACTAAAGTATAGAAGCCGTTGGTATTATGGGAACTAGAAACGCGATAGGGAGCAAAATAAGTTGGAGTTGCACTAGTTGCTAATGCTGCATCTGTGAGCGTAAAACCTGCACATAACTTGCGAAATTTTTTCGATTCTGTCTGTTGTTTTTCCAGTTTGTTAGTAAAGAATATCGGAATTCGCTGCTCGATATCGTAGCTAGTTACAAAAACTTCTTTGAGATTATTTTCTAGAGGAGTATCACCAAAATATTGCCTAATAATTTCTTCTCTGCCTTCAGAAGAATATTTTGGTTGAACGAATATATCTTCTAGCTGACCGAGTATTTGTTCCCAGAATGGCTCGTAAAATATCTCAGCCCCGTACTCAAGATATATTTGGAGGAGATCCTCAGCACTATATTGGGCAGTGGGTGGGGTATCAGTTGCCTCTAAATCTAATCGGGGTTTAGTTAATCCGAGTGCCAGAATTCCTCCGCTGGAAGTGCCAGAAATTAAATCGAACAAACTAAAAATCGGCTTTTGTGTCCGCTTTTCAATTTCTGCCAGGATCATTGCTGGAATAATGCCTCGAATACCGCCGCCATCAATGGCAAGGATTTTATATTTGGGATTGGCTTTCGTACTCATAGTTTTTTGCGATCGCTCCTGAGTTGATGTTTCTGGTTGTTGTTGTTGGATATTGACTGCAACTGTTTGGGCTGTTTCGGATTTTTCTCCCTTTGGCTGGTTAGTTTGAATATTCGCAGATTTTTCGCTCTGTCTTTTTGTCCCTTTTTTTCCCTTGGTTGTTGTCTGTGTGGGGATGTCAGTTTCTCCAATGGGGGGAACCTCAACGGACACTTGTTGCAACTCGCCTTCTGCGATCGCAGTTACTTCAATGGAGAGAACTTCTGCAACCGACTGGCTTTCTTCCTCCAGCAACACAGTTTCCGCAGGTTTTTCCTGATCGGAACTACTTGCTATCTGGCCTTGTCTATCACTCTCGTTCGATGATTGTGTAATTCCAAAGGGAAGTTGTGCTACATCCCAACTGGGATTGCCACGCAAGTTTTCATCATAGCCATTTCCAGTCTGGTCTATTTATTCTCAACAAAGCTATCACCTCGACAACATTAGTTAATAATATGGTGCTAAAGTCTTACCCACTTCAATATTTTTGGGTTTTTGTTATAGTGGTAAGTTAAACCATCTTTAGTAGTTATGGATTGGTCTTTGCTTGCCTTGCTTCTAACGGTACTAATTGAATAGTTTGTTAATATCTGCATTTCTTGATGAGAAAATCCTTCGATTGTGTCTATTTCTAACGTTATTTCTGGTTGGATTTCGGATTTTTTGTTAGGAAAATTATCTATTTTGATTTCAGATTCTTGAGTAGGATTCGTGACAATTTCTTTTGCTTTTTGAAGCCGATAATCGTACACGGTTAAAAGTTGCCAACTGGAATCTTGTGATAGTTCCAGAACCCATTGATGATAATCAAATAGACTTTCTCGATGTCCAACACTAATAAATGTTGTTTTCGTTGATTGTAACTGTTGATATAAACTTCCTTCATTTTTTAAATCCAAAGCACTGGTTGCTTCATCTAAGATAGTAAAACTAGGGTGAGTAACTAACAGTCGTGCAAAAGCAAGGCGTTGTTGTTCTCCAACCGATAATATGTTCTCCCAAGGAACTTCTGTATCGAAACCATCAACTCGACTTAGTAAGTTTTGCAGATTAACTTGTTGCAAAAATTCTTTGAGTTCTGCATCGGTTATCTGACGATTTGTATTAGGATAAAGCAACTGTTCACGCAATGTTCCTAAAATTATATAAGGGCGTTGGGGCAAAAATAACACTTCTTCTAGGGGAGGTCGTACCAGACGACCAGTACCCGCATTCCACAAACCTGCGATCGCTCTCAACAAAGAACTTTTACCTCGCCCACTCGGCCCAACAATCAATAAGCCTTCTCCTGGTTGAACAGAAAGTGACAAATCTTCAACGATCACCTGCTCATAGTTTGGCGTTTGTAAGGTGACATTCTCGAAAGCTAAACGGTTTTCTTCTATTGTTTGAATAGTACTGACATTCTCTGGTTGTTTGGTAACTGCTTCTAATGCATCTGAAAACTCAGATAAACGCTCAACATAACTGGAAAATCGTCCGGAATTCCCAAATTCTCTAATTAATGTTGCCATAGCCGAGGCAAACTGATTACAAGCTATACTGGCTTGGACAACTTCTCCGAAATCAGCTTGACCACTCATATATAAAGGTGCGAGTACCAGATATGGGAATATTTGGATAGCAGACTTATATGCTCCGTCAAAAAGTTCTTGATTGTTCTCCCAATTAATCTTGCGTTCGACATTTTTCAGGAGATTAATAAATCTTCGTTGAATTATATTAGATTCTTGGTTTTCTCCCTGAAAAAAAGCTATTGATTCAGCGTGATTACGAACATGAGTCAGACAATAATTGTATTCTGCTTTCAGTTCTAATTCTTCTTGATTAATTTTATTCAATTGTTGACCTAAGTAAATAGCAATCAAGTTACCTACGATTGTATAAACAACCAAAACAATTGCAATAAATTGGGAAATTGACCAAAGAATTACTAAAAAAGTAGTCATTTCCAGCACTTTTTCTAGGAAAATAGCTGAAAAACTCAAAGTATTACTGGTAATGGGTTCGATTTCTTGCGATATTCGTTGATCTGGGTTATCAACATCGGATCTAAAGTTGATTTTATAATAGGCACGATTGCTCAAATATTTTGATAATATGTGATTATTTAACCATTTGTACCAATCAAGAGCAATTTTTTTTCTGACAAGTTTAGAAAATCCGTTTAAGAGTGTTATGCAGACAAGAGCAGCGCCGAAAACTACTATCGTATTAATAAAGTTAGGATAATCTTTCTCTTCAATGACATCGGTTATATAGCGAGTAACGAAGCTATTAAAGGCAGTTACGCCCACTAGCGCGATTATTAATAAAATCAGGAGAATTAGCATCCCCCATATACGAATCACGTCTGGAAATACTCTTTCCCCGGACTCTGTTGGATACCAGTAAGGCTGAACGATCGCTCTTACATTCTCCCAAAACTTATTAGAAGCCGGAGGAGAAGGATCATTCTTTAAGGATTGACCGCGAGAAACTTTGGTTTGCATATTCTAAAATAAGCTGAACATCTTTTTTGATTGAATGACAAAAATACTAACCGATGAAAAAACACAGGATTTAATGTAGATCAGAAATGTTGAATCTAGATACAAAAATTTTCCGATTTATAGACTAAGTTAACAATTACCTATTTTCAAAAATCGAAAATTCAGAAAATAAAATAATAATAATTGAAAATTAGTAGAGCTTTTAATCAACCACTACTATGCAACGCCAAATTTAGGATATCAAAGAAACTGCGTCATTCTTACTAGAAACTGTATCAGCAGCTATTGCAACTGCATTACTAACATTAGGCAGTTCATCTTCCACAAACCGCAAGCGAGGGTACAAGTAGGCAATAGAGGTTTCTAAAATGGTCAAGACTCCCATAATCATCAGTAGAAGTCCCATCCCACGACCTGACCCAACACCGATGATTTGTCCGATGCTTCCTGCAAAAAAACCGTTAGTAGCCATTAAGGGTTCAAAAACCTTCTCGGCTAAAGGCCCAATGGTGATGTAGCCTAAAGGGAAAGCAGCTGCTTCAATCGCTCCTTTGATCGCAAAAACTCTACCTTGCACACTAGGTTCTACTTTATTTTGCATGACAGCTTGTGTGGAACTGGAAATGATCGGTTGTGTTAGGAAAAATAAGAAGATACCAACAGTGAAGATGACAAGGGAGGCTTGCAAACCGGCGACGAAAATAAATACGCCACTCAAAAGCATACACCCGTATATGGCATATATGTTGTGTTCTAGTCCTCCCCAGATGCTGACGAGCAAGCCACCTGCCAGAATCGCAATGCCAAATAGCGAAAGAATAGTTCCTAGAAAGCTTACCGAAACAAAATTTAACACTAGCGGGATAGTGATGACATTAATACCTCCCACAAGATAAAAGCTGGAAGCTGAGAATAACACTAGTCCCAGCAGTCCTGGTCGAGCAATCAAATATGTCAATCCGTAAGTTGCTTCACTCATAAATGAACTTTTTCCAGTTGCAACAGCACTTGTGTTGACTTCCGGGAACCGAACCAGCATCAGCGAGACAACAGCAATAAATACAGCCGTTACGTGAAACAAAATAATTCCTTGCAAATGGACAATGCTTAGTAAAACACCTCCGAGAGTTGGTGCAATGATTAGGGAAATACCAAACATCAGACTCATTAGCCCGTTGGCACGATTAAGGTGCTGTTTTGGCACTAGTAAGACTGTTGATGCTGTATAAGCAGGTGTGTGAAAAGCCATGAAAACAGCAGTGAAGGTATTGGCTAGGTAAATGTGCCACACTTCTAACCGACCGATGATAAATAAAACGCCGATCGCAATCGTTCCCAAACACGCCAAGACATCAGCGATAATCATCGTCTTTCGGCGATCCCACTTATCTACCAGAGGCCCAGCGATCGGGGAAATTAAGATTAGCGGTAGAGTATTGAACAGAGAGACTAAAGCAAACTGGGTAACTGATCCGGTGCGATCGTAAACCCAGATATCTAAGGCAAAGGCAGTGGTACTCGAACCAATTAAGGCGATCAACTGTCCTACCCAAACAATGATAAATAGCCGCATTTCCTGTAAAACAGTCAGCCTTGTTTTTTCCATAATCTTTACATCTGACATATAAGTTAAGTACCTAAACAGAATTAATTACACGTATTCTTATTGTGTTCCTCCTGCCCCCTTCTCCCTGCTGTTATATGTACCTACATTGCACGGCATTGAGAATTATGCCGATTAAATAGTAAGGAAAGATCAGTCAGGCGGCATTCGGGATTAGTAATTAGAAGCTCAAGTAACACTAGAAACTGAGTTACCGCACGGCTAATAGTAGTAGCATCAAACAAATTTATTTTGTAGCACCATTTCCCTTCTATACTTCCTAATGTTGTTTGTTGAAGATAAATATCCCAATCAAACTCCGCTGTTTTACTTTCAATTGACCAGGGATGAACAGTCAAATTTGTCAGTTGAGCTAATATCCAAAACTCAAGTTGAGTCAAAGAGATTGGCAACTCTTTTGTGTTTCGGGGTACTGGTTTGAGAGATGGAGTTATGAGTACCAAATCGTTTTGGCGGTATTCTGAAATTTGCCGATCTAGCTCGACTACTGTCGGGTAATCAAACAGACAGCTTATAGGTAACTCCACTTTGAAGGTTTCTCGCAACCGAGCAATGACTTGCATTGCTGATAGGGAATGCCCTCCTAATGCAAAGAAGTTGTCGTGGATACCAACTTTTTCTAGCCCTAAAACATCACTCCAGATTGCTGTCAAAACTTCTTCAGTTGCAGTACGGGGTGGGATTAAGTCTGTAGAGATGTTACGTGTTTCCCGACTCAAAGGTGCTGGTAAAGCACGGCGTTCTACTTTACCACTGGGTGTTAGAGGTAGAGCATCCAGCAACTTTACAAAAGCAGAAGGTAGCATATATTCGGGTAGCTTTTGCTTGAGGTAACAAAGCAGTTCGCTGGTGTCTAGGTGGTGTTTGGGGACAATGTAAGCGACTAGGCGCTTGCTTCCTGGTTGGTCAAATCTTGCGATAACTACTGCTTCTTTTACCTGCGGGTGGGCGACGAGTACGGTTTCAATTTCTCCCAGTTCAATGCGAAAACCCCGCACCTTCACTTGATTGTCAATTCGACCGAGAAATTCGATGTTGCCATCAGCTAAATATCGAGCGCGATCGCCTGTTTTATACAAACGATTCCCATCCTTGGTAATGAATTTCTCAGCGGTCAATTCTGGGGAATTAATGTAACTTCTGGCGATCGCCACACCGCCAATATACAGTTCTCCGGGAACTCCAATTGGTAATGGTTGCAGATGGCGGTCAAAGATGTAGATTTGCGTATTTGCGATCGCTCGACCAATGGGCGGAAGTGGCGACCAACTGCTGGCAGCATCTTTTAATGTAAAACTTGTTACTACATGGCTTTCCGTTGGCCCATACTGATTTTGCAGCGTACAATCAGGAAGCTCCCTAAAAAATTTGACTAAATCAGGAGTAATATGTAACTGTTCTCCTGCCGTCATAATCTGACGCAAAAATGCAGGATAGGATTGAGCAATAGAGGCAGCATGGGCTAATTGCTGAAGGGCGACGAAGGGTAAAAATAGTCTTGCCACCTTTTCTTGGGCAATTAACTGTAATAATGCGAACCCATCCTTCTGTACTTTTTCGGTGATTAAAACTAAGGTTCCGCCGTTACACCAGGTAGAGAAGATTTCTTGAAAAGAGACATCGAAACTGATAGAAGCAAATTGCAAAGTTTTGGTACAACTAAAAGCACTTTCGTTGATTTGCCAATGTAAAAGGTTCGCTAGAGAACGGTGACTCATGGCTACACCTTTGGGTTTGCCGGTTGAGCCAGAAGTATACATGACATAAGCTAAGTTCTCTGGTGTCACTCCACTAACAGGATTTTCCTGACTGTTTTGGCAGAAATCCGATGTATCTAAGGAAACTACTTTTAATGACGGCTGAGATAACGGAATTGACGAATCTGTGAGCAATACCGATGCTTGAGAATCGCTCAAAATATAAGTCAAGCGTTCTTGGGGCGATCGCGGATCTAAGGGTACGTAAGCACCACCAGCTTTGAGGATTGCCAAAAGTCCTACTACCATCGATACAGAACGCTCAATGCAAATCCCAACCCGCACTTCTGGTTTTACACCAAGTTTTTGGAGATAGTGCGCTAACTTGTTAGCCTGACAATTTAACTGCTGGTAAGTCAGTTGTTGGGATTGGAATGAGACTGCTACTGCATCCGGTGTCCGTTCCACCTGTTCTTCAAACAACTGAGCGATACATTTGTGAGGATAATCTGTTTGGGTATCATTCCATACTAAGATTTGGCGTTGCTCAGTGGCAGTTAGCATGGATATCTCTGCTACTGTCTCCTCGACGTTAGCGATCATACCCTCTAACAAAGTCACAAGATGCCCCATCATTCGGTTAATCGTTTCAGCATCAAAGCGGCTACCATCATAAAGAATGCGTAGAGATAATTCTTGTCCTGGTACAGCGATGACTGTGAGCGGATAATTTGTTTGTTCAATGACTCGCCGTTTGGTAATCTGGATGCTGCCACCTGGATTTGATAAAGATGTATCGTGTGGGTAGTTCTCAAACACCACAATACTTTCAAACAAAGGTAATTCTTGGGGAATTTCACTAATAGCCTGAATTTCTACTAACGGAAACCAAGAATACTGCGATCGCTCTACCTGTTGAGTCTGCAATTCCCTCAGCCATTGCCATAAAGGAGTTGCTGTTGGTACTTTCACCCTGACTGGTAGGGTATTAATGAATAGTCCCACCATAGATTCTCCCCCCGATAAAGTGGGAGGACGACCAGACACAGTTGCGCCAAATACTAGCTCAGACTCATCAGTGTAGCGATTGAGTAAAAGCGCCCAAGCAGCTTGGACGAAAGTTGAAAGTGTCAGATGATACTGCTGTCCCTGAGACTGTAAAGCAGCAGTTATAGTTGCCGATAAACAGCAGTGCTGCTCGTGGTAGGTTTTTGGTTGTTGTAAATTGTGCGCCTCACCCCGATTTAGTTGCAAACGGGTAGGGTTAGTAAAACCTTGAAGTTGTTGCCGCCAAAATATTTCTGCTGCTCTTAAATCTTGTTGCTGTAGCCAATTTATGTAATATCGGTAAGGACGGGGAGTATTTAAATATAAATATTTGCCTTTAAGTAAGGCATTGTAAAATTCAAAAACTTCTTTGCAGAGAATTGGCCAACTCCAGCCATCAATCAGCAGGTGATGAAAGCTCGAGACAAATTCGTAAATATCATCAGCGATTTGAATTAAGCTAAATCGCACAAGTGGAGCTTTGTCAAGGACGAAGCCTTGAACTCGATCTACTTGTAAGAAAGCTTCTAGACGCTCTTGTTGTTCTGCTGGAGATAAGGAACGCCAATCATAATTCTGCCAAGGCAACTCCACTTGCTTACATACTACCTGAAGAGGCTTTTCCTGCTTTTCCCAAACCACAAGGGTACGCAAAACTGGGTGACGCTTCATTACTCGCATACAGGCCTGCTGAAGCACTGTAATCTCTAGATTTCCAGAGAGCGTTAAACAGAACTGCTCAAGATATACTCCTGATTTTGGCTCGTGCAGAGTATGAAAAAGCATACCCTGTTGCATAGGAGAAAGAGGGTAAATAGATTCAATATTTTTATTTTTAATTATTTGTAGTTTGCTCATATAAGGCTATTGTTTGATTTTTGAAAAGATAGGTACACCTCTTTCTCCAATTTTTATTGTTCCCCGTATAAGATATTATTTCTTACGCTAAAGTCATGAAATCAAATTTATTTATATGACTCCTACTTAATTTTTGAACAAAACTCAGTGCAACTTTATCCTTTTTTGTTCCCTATTCCCTGTTCCCTGCCCCTCTCCATACGAGTGATTCTCCGAATCAAATCGGATTCCTATAACTAGGAATCATCGCCAAATAATACTCCATCTTTTTGCCCTAAATACTTGTAAGCTATCTGACTATTTAATTCTTTAAATTTTTTCATAATATCTTCTTTTTCTTCCGGCAATAGAAGCACATCATCAATTAAAAATTTTGGCAGCCTAGATACTAATTTACATATTGTTTTGTTATTGGATAAGAAGCTCAAGAATTCTTGATATTTTGACCAATAACTATCATCTAATTTTATGAATTTCGCTAAAATTGTTTCATTCAAATTATTTATAAATAAAAGTATCTTGATCATTTTTCCTGAAGGAGACACATTTAGTTTTTCACCATAGTCAACTTTATAATCACTTTTATTGTTGAATTGATTAATGACTCTTAAGAAATCAGCAAAAATATGATTTTTCGTATTTGATTTTGCAAAATGTCGAACAATCATATTGTCATATCCAAATATATCTGCCCAATTCTCTAATATTTGATAATAGTTAAAGATATATTGATATTTATTAAATAACTCTTTAATTCCTACGCTACATGCTCCTAGTTTAACCATGTAACAGTAAGAGGATTCTAAAAATTCATCTTGCTGTCTTAGATATATAACTACCTTGATTTCGTATTCTTTTAACAAATCTTTTATTTTTGCAAGTGTTTCCGGTTGATAAAAGATTTCAAAAGAAGTAAAAGCTTCTGCGGAAATTATCACATTTCTAGGGTTAATAGAGTTTATTTCTGTTTTCAGTTCTTCCCAAATTGACATTGAAAGTGTATTATCCTTGTCTTCCAAACCCATTAAACAATGGGCTAAAGTATTATGGCAGTAACGATTAACTATTTCTTTGGCATTATCTTTTATACCAGATGTAGGATATAAGTAACCGTTTTCTAAGAATTTATCTCTATTATTAAACAATGCTTTTTGTAGGCAAGTTGTTCCAGTCTTTGGCATTCCAATGTGTAAGTAAATTGTTGTCATCTTTCTTTAATTAATAGCAGTAATTTAAAAGGTATTTTTTGGTAAAAAGTGAGCGATCGCACACTAAAACTGAAAGTAAACAAAGGGTTGAGGATTGATTGCTGTCAACCGAAATATTGCTGAAACTAACACCCCAAAGCAAACAGCAAAACTCCAACTAGGAATTTTACGCCACCAATCAGCAAACCAACCTTTATAAGCCGCCCAGTGGAGCATAATTAAAGGTACAAAAGTCCATGCAATTTGGAGATTTAGGTTTTTAGAGCCAAGAGAAGTCAAGAATAAAAATGATTTTTCTATTTGTATAGCACTGCTAAGATCGTTACTCCGAAAGAAGATGGCAGAGGCACAAAACCAATACATTGTTAGGGGGATACCTAGTATCTTTCTTAGTGGTAGCAATCCTTTATAGGGAGCAATCCGAGATGACCATTGCTTGTTAACAACTAAGGCGATTCCATTTAATCCACCCCAAATTACAAAATGCCAAGCAGCTCCATGCCAAAGTCCTGATAGAAGCATCAAAATGAGAAGATTTCTATAGCCAAATAGTTCTGTGCGTTCAGCTTTTGGTCGCTTTCTCATTAAAGGAATATAAACATAGTCTCGCAACCAACTGTAGAGGGTAATATGCCAACGTTGCCACAACTCAGTGATATTACTGGAAAGGTAGGGGAAATTAAAGTTCAGAGGTAGTTTGTATCCAAGTAAACCGGCAGAAGCGATCGCCATATCTGAATAACCAGAAAAGTCGCAGTATATCTGGATGACGAAAGAAATAACAGCAATCCAACAACTCAAGAAAGTGTAGTTTTGTGGATTCGTGAAATACTGTTCTATTAAAGGAGAAAGATTATCCGAAACGCAGGCTTTCTTGAAATACCCTACGAAAAAAAGCATTAAACACCCCCGAAAATCAACCTCGCTTAAGCTTTTTGGGGTTAGTAGTTGGGGCAAAAAAGTAGATGCACGGACGATAGGCCCCGCAACCAGTTGAGGGAAAAAAGTTACAAATAGAGAAAAATCCCAAAAATTTCTTACAGGTTTGAGTTTACCTAGATAGATATCAAGGGAATAACTCAGAGTTTGAAACGTGTAAAAACTAATACCTGCTGGGAGAATAATGTTAAGGTTTTTAAGGCTTATAGGTAAACCCAAAAAACTTAATAAGTTGGCAGCAGACTCAGTGAAAAAGTTATAGTACTTAAAAAACCCTAATATTCCTAAATTTGCTACTAAACTAAGTATCAACCATGCTTGACGCTGCTGCTGATTGATTGGCTTATTCAGCAAAGCATCCCAATTTCCAAAACTTGTAGTTTTTCTCTTCTCTACTATATCGCTTGTTGAGATTGCTGGTTCTGATACGGAGCGTTCGCTTTGCAAATCATTAACCTGTGGTCTAGACAGCATTAAACCGACAAAGTAATCAATGACTGTCGATAGCAAGAGCAAAAAAAGGAAGCGCCAATCCCAAGCACTATAGAAAATATAACTACAGACTAGCAGCCACAATTTCCGATGATTGTGTTTCTGTAAAGCCCAATAAATGCAGAAAACAATCAGGAAGAAAAATATAAACCGAAATTCTGTAAATACCATATTTATTTATATTTAATTAGTGATTAGGTAATAAAAACTGGGCATTCAAAGTCTACCACTAATAAGTTTTTCTCCAGAATTATTTAAATATTGCGTAAATTTTGATGCCAGTAAAAGTGTGAATTCTTCAGCGCCTTGATGATTGAGATGTGCGCTATCAATTCTACGATCTAGTTCATATAAATTAGTAAAATTATTAGGATTATTAAAAGCAAATAGAGTCTCGATATATCCTGATTTATATGCTCTGTAAATAGCAGATGGGTTGGAATCAGTTTCGAGAATTGGAGGAATAAAAAAGATGGCTTCCATTTTCTTTTTGTTAATTTGCTGCTGTTGTTCAATCCGGGAAGCAATATTTTTCATCATTTTCGCTCCATATATTGTAGATGGATGGTTAAATGCATTTTCTGAATTTAAATTTGCTAATTTGGTTTGTTCATTTTTGAGATTTTTTTGATAAGTGTCCAAACCATTTGTTCGGAATATAGTCTTCCATTTATCAGCTTTTTTTTGCCAATCTATTGCGTAATATCCAGATTCTTGTATGAGCCTATCATCAGATACTTTTGCTAATGGATCTGAATTTGATAAATCTAAATTTAATATTCCTTCCTGCCACAAAGTAGAAAGCTGACCAATCCCTAGCCATCGGTAGATAAAGCTTTGAAAGTTAGCGTATATATATGGAACTTTTACTTTCCAGTTATCGATTGATGATTCCAAAATTAATTGGAAATTTTCTAGCGTTTTCCGAGGAGTATGCCAATATATCTCTTGAGCGGAAGTAGAACCAATGTTTGTAAATAGGTCAACTGAGCAATCTAGAAATATCCACTTTAAGTTTGCTGGTTCTAAAGCCAGAATTTTTTGTAAGTAAAAATCTAGTTCTGATACATTTGCACCTGCGATACCAAAGTTGAAAGATTTTACACTTTTACCCTCTGTCGTCATGTATTCATCAAACAATTTCGGGATCACCCCAAAGTAAGTAGTACTTGGGCCCAGAAAAATAGCGTCATAATCATCTTTGTGTTCAGTCAAATATTGCCATTTAACACTGATTTCACCAAGATTTTGGATAGTCTTGTAATAGGGTAAAATTACATTTAATAATCCAGAAGAAAAAATTATAGCAATTATAAAAATTAAACTATAACCAAACCTAACTAGTAGTTTTAACATGATTCTCGTTCAGATATAGCAATGAATTGTTAACCTAAAAATACTTGACACGAAATTTGTGATTGATTAAAAGTGTGGAAATGGTTTTAATTAAAGTCTAGATTATCTGAGTTTGAAACATTGATTCAGTATTCAAATATAGCTGATTTTTCAGGTTTGATTTCATTATTAATAGTGTGCTCCTAGATTTTTTCATATTGATCAAATAAACTTTCGCTCAGGCGCTCCCAAGAAAATTTTTCAACTGTCCTCTGTCGTCCAGCTTTTCCCATCGCTTTGCTTAAATTTTCATCTCTGAGCAAGCACAGAATTGACTCAGCTAATGCATCAGCATCACCTCGTTCTACCAATAGACCTGTCTTTCCTTCCTCGACAATTTCTGGAAAAGCTCCTGCACGAGTTGTAATAACAGGCAATTCCATAGCCATAGCTTCAATAAGTGGCATTCCAAATGGCTCATTCCATACTGATGGGAAAATAAAAATATCTGCTTGTTGATAATGTTCGACTAACTCTAGGTATTTAACTTCTCCTATAAAAGACACAGAACTGGCTGCACTTTCACAAAGTCTAGCCTGCAAATGCGAAATATAGTTCCCTTTATAAAACGGAGTTAAAGCAACAATATTGGGGTCTTCTTTATCGAGCATTTCCCACGGCAATATAGCGTTTTCTGGGCCTACTAGTTTGAGTTGTACCTGGGGATACTGTGACACAACTTTGTTAAAGGCATCTAGTAAGACGTGTATTCCTTTTTCTGGTGATATTCTGCCAACAAACAGTAATTGTTTAATGCAATTTGCTTTTGTTTCACTGTTGTCAGTAGTTGGGGCAAAATGATTAATATCTACACCATTAAAAATGGTTTGACACTTAATTTGAGGAAACTGATCACGGATTTTACTTGTAATATAATCGCTACAAGTAATTACTAAATCAACATGCTTGAGTTGCCGTTCAACCATTGCCGAGTCGAACTGCGTCAGCCACTCGCAATGCATATGCAAAACAATTTTAACTTTAGGATTAAAAGCTTTGATTAGAGAAACGAATTGAGAGACAATATGAATGTGAACAATATCACATTCCTGTAATTGTAAATCCTTAGCTATCTGCCAATAATATCCTAAATAATATAGTATTGAACTATAAAAAGGGCGTTTAGGATTAGAGATTTGCCAACTATCAAGAAAGTTTAAAGGCTCTAATAATTTATCAAGTAAATTGCTTTTAATTCGGCGATAAAGAATACCATCTTCGTAATAATCTAATTGTTTATAATAACCTTTCGATCCATAAAAAACGACATCGTGAAAGCGTGCGAAACGCAACCCCAACTGATAAGATATAATCCGAATTGAACCGATCTTTGGCGGCTCTGCAATAGTCCAAGGATAATCAAAAAAAGCAATTTTCATAAAAAAGTAGTGGCTACTAAAACACTAATTCAGTGATTTTCAAGCATTTTTATTTGCTCAATCTTGACTTACGCACCTTTTGGCTGCTTGAAATATTGCTGTGCAAGAATTGGTGGATACTTAGGCACTTCATCTATATCTAAGCAAGTCTTAATAGAGTTAATTTGAGCATCGTAATTAGGGCCTGTAAAAAAGGCGCATGAGTATCTTTGTTTAGCACTATGAGATTGAGTTGGAACTATAACTCGATGTCGTGTGGCGCAAAATTTATCGTTTGTCCATCGCTGCATTAAATCTGCAACCAATACTATAATTGCATCAGGAATGAAGGGCGCTACAACCCATTCTCCAGCATTTGTATATACTTCTAAACCTTCTGAATTTTGAAACAAAAATGTGAGAGTACCTATGTCAGTATGTTCTGCCAGATAAACTTTTCCTAGTTCTGGAGGCTGATATATGGATGGGTAGTGATGCAAAACTATGCCGTGGTTTTGCTCTGAATATAAATTTGTAAAATAATCTTCTGGAATTCTCAGAGAAATAGCCAAAGCTTGGAATACTCTCAAAGCAGTTTCGTGACAACCAGCGAAAAATTCCATCATCACTTCATGAAACTGAGTAGGATTTTTAGGCCATTTATTCGGTTCAAAGAAAGGATCTTCAATCCCACCAACTTCATCGGAAGTAATTTCTTTGCCAAAATGAAACCCTTCAGTCATTAGTTCATTGGCGTTGTGTTTATCTCCACTTTTTTTAAAATTATGATATCCGCGAAGATTCCGGTCTGGAAAGAAAGATACTTGTTCTTTTTCTTGCTCCGGTAGTGCAAAAAAGCACTCGGTTTGTGAAAAGACTTGAGCGATTAGAGTATTAGGAATACCATAATTTTTGAGGTAGAAACATCCGACCTCATGAATAGCAAGAGAAATTTGTGCAGCGACAGCTTCTTTTGCGGTTGAGTCACCTATAAGAAAAGCATTGAAATCAATGATAGGAATTTGCATACAAACGATATCCTCTCTAGTTAATATCAGTCAGTTTCAGGTCGTAAGAGTTCCAAAATGTTCCTATTAGGGCAGAGTGTTCAATACCTTGGATACGATTTCGTACTGCCACCATTGATAAAGGGTTAACTAGATAAATGAATGGCAGATACTCCTGAGTAATTCGTTGGGTTTCTGCATAGATAGCTTTACGCTTTGCCTCATCCACTTCAGAGGCTGCCTGAATGTATAAATCACCTATTTTCTGTTCCCAATCTGCTACCTGTCGGCCCGTTATCGGCGTTTGTCCTGCTTGAGATTTTTGATTAAAAAAGTGCCAACCAGTTTCAGGCAACCAAACATTAGCCCAATCATTTGGTTCTTGACCGACAGCAACTTCAAGCACTTGACACTCCCAATCGAAAGTTTGAGTTAGTTTGTTGATGAAAATGCTAGTAGCAACAGGATTGAAATCAACAGTTATGCCAAGATCACTCAAATTTTGTTTGATGAGTACTCCCATCGCCTGCAATATATTATTGCTAGCATTCGTCATAAGAGTAAAGCGGACAATATTTCCTTGCTCATCTAATAACTGACCTTGATTGTTGTATTTAAAGCCTGCTTTTAGCAGTAATTCTTTCGCTTTTTGAAGATTGTATTCATAGACCTTTAAACCTGCTTGTACGGGTAAATAATACTTGCTCTGTACAGCAATCGGCGAATTTTGCAGTTGACCCAATCCTTTATAGATATTGTTGAGTATTTGTTGGCGGTTAATTCCATAGGCGATCGCTTGTCTAAATTCCACTGTATTAAACCAACGAGCTTTGATAGGATCGACCAGTGGTTGACCATTCCTACTACCTTTATTAAGATTAAAAGTAATGGCAGTTGACCCTATAAAAAGACCGCCATTATAGATAGTAAACTTTCCTTTGGCTTCTTCATGTTTTAATAATGAGAAATAATTGGTATTAACGTTGATGTAGTCCAATCCTCCCGAACGGAATTGGATTAAAGAAGTATCTTGATTAGGAATAATTTCCCCAATCACACGATCGATATAAGGTTGCGAATTCCCTTGAGCATCTTTACGCCAGTAATAAGGATTTTTTCGGAAAATTATTCGCTGGCTCGGAGTATAAGATTCTATTGTATAAGGCCCGTTAACAATAATATTTTCTGGTGGAGTATCAATCCCCCAAGTAGACATAAATTTGGGTCTGCCTTCCTGGTCTTTTTTTTTGACTGTTTCTCGGAAAATATGGGCTGGTAAAATTTCCAGTTTTGTAGCCCGAATAAATGGCGCAAATGGTTCAGGTAATGTAAATTCAACTCGCAAATTATCAAGTTTCCGCACAGTAGGAAAGGTACGATTCTTGCCAATTATGAAGAAGTCTTTAGCATAAGTAGGAATGGCTGGATTAGTATAAATTTCATTGTAAGTAAAAACCACATCTTCAGCAGTTAGTGGCTTTCCATCTGACCATTTTAGCCCTTTTTTGAGGGTGTAAATTATTTGTTTTTTATTTGGAGAAGTTTGCCAAGATTCAGCTAGACTAGGTTCAATTTCTCCCCGTCCATTTTCTTTAACTAGCCCCTCATAAGTATAGGTTAAAGTATAAGCTGATTCTACGATTAAAGCGGGATTAAAAGTTGTGGGTTCAATTGGGAAAGAGACAATAACTTGAGATATTACTGCTGCTTTTATTTGTAAGTTAATTTGATTATAGATAATTATTGCGATCGCAGTTATTAAAGCCAGCAAAATTACTAGCCAACGATGGCGAATTAAAGTATATTTTTTATTATTTTTTAATAACTTATAATCCAACATCGTGAAACACTCCGCAATTTATTCTTGACTAGGTTGAGATAACAACCTATGGGCATCTTCTAATAAAGTTGGTATTTTGTCAGCATGGGGACTCTGACACAGACAATCGCCCAGATCGAATTGTCTAACTCGTTCTGCTGTCACGCCAGGGAACCAAGGATCGGCATTATTTAAGTGGTTGTAACGCCTTGTGGCATATTCAAACATATCAAAAGCGATCGCTAAATTTCGCAACCACAAAATAACTGGAATATTAATCTCGCCAGGGGTTTCTTTATAGGCGGGTAAACCATTGTGCCAGCTAGAATACCAGTCTTTTCCGAGTGTAGCGATCGCTTCTTTTTCTAAACAGTTTAAAATTGGTAATAAAATTTTATCCGCTTTATCTAAAAGTTCTATAACCTTCAAGTGTTCGTCAAAATCTGATGGTCTAGATGCACCTAAGCTGAGAGTATGTACTTGAAGATGGCTCAAACAAAACAGATCGTTAAATACCATCGGGCTGAGAGGATGGCATAAATCTAATAACTTTTGTGGAGGCTTATAGAGCATACCACCTTTATCTGATGGGCTAATAATAAACACCCCCATGTCGTGACGTGTGGCTGCTTCTATAGCGGGCCAGTTGAATTGATTAATGTAATACCAGTGGAGATTAACATAGTCAAATTGATTGGTTTCAATGGTTTTAATAATTAAGTCTGTCGCAGCGTGGGTAGAAAAGCCAATAAACTTTACCTTACCCTGAGTTTGGAATTGCCGCGCTACATCAAGACAACCATTAGGGCGAATGCTATCTTCAAGCTGTTGGTAATAATTAATCCCATGCAGTGTTAATAGATCAATGTAATCTAGCTTTAATAAAGCTAAAGATTTTTCACACAAACGGCGGAATTCTTCAGAGTCAGATGTAGGAGCAACCTTAGTTTGGACAATGATTTTTTCTCTGGGTAACTTAGGTAAAATCGCTCCTAATTGCATCTCAGAAGTTCCATACATTCGAGCAGTTTCGATGTGATTGATGCCAACTTCTAAAGAACGGCGAATAGTGGCTTCTAGATTCTGTTGATTTTCATCGGGAATTTTTTCTTGAGTCAGTTCCTCATACTCAGTATAGACATAGCGCATTCCACCGCAGGAAAACACTGGCATTGGCAATTCTGTACGCCCAAATCTACGATATTGCATTATAAATGTGTTTTGATAAGAGCGATCCATTATATCAGTGAGTAATTGTTATGCAATTGTGGCGATAATAGAGAATTGATGTACCCTAACTCTTCTAACTTACTTAAAATTTTATTTGCGCTTTCGGCAACACTTTCTTGATTAGTTTTGCATTCAACATCAGGTTTAAGAGGTATTTCGTATAAATCATCAATTCCAGTGAAATTTTTGATTTCACCAACTCTGGCTTTTTTGTACAAACCTTTAACATCTCGCTGTTCGCAAACTTCTAGTGGTGCATTTACGTATACTTCAATAAAATCTCCAATCTGTGCTTTCACTTCTTCTCGAATTACTCGATATGGTGAGATAACCGAAACCAGTACAATGATATTATTTCTAGTTAACAGGTGAGCTACAAAACCAATTCGCCGAATATTCTCGTTTCGATCCTCCTTGCTGAAAGTTAGCCCCTTACTTAAATTTTGGCGTACTACATCGCCGTCAAGTACTTCAATTTTATATTCTTGCGATCGCAATTTTGTATCCAAAAATCCGCAGATAGTGGTTTTACCAGCACCACTCAAACCAGTTAACCATATTGTTACACCACGCTGTTTTTCTACCACCACTTTACCTCTATAATTTTACTAAACTGCTAGTCTAAAAAGCTTTTTGACTGTTTAATTGATATTGGATGGCTTCTGCTAGCTGAACTACAGTAGATTTCTCAAACAGGTAGATCAACGGCAGTTCTACTTGAAAAGCTGACTGTAGTTTGCATATAACTTCAAGAACTTGAGAAGAATGTCCTCCAAGTTCAAAAAAGTTGTCTTGAGTGCTAATCTGCTCTATCCCTAAAATTTCCTTCCAGATAGATAACACAACTTCTTCGATATGATTTTTAGGTTTAATAAAGTCACTTGATGTTGGAAATGCAGCCTTTTGAATTGGCAAAGTTGGGGGTTCAGATATGAAGATAAGTTCAGCCAGACGTTGGTTATAATTGATGGTGATTTTTTCCAGCAAAATCAAGAAATTATCGACCATTTTAGTAATAGTGGCAGGTTCAAATAAATCGGTTTTGTATACGAGCAGACCTTCAATACCTGTTGATGTTTCTTCGAGTGTTAACTCTAAATCAAATTCTGCGGTATCCTTTGTATCTCTGGCAATAAACTGCTCTTTCAAAATGAGATTGGAAAATTCTAAATTATCCTCTGGAGTATTTTGAAAGACAAACATTACTTGATTTATTAATGTGTAGCTAGAATCTCTCACTGGCTGGAGTTCTTCTATTAGCTTTATCAGAGGCATTTCTTGATGAGCGTAGACACCCAAAGCTACTTCACGCACTCGACCAAGTAGTTCCCGAAAACTGGGATTTCCTCCTAAGTTGGTACAAAATGGCAGTAAATTGACAAAGAAACCAATCAGTCTCTCAGTTTCTACTCTGGTACGATTAGCCAGCGCGCTACTGACAATGATGTTTTCTTGTCTTGTATAAGAGAAGAGTAATGTCTGGAATGCTGCCAACAGGGTCATAAATGGGGTTACGCCTTCCTGTTGACTCAGCGCCTTGAGTGCATCGGTTAATTTCTTTGAGAGAACTACCGATTGACCTGCACTTTTAAAGGTTCGCACTGGTGGGCGGGGATAATCAGTTGGTAGCTGCAATATCGGTGGACTAATACCTAAGTGCTTTTGCCAAAACTGAAGCTGAGATTCTAAAACTTCTCCTTGTAACCACTGCCTCTGCCATTGAGCAAAGTCGGTATATTTGATCGGCAACTCAGTCAGAGGAGACGGCTTACCTTCACAGAAGGCTTCGTAAAAGGCTGCCAGTTCTTGGGTTAGGACACTAAAAGACCAACCATCAGCAACAATATGGTGTGTGACGGCAACGAATAAATACTCATGTTCGTCTAAGCGCCAAAGCTTGCTTCGCAATAAAGGGCCTCGTGCCAAATCGAAAGGATGCTTAATTTCCTTTTCAGCCTGTTGTGTGGCTTGAGTTTCGCGTTCAGTTGCAGGCAGGTGTTGGAGGTCGATCGTTGAAAAGTCAAAGACAGGCTCGTTGACAACAGCATAAACGACTTGTCCATTTTTTACCTGAAAAGTTGATCGCAATGTCTCATGTCGCCGGACAATTTCTCTTAAACTCTCCTCTAATGCTTTTTCATTAAGCGCACCTGTGATGCGATAAACCAAAGGCAGGTTATAGATGGAATTCCCTGGATAGAATTGGTCAAAAAACCACAACTCTAGCTGTGTTAAAGAAATTGGTATTGGCTCCTCTTGCGAGGGTAACGGTTTTAGGGATAACTCCTGGCAATCTGGTTGGTTAGCTGTGGCGATTTTTTGGGCTAAAGGTGCGATCGCTGGAGATTCAAATAAACTCAAAAGGGGTAATTCTATCCCGAATGCTTTGCGCGTTAAAGCAATAACCTGAGTTGCTAGTAAAGAATGTCCCCCCAAATCAAAGAAGTTGTCATAAATGCCAACTCGTTCTAACCCTAAAATATCTCTCCAAATACCAGCCAAAATTTCTTCGGTGGGAGTACGCGGCTCAACAAAAGTTTGACTTAACTCCGGTCGGTTGGTTGTCGGTTCTGGTAAAGTGCGACGGTTTACCTTACCATTGGGTGTGAGCGGGAACGATTCCATTTCTACAAAAGCTGATGGAATCATATAATCTGGCAGTTGCTCACTCAAAAAAGTCCGCAGTTGTTCGACTGTTACTGACTCTCCCGGAATTGGGACAAAGTAAGCGACTAAATATTTTTCCCTGGCACTTTCTCCATGCACTTTCGCTACTGCTTGGTTAATTTGAGGATGCCTGCTCAGAACCGCTTCAACTTCTCCAAGTTCAACGCGAAAGCCCCGGACTTTTACCAAATCGTCTATCCGTCCCAGAAACTCGATATTGCCATCCGGCAAGTATCGAGCTAAGTCACCAGTTTTATAAAGTCTCGCCCCTCCTATCTCGCCCCTCCTATCTCCTGCCTCCTGAAACGGATTTGGGAGAAATTTTTGATTGGTCAAATTTGCGCGATTGAGGTAGCCACGAGCCAAACCATCACCACTCACGTAGAGTTCCCCAGGCACACCAATCGGCACGGGTTGGAAATTGCCGTCTAAGAGATAAACTTGCACGTTGACAGCAGCTTTACCAATCGGTGGATAAACCGGCCATTCATCTGGCTTTTCGCTAAAAGTATAAGCTGTAACTAAGTCTGCTTCCGTGGGGCCATAGAAATTGTAGAGTGTACAATTTTCCAGACGCTTAAACAGTTTAATCATCGGCTGAGTAATTTGGAGTTGTTCGCCACAAGCGATCGCTTCCCGAATATTGTTAAATAAATGTACTTGCTCTCCGTAGATTTCCGCTAATTGCTGCCAAAGGCTAACTGGCAGAAAAACTTTCCCAACAGGGTTGTTAGCAAGTAAGTGAATTAATTTATCTAAATCTTTGCGATCGCATTCGGGAATGATATACAGCGTCCCTCCGAAGCCCCACGCCACGGATATTTCGTGATAGCTGACATCAAAACTAAGGGAGGCAAACTGAAGCACACCAATACCTGTGGCCATTTCTGCCTGATGGTGTTCTATTAAATTGGTGAGGGAGCGATGGGGAACAAGAGTACCTTTAGGAGTTCCGGTAGAGCCAGAGGTATAAATTATGTAAGCTAAATTATCAGCTGCTACTTCAACTTGCAGATTACTCTCAGATTCTTTGCTGATTTCGTCCCCATCTTCATCTAACACAATCAGACGATGAGTAAAGTTGCCATTAAGTAATGACTTCCAACGTGTTTGAGTTAAGACGACTGGTGCTTGAAAATCGTTGAGCATGAAGGCTAAACGCTCTGGTGGATAGGTAGGATCGAGGGGAACGCAAACTCCTCCAGCCTTGAGAGTTCCTAAGATGGCGATCGCAGCTGCTAGCGATCGTTCCACGCAAATCCCCACCGGCACATCTGGCTTCACACCCAATCGTTGCAAGTAACAGGCGATTTTATTGGCTTGCTGGTTTAACTCTTCATAAGTTAATTGTTGGTTTTCATATACCACCGCCAAAGCTTGGGGTGTTTTTTTGACTTGCTCCTCGAATAACTGATGGATGCAACGATTGATGGGATGGGCTGCTGAGGTAGCATTCCACTCGACTAAAAGTAAATTTTGCTCTGCTGGAGTTAGTAGCGGTAACTCTCCTGGGGTGCGATGAGGATTGACGGTAATTCCTTCCAACAAAGTTAAGAAATGGCCGGCCATGCGGTCGATGATCTCTGCATCAAAGCGATCGCGATCGTAGTAAATTCTTACAGTCATTTCCTCGCCAGGAATTGCCAGCAATGTGAGAGGATAATTGGTTTGTCCTCTGTCTTGTAGCTCCCCAATGCTCAAGTTTCCAGGGAGTTGCTGCAACGTTACATTTACAGGATAGTTTTCAAATACAACAAGGCTTTCAAACAAAAGTTGAGTGCGAGGAACTTCACTTACGCCTTGAATATCTACGAGTGGAGTGTATGAATACTGCTCTCGTTCTATGTATTCTTGTTGCAACAACCGCAGCCAGGTTAACAAATCGGTGCGATCGGGGATTTTCACCCGTGCGGGCAGAGTATTAATGAACAACCCCACCATCGACTCCACACCAGATAAAGCAGGAGGGCGACCAGATACAGTAGTGCCAAAAACCACGTCAGACTCGCCACTGTAGCGACTGAGTAACAACCCCCAAGCTGCTTGTACTAAGGTGGCAAGTGTCAGATGATGTTGTTGGGCAAAAGATTTTAAGGTAGTTGTCGTCTCGGCTGATAGATGTTGCGATCGCACTTCAATATTTTGTTGTTGGTGAGAACTCTGCCCAATTGCTCGCTCAACTATCAAAGGCATAGGTACAGTAAAACCCTCAAGATTTTTTTGCCAAAACGCCTTTGCACCAGTCAAATCTTGCTGCTGCAACCAGTTAATATAATCCCGGTAAGGGCGACTAGGGGCTAAATATAACTGTTGACCAGTTTGAATTGACTCATATAAAACAAACAATTCTTTGAAGATAATCGGCCAACTCCAACCATCAACTAATAAATGATGAAAGCTCCAAACAAACTCATAAGTTTCATCGGCTACTCGAATTAAAGCAAAGCGCATTAATGGAGCTTTGTCAAGTTCAAAACCTTGTTTTCTATCTGCATCTAAGAAAGAATTAAGACGTATTTCTTGCTCTTGTTGAGAAAACATCCCCCAGTCTAAATTAGACCAAGGCAAATTCACTTCTTTTCGCACCACCTGAACTGATTGTTTGCGATTCTTCCAAACAAAAAGAGTCCGCAAAGCCGAATGTCGCTCTACCAAAAGTTGCCAAGATCGTTCAAATATACCTGCATCTAAATTACCATGCAGAGTTAATTGAAACTGTTCAAAATAGATTGTCGATTCTGGCTCATAGAGAGTATGAAAGAGTATCCCCTGCTGCGTAGGCGAAAGGGGATAAATAGATTCAATATCTTTACTATTACTTTGTTTTTGTGCAACTACCATTTTTTTAAAGATAATATTAATTATGTGATTTTTCTCTCTTCTTCTCTTTTCTCTGTGTTCTCTGCGCCTCTGCGGTGCATTAAAAAATTATTGATTACAAATAAAACCCATAAATTTAAAACTTACCAAATCCCTTAAAAAGCAGATGTTGACAATCCGCCATCTACTGGAATAGTAACACCCGTAATATAACTAGCACATTCTGACGCTAAAAAAGCAACTAAATTAGCAACTTCACTAGATAAACCACGACGACCAAGAGGGATCACCTTATTCGTTCCTTCGATGATTGAATCAACTGTCCGGCCTTCCTCTTGGGCGAATACTTCTAAATATTCTCGATGCCTTGGAGTATCAATAAGTCCAGGATTTACACAAGTAACTAAAACATTCCACTTAGCAACTTGCGTCGCAACAGTTTTAGTAAAGTTGATTAATGCAGCATTCGCCACACCCGATTTAACCAGACGACTAGAAGGTTCTTTTCCTGATGTTCCAACAATATTTATAACGCGCCCCCATTGCTGATTTTTCATCGTCGGTAATACTAGATTAGTCATGCGAATATAGCCCATTAGCTTGCCTTCAAAGACAGTTGACCAATCTTCATCAGATAGATTTTCTACTGGTTCATTAGAAAATGTAGCCCCTTCTGAATTATTGACCAATATATCAATTTTGCCAAATTGAGTGAGAGCTTCTTGGACTAATTTGTGAGAATCACTTGCATTTTGAACATCAGCACAAATAGGAATAACTTTTGATTGGGAACCAACCAAACTTTGATAAGCTTGTTCTAATCGTTCGGAATTTCTTCCACAAATTATTAACTGACAACCTTCTGCTGCTAGCTTTTGGGCAACGCTATAACCTATGCCAGCACTTGCTCCCGTCACTAAAGCTACTTTTTTCGTTAATCCTAAATCCATGATGAATATTCCTTTAGGAAGCAGTGAGTGCTGTATTAGACAAAGTATCTTTGGCAGAGAAAACAGAGCGGTCTTTAATCAAAATTTCAATTAAAGATACTGTTTCATCGGAAGAATTGTATCCTCCATAAAGAACATCAGTAGGAGCATAATAAACACTACCAGATTCTAACTGTTGCTCTTGCTCTGCCACTGCGATCGCCAATTGACCATTCAGGACTATTCCCATTGTTTCACTAGCAGATTGGCGAATTGGTATTATTCCTTTTGGAGGAATTTTGGTAATGGAAATATCAAACCAGGAACCAACTACAGATTGACAATCGAAACCTGTAAATTCATATTGAGTGGGTGAGACTTTTAAAATAGCTTCCTCAGATTCTTCAGAATTTGTAATGCGTTTCACATCAAATGCTAATGCTGTTTCTGAGAAAGGGTTGATAGAACCATGAAGAACATTAGAACCAGCTACATAAACTTGCTCAAATGGCTTCAGAATTTCTTTAGTCCCGTTGAGGTTAAATTCCAAACGTCCCGCAATTTGCATTCCAATTTGACTTTCGGGATGTCGATGTAATTCAAAAGTAGCCCCTGGTGGAATAGAAGCTAATTGAACAACTGTGTCTTGACATTGAAATGCTATTAACTCTACATCAAAATTAATTTTTATGTTTTTTGGCTGGGGAAAATATTTAGACATGGTTCTCTGCTTTCTTTTTGTGAAAAATTGACCAACTCATCTCGATGTTTCCATAGATTGAAATAAATTCTAAATCGTAGGCTTTAACAGCATTCTCATTAGTAATAGCGAAATCGGCTAAACCCTGCATTACCTGAATCGCTGAATCGCTGGTAGAAGGAGACAAATCCACTTGTATTTGTGTTTGATCTTGAGAAGCTGGCAAGAGTTGTGTTAACAGAGGTAGAGGAGCAGGATGGGTAACAATTCTAGAACCGTTGAAAACTACCTCTGTATTTTTTTTCTTAGCCAATCCATAAACTGGAGTGGGATATATAAAAATAAAGCCTAGATCGATACTTGGCTCCATGTAAAACTCATTAATTCGGTCGTAAGCATGAGGAACTAAAGCCAGATCCACCTTGTCTTGCAGCAAAGCTTCTTTAATATCTATAAAACTATCAAACAACTGAGTTGATACAGTAAATTCTTCTGATAGCAGATGCTTGGTTATATGCTTGGCAGCGTAGTCACTACTAGTAGCAGTAGGCCCCAAAGTACCTATGACTAAATTTTTTGAAGGAGGGATACGGGGTTGAAATTCAATCTGAAATTCCAGCATAGTTTTTTCTAAGTAATCATCATGATATTTTTTTCTGGCAAGTCATTGGTAGCTTGGTTATAGATAGCCTCCTAAAATTTAGTTTGTTAGCAGAAAACCTTGTTAAAACAGAAACTGTGTTTCTATATGTGGACGACTTTATTTAATTAATTTCTGCTAGCAGTTCGTCCAAAGCTTCTTGGCTAAACTCAACTTCCGGGAAATCTGAAGGAGTATAGCCACCTGCCTCTGGGGATAAGCAGTGGGTAATAATAGTTTCTAAAGCTTCTATATATTCATTAGCCAGATTTTCTACAGTGGCCCAGCTATGAAAATGTTCGCTATATTGCCATTCTAATTTCAGCCTCCCTTCAACAACTAATCCATTTACAGTTAACAAATGGCGGCGCTGTCCTTTGGGGCTGTGGATGGAACCGCTAGACTCTTGGGCATATTTCCATCCCAGGGTTGTTAATTGGGTTTGATCGAATTGACCCAAGTAGTTAAAGCTCACCTCGGCTTGGGGGAAGGCTTGTAATTGATCGCGATCGCTCTCATCCGGGCTAAGATAGCGCAAGATGCCATAATCAATACCCCGGTTGGGAATCCGGCGCAGTTGCTCTTTTACCGACTTGAGAACCTCTCCGGGATCGTTGCGATCCTCAAGTTTTAACAGCACGGGGAATATACTAGTAAACCAGCCTACTGTGCGGGACAAGTCCACATCTTCAAACAAGTCCTCTCGTCCGTGACCTTCTAAATTAATCAGTAGGGAGTGAGAACCCGTCCAATGAGTGAAAGCCCGCACCAACTCTGTCAACAGCACATCATTAATTTGGGTGTTGTAAGCTCCAGGCACATCTTGCAACAGGGCGCGAGTCTGTTCTACACTCAGGTATACAGACACAATCCGACTAGAAGCGACAGTGTTATCTTGGGCAACAGCAGCATAATCCAACGGTAAAGGAGCAATTGGGAACCCCATTGAGTCCAGCCAATAATTTAGCTGTGAATGGAGTTCTTGACTACGGGCATAATTCTGCAATCGCATTGCCCAATCCTTAAAGGAAGTTGTTTTTGCAGGTAGTTGGATACTTTTGCCAACTTCTAATTGTTTGTATGCTTCAGATAAGTCTTCTAGCAAAATCCGCCATGAGATGCCATCGACAGCCAAGTGATGGATGACGATGAGTAACCGTCCGGGGGAATTGCCTAAGTTAAACAGAACGACCCCCATCAGCGGCCCATCTGTTAAGTTCAGCGTCTTTTGTGCTGCGTCTGCTCTGGCTGCGATCGCCTCTAACTGTTCTGCTGGGGGCAGATATGATAAATCTGCAATACCCAACGATACTTCATCGCTGGCATCACTGTTGTACTGCTGCCATTGCCCCTCCTGCTGCACAAACCGCAGGCGTAAAGCGTCGTGATGGTACAGTAACTTTTGTAGTGCCTCCTCTAATAATTCCGGTTGCAAATTTGCGGGAACTTCTAGCAAGAAGGATTGGTTAAAGTGATCGGGTTCCGACAGATTTTGCTCAAAGAACCAGTGCGAAATTGGTGTTAGAGGGACAAGCCCTGTAACTAAACCTTGTTCTGATTTAACTGAATTAATTATACCAGCAACAGCAGCTAATTCAGCAATTGTTTGGTGTTGAAATATTTGTTTGGGAGTAAGTTTTAGTCCAGCTTGATTAGCTCTGGCAACAATTTGGATACCAATGATGGAATCCCCACCTAATTCAAAGAAGTTGTCATGGATACCGACTTGTTTTAGTATTAAAACCTCCTGCCAAATCTTGGTCAAGACTTCTTCAGTATGGGTACGGGGAGAGATAAAACCTATCGATTCATCAGACTCTAACTCCGGTACTGGTAATGCACGACGGTCTACCTTGCCGTTGGGGGTAATAGGTAGAACTTCTAGAAATGTGAAGGATGCAGGTATCATGTAACTGGGGAGCTTTGACTGGAGAAACAGGCGTAGCTCATCACTAGTTGGCTGTGTCAGTTCTGGGATGATATATGCAGCCAAACTCTTCACACCGGGTATATCTTCTCTGGCGATCGCCACAGCGTCACTTACCTGGGGGTGTTGAGTTAAAGTAGCTTCAATTTCCGAAAGTTCAATGCGGAAGCCGCGAATTTTAACTTGATTGTCAATGCGACCCAAAAATTCTATATTACCGTCGGGTAAGTAACGAGCTAAATCTCCTGTTTTGTACAAGCGAGAGTACTTTGTACACGCTTCGCTAACGCAATTGTCATGCTTAAATGGGTTTTGGATAAAGCTTTTTTCGGTTAACTCTGGGCGGTTGAGATAACCTCTAGCTAAACCATTACCTCCAACGTATAGTTCGCCAGGAACCCCAATAGGTGCGGGTTGTAGATGGCGATCTAGAATGTAGATTTGTGTATTGGCGATGGGACAACCAATTGGCAAGTTAGTCGCTTTATCTGGTACTTCTTGGACTAAGTACCACGATGAGAAGGTAGTATTTTCAGTTGGCCCGTAAACGTGAAGCAACCGTTTTGGTGGCTGATGCTGTAGTATTGCTTTAACTGTAGTGGGATCAACCGCCTCCCCACCGAATAGAACTGTTTCTAGGGTTTTGAAGATTCCAGGCGCTTGATTAACCAACTGGTTAAACAAAGCTGTTGTGACAAATAAAACATCTATCTGGTGCTTACACAGTTGTGTAGCAAGTTCTAGCGGTGCAAGCAGTACGTCCTTCGCAATACCTACTAAGGTAGCTCCATTTAGTAAAGCCCCCCAAATTTCAAAGGTAGCAGCATCAAAAGTTGCATTGGAGGCTTGAGCTACTCGGTGTTTAGCTGTTAAGTTTATATAGTTGGTGTTGCAGACTAAGCGATTGACAGCCTGATGTATAACGGCAACGCCTTTAGGCTGTCCCGTAGAACCAGATGTATAAATTACGTAAGCTAGGTGATGAACTGATGCTTCGCTAGTGGGGTTTTCCTGACTGTAAGTGCTAATTACCTCCGAGTCAATCTCTAAGCAGACCACTCTAGCTTGAGTTTGAGGTAACTGTGATATTAACTCTTGTTGAGTTAGTAAGACTGGTACTTTTGCATCTTGCAACATATAAGCCAATCGCTCTTGGGGATATGCCGGGTCAAGCGGTATATAAGCCCCACCAGCCTTGAGAATGGCCAGCAATCCTACCACCATTATGGGCGATCGCTCGATGCAAATTCCTACTAATACCTCTGCACCCACACCTAAAGTTTGCAGATAATGTGCTAACTGATTGGCGCGATCGTTCAACTGTTGGTATGTGAGGGACTCATCCTCATAGACTACTGCGATCGCATTTGGTGTTTTTTCTACCTGCTCTTCAAACAACTCATGGATGCATTTGCTCTTAGGATAAGGCGTATAAGTATCATTCCATTCCACTAGCAACTGATGCCGCTCTTGCTGGTTCAACAGTGGTAATTCACCAATGGGTTGATTTGGATTAGCAATAATCGCTGCTAACAAAGTCTGGAAATGACTTGTCATCCTCGCAATGGTATCTGGCTCAAATAGGTCGCTGTTATATTCCCACGAACCTATCAGTCCCGCTTTTGTCTCCCAAACGGCCAAGGTCAAATCAAATTGAGATGTTCGACGTTCTACAAATCGAGGAGTCAGGGTAACATCAGGCAATTCTAATGTATCCAACAAGAAATTCTCTAAGACAAACACCACTTGGAATAGGGGATTGTAGCTCAGAGAACGTTCTGGCTGCAACACTTCTACCACTTGTTCAAAAGGAACATCTTGGTGAGTGTAAGCAGACGTTGCAACTTGTCGCACTTGAGAGAGAAACTCACTAAAACTCGGATTTCCCTCGATCTGGTTACGTAGTACCAATGTATTGACAAAAAAGCCAATCAATAATTCTATTTCTCTGCGGTTGCGGTTGGCAATGGGGCTACCAATGCAGATATCATCTTGACCACTGTAGCGAAACATTAAAACGACGAAAGCCGCCAGTAGGGTATGAAATAGGGTAGCTCCTGACTGTTGGCTGAAGGTTTTGATTTGCTGGCTCAAATCCCGGTCAATTTGAAATTCCTGGGTAGCACCACAGAAAGTCTGAACGGCGGGGCGTGGTTTGTCTGTGGGTAGTTCTAATAAGGGTGGCGCATCGGCTAACTGTTGCTTCCAGTAGTTCAGTTGCTGTTTTTGAATTTCCTCGGACAACCATTGTCGCTGCCAAACTGCAAAATCAGCATACTGGATAAGCAACTCAGGGAGGAGCAAAGGGGAATTAAGAGTAAAAGCTCGGTAGAGAAGAGACAACTCTTGGATGAATATCCCCATTGACCAGCCATCCGTGATGATATGGTGCATGATCAATACCAGCACGTGGGACTCTGACCCCAGGCGTAGTAAAGTGACTCGCAACAAAGGGCCATTATTCAAATCAAAAGGTTGCCGAGCTTCCTTGGTGACAATCTGTTGTACTTCTGATTCTTCTAAGCCTTGCAAATCCAGAACTGGTATTGCCAACGCCAAGCTGGGAGAAATTACCTGCAAGGGTTTTCCATCCACTGCTGGAAATGTTGTCCGTAAAATCTCGTGGCGGTGAATGATTTTGTTGATACTTTGCTGTAGAGCTTCTACGTTGAGTACACCTTCAACGCGCAGCTGTAAACCCTCGTTATAAAACGGGCTTTGGCTCTCTAATTGATAGAGAAACCACATCCTCTGCTGGGCAAAGGATAAAGGCAAGTCTCCAGAACGCTTTATAGATAGTATTGGCTCAAAGGAGGAGTCTGTTGCAGTCTGAGCTTCTTCTAGAAAAGCCAGGATTTCTGATTGGCGCCCTAGCAGTTGGTTTTTGAGGTCTGGGTTCATCACTCCCTTGGGAGCGCGATAGTTTAACTGGCCGCCTTCCAGCCAAATTTTTATACCTAAACTATTTAAATAAGATACAAATTCTATTATTGTCATTTATAATACCCCTCCCTCATATTCTTTTTCTGCGTCATCCATAGCTACATTCCACTTGGTGACAACAGTTTGTAGCGCTTCAAGGCTTTCTCCCAAACCAGCTACAGTCGGGGATGCAAAAAAACGATTTGGCGACAATTCAACAGAAAAAGTCTCGCGCAACCGAGAAATGACTTGGAAGGCTAGCAAAGAATTTCCTCCTAGTTCAAAGAAGTTGTCGTGAATGCCGATCTGGGGTATGCCTAAAACCTCTTGCCAGGTTTGAGCTATTTGCCGTTCCGTTTCATTTCGGGGAGCGATCGCTCCTGTACGAGTCATCCCCCTAGCCAATAAGTCTCGATTGATTTCGCCCTTGGCGGTGAGGGGCATTTCTGATAGTTGCACGAAGTCACAGTTAACGGTGGTTGTGAAGCGATCGCATACTGTAAAATCTGATAACTCTGGGACGGGAGAACCGTTCTTCGTAGTGAAATAGGCAGTTAATTTCTGTAACCCTGGAAACTCCGAGGTAAAACGCCGAATTTTGGGATTGCTGCCATCTAAACCGACTATCAGCTGTGCTTGGTCATGATATAAAACAGTTAACAAGGAATATAACCCTTGTTGCAGACTCATCTCATAAAAGCCTTGAGCGTGAGTGATTTCTTGCCTCTGATACCCTTTGTTAATCCCTGTGTCACGCCAAATTGTCCAAGCAAAGCAATAGCTCTGCAACCCACCAACAGAACGTTGATATTGATTAAAGCTTTCTAAAAAATTGTTAGCAGCAGCATAAGCAGAAATGGTGGCTCCACCAAAGAAACTCGCTAAAGACGAAAAGCTAATTAAAACCCCCTGCCCTTGCTTGTTCAACACCTGATGCAGTACCCAAGCACCTAACACTTTAGGACGTAAAATTGCAGCTAAACTCTGTGGTGTTTCATCCACTAACATTTGTTCGTGATAAGTTCCCGCTAGATGAATCACCCCATCCAGCTGACTTCCCCAGTTAGCCTTGGCTTTCTCCACTACTTGTTGAACAGCTTGAAAATCACAGATATCCACTGTCTCATAAACCACCGATCCCAGCTGCTTTAATTCTTGATAAGCTTTAATCTTGTCTGACATTGTTGCAGAGTCATTTGATGCAACATCTGTAGCCGATAGAGGAGTGCGACCTACTAATAATAATTTGGCATTAAAAAACTTAATTAGATATTTAGCAATTTCAACTGCAACACCCCCAAGTCCGCCGCTAATCAGATACATTCCGCCTGATTTAAAGGGAAGTTCTTGCTTTGGTTTTTTTTGCAGATTAACTTTTTCCAAACCTGCAACAAAACGCTGTCCGTTGCGGTAAGCTACCTCTTGATCTTTTGATAAAACCTGGAGTTCTTGTAGAAGATAGTTTCCATCCACCTGTATCGAATTTGGTGTCAAATCGATGTGACGACAATTTAACCAAGGTATTTCCTGGGGAATACTTTTAATTACACCGAGAACGGGAGATTTTTCATAAGCTATCTTGTCTGTTGTTTGTGTAGACTGGGTGTAGCTAGAAACAAACAATAACTGAACTATATCTTGGTAATTCTGAGTTTTTGCTAGGGCTTGAACAAGAAACAATAAACTGTAAATTCCCTGTTCTTGTGCTTTTTCAAGAGCTTCTATGCTTTTGATTTCTCCGCTATACTCTTGATAATTCCACAGATGGATAATCTGACCGATAGTCAGCTTATCTGCCTTTATGGTCTCAAGTAATAGCTGATAATGGTCTGCGTTGCCAGGAGTTAAACAGAAGTGATTGGGACTTTTTTTAGCAAAATCATAACCGGGTGAGACACACACATAGGGCAGGTTTTGCTGTTCCAGTTGCTGACAAATAAATGTCCCTAATCCTAACTCGTCAAGGAATACTATAGTCAGACCACTTTGGGATAAAGTCTTCAAAACCTTGGCTTGCTTACGTCGCCAGACTTTTTGGTAGAACCAATCAGGAATAGTGTTGGTATTGCCTAGTAAGATGTCGAATTGCTTGAGAATTAAGTTAAACTCACCTGCATGAAAGCGATCGCGAAGTTGCGATCGCTGGATTTTACCAATCACGGTTTTGGGAATATCTTCTTTAGCTAATAAAACTAAATAATCAGGATTTAATCCGATTTTATTCACCACTGTCTGCCGAATTTTCTTCAGTAGCTCTAACAGTTTTGGTTCTTCTGTAATCGGCGAACTGAAGAAGATGGCTAGTTTCTCTGTTGCACCATCAGCATTACAGACTGCACAAGCGGCGGTGTAGGAAACTTCAATTTCTGTAATTTCTTCAACTATTCCTTCAATTTCATGACTGTAGTAGTTAGCTCCATTGATGATGATAGTTTCCTTGGCGCGACCAGTAATCACCAATTGTCTGTTAGCAATAAATCCTAAATCTCCAGTATCAAACCAGCCATCTTTTAAAAAGGATTGACTATTGGCATCGTGGTTGTTGTAATATCCGCGAGAAACTGCATCACCTTTGACTTGCAAATGCCCTATAGTGTCTTCTCTTAATACAGAGTTTTGCTCGTCTACTATGCGAATGGTAATTCCTGAAATGACTGAGCCTAAATCGGTAAAAGTATGATGATTCGGATAGTTTATTTCTACTCGCTTAATAGTACCTTGGAATATAGATTTTTCTACGCTGTGAAACAATAAAGGTGCTTCCTTAATGGGCTGATAATATGTAATCCCCGAACCCATCTCTGCCATCCCAAAAGCTGGTCTAATTGCCGTTGCTTTGAGTCCATAAACAACTAAATTTTCTCGAAAATCCTCCACAGCTTTACTAGATACTGCTTCACCAGCTGTAAGTAGGAATTTCACGCACGATAAGTTCCAAGTCTGTTCTGGTTCTTGTTTGAGGGAGTCATTAACTATTGCATAGGCAAAGTTAGGAGCCCAACTATGAGTAATCCGGTATTTATGAATCAAATCCAACCAGTTGAGGATGCGACCCAAGATATATTCTTTTTGTGCATAAACCAGGGTGCAACCCAATACAACACCACGGATATGCCAGTCGGAAATGCTGCCAATGTGATCGAACGGCAGCCAATTCAAAATTACATCTTCTCGCTCGTGTTGATTGAGTTGGTTAGCTCCTCTGGCGCGAGCAATGAGATTTTTATGAGTCAATTGAACACATTTTGGTATTCCTGTACTGCCAGAAGTCAGGTTGAAAAGAGCTACCTCATCTGGTTGACTATGGTGATATTGTTTGCTGACAGGATTGCATTTTAATACTTCAATTGTGCCTATATTTAGGCGTTCTGTTGGTAGCCATTGCGATAGTAATTCTACTTCTTGTTTGAGAGCTTCCGTAGTTAAAATGACTGGACTATCTAAGAACTGCCAAATATAACAAAGCTTATCCACCACCTTGTTTGATTCTCTATAAGTCGGTGGTACTTCCATAATAACGGGTACAAAGCCTCCCAATAGGCAGCCCCAAAAAGCTGGAATAATGTCACAGCTAAGTTCTATCTGCAATATGACTTTGTTTTTTGGCTTGAGTCCCAACTTTCTCAAACCACTAAGAATTCGCTCTGCAACTTCAAGTAACTCAGCATAAGATTGGCGTAGTTCTGTTCCATCGGGCAACAGGTAAATAATTTCTCCACTTGCAACTTGTTGCGCGGCTTTTTGTAAAACTTCGGGCAAGGTAATAGGTGCATTGCGATCGCTACGGAGAATATCGCCGTGGCTGATGGCCAGTGGCTTCGATTCTGAGAAATATTGTTGTCTATTTGATTGGGAGTCTTTGGGAAGTGGGGTAAGGTTAGCACTCGCGTTCTGGTGTTGCCAACCTGGGATCAAATCTGACAAATGGAGTGGGAGAATCTTCTTTCTCAACTCCTGTACCACTACCACTGCCTGTTCAATTTTGTGATGATAATTAAGTTGCTTTTCTACTTGCCCAATTAAACTTTCATCAATAACAGGAATGTTCATCAGAGCCAATTCGTCTACCTCTCCTGTAGCAGTTAAAGGTATCCCTGACACTGGTACTAAAGCTTTTGGTAATAATGCTTCACCGGCTGTTTTAGTGACAAGTATATTTTGCTGACTATGTTCAGGAGCAATCTTCGGAGATGTTACCGGAGGCATCGCTTGAGTCTCGTCTAGCAAATCCTCCAAATGCACAGGAGGAACACTTCTAACAAACGGTTCAACAACCACCTTAACACGCTCAATTTCTGACAATGACTCTAATTGCTCCTCTATGCGACGCATTAAGTTAGACTCAATAACTTCTAAATTAGCTAGAGCAGCTTTGTCTAACTGTCCTGTAACTGTTAGAGGGATGGTGGAAACTGGTACAAGTGCTGTGGGCATCAATTCGCTAGGCAGAATTGTTTGCAGGTGAAACAACAATTGTTCTGGTGCAAATAAACCGGATGGAACTACGTAGGCAATTAGCTCCTGTTTTCGTTTTTGGGTTTCTCTCTCTATGACTACACAATCATCTACAGTTAAGCTTGACCGGATAGCAACTTCTATTTTCCTATATATAAAATTTTTATTACTTGAATTTGCTAAAAATTGCCTATTATTATTTAACTGCATTAGTTTCTATATCCTTCTTAGGTTCCGCTATTATAGGAATGAAAATTAGTGTTCATTAAAACTAAAATTTATATAGGACTCCGATTTGATTTCTGAAAACATACTGAGACTGAAAAGCCCGTTTTATCAGGGTTTGATCTGAAATCTTCTTCAAAAATCAGATATGAGTCCTATATCTATAACTTAATTTACTATTTTTCTACAATTAATCTAGCATAGATAATCTCAGCTTTATACAGAAAATGCAATAGCAGTTAAGAGGATAGTTAAGAAACTTAAGACACTTAAGAAGAAACTTAAGACACTTAAGAAACTTAAGACACTTAAGAAGAAAGTTAAGACACTTAAGAGGACAGTTAAAAATGTTCAAAATTTAATGAATAATTACTGGCGGGCGCCGCATAATACAGGCTCAATCGCTGAAAAGCTTGCCACAGTTGTTTTATAGGAAATACCAAGGTTTTCAAACTAACTTGCGGAATGTGGGTTTTAACTATCTTCTCATTAATTTCTTAAGTGTCTTAACTTTCCTTGCACACAAACTTAATTAATGATATATGTTTAATGGCTAAAACAATAGGACTTACCCAACTAGTAGATTAACTCAAGGTAAAAGTTGTCAAAAGTCCAGAATATAGATTTTTTGACGATTCAGAATTGACTATTGACCATTGACAACCTCAACTCAACTAGAAATCTACTAAACATAGCTTTAGTCTGACAAATTTTCCCAAAGGAAAAATAACAATGTATACAAATACAGCCGAAGTATCAGATATCCAAGTATTGCCATTCTTCGCACGCTTCTTGCAAGAGCAATCTACAACTGAGAAGCCAGATACTACTACCCCTCCTCCTCCTCCTTTTACTTTCAAGTTTCCTTCTGATTTAGAAGACCGTTAAGGGGTCAATAACTAAAAATATCCTACACCTATATACAGATGTGTAAGCAGGGGGGAGAATCCAACTTCATCTCAATAAATGAGAGAGTTGCAGTTATGAACTAACTGAAAACTACTTCTGGAAGTGCGATCGCTCCATATTGCAGTATTGATAATATACAGGCGATCGCCTTTATTTTTTAGATTACCTACTTCTTGAAGAACTTAAATATCTAGAGAAAAACTTCTTTAGGTATTCCTTAACATCTAGCTGCTAAAAACGAAGCTAGAAAATTTTTTATGCACCTGTCGCGTGACATTGTTTTATTAATCACCCACAGTGGTGATTTCTTCACAATAGATAGAGTGGCACAAGCCTTGTCAAAAAAAGGGGTAAAACCGATTCGCCTTGACACCGATAAGTTTCCCCAACAAGTGCAATTAGTAGCACACTTTGACGAATCCAGAAGCTATCACACTATAGAATATGGCAATTACTCTATCAGCACAGAGCAGGTGCAAACTGTATGGATGCGGCGCATTTGGGAACCAGAACTAAGTTCACAATTAGCTCCAAAGTTCCGAGAAGCTTGTGTTAGAGAATCAAAAGCAACCTTAGATGGTTTTTGGGACAGTCTTAGAGAGGCTCGTTGGGTAGATGATCTAGAGCGGATAAATTATGCAAATAATAAGCTGCGGCAACTGCGGATTGCCTCTGAGATAGATTTCGTCATTCCCCAGACTCTTGTAACAAACAAAGCTGAGTCAGCACGAGAGTTTTTCGCGCAAGTCAAGGGTAAAATGGTGAGCAAATTATTAACTGCTCTTTCCCGCAGTATGGAAGCTAACTCCTCTCTCTTTCTTTACACCAGCATCGTCAAAAAAGAAGACTTAGAAGATGCCGAGTCACTGCGCTATTGCCCAATGATTTTTCAAGAGCAAATCCCCAAGCAGCAAGAATTGCGAGTGGTGTATGTGAATGGCAATGTATTTGTGGGGGCGCTAAATGCAGATGTGTATGCAGCAGCCAAAGTTGATTGGCGTAAACCAGGTGTTGAGGTTGGCGCATGGCAACACCACCAGCTTCCTGATGAAATAGTTCGTCGTCTCAAAGCCTTTATGGGGAGATTTGGGTTGTTATTTGGAGCATTAGATTTCATCCTCACACCATCAGGCGAATACGTCTTTTTGGAAATCAACCCTATGGGAGAATGGGGAATGCTAGAGAAAGATTTAGACTTGCCTATTGCAAGTGCGATCGCAGATGCCCTACTTCAAACAAAAGAAGAATGATAAAGAATTAAATATTTGATACTTCCTACTTATTATGACCGTATTAATAGTTACGTTTAGCCAAGACAACGAAAGCATTCCTCTAGTAATCAAAGAAATTGAGGCTAGAGGAGAAAAAGCATTTCGGTTTGACACAGACAGATATCCCACCGAAGTCAAGCTAGATATTTACTCTGGTGATACTGAACAGGTAATTATTACTGATGGCGAACAAAAGCTCGATTTGAGTGAAGTGTTCTCAGTTTGGTATCGGCGGATGCGCTATGGGCAGAAAATATCTAACTCAATGGACAAGCAATATAGAGATGCGTCAATTAACGAATGTCGCGCCACTGTCAGAGGTATGATTGCCAGCCTCCAAGGATTCCACCTTGATAAAATGTCAAATGTCGATCGGGCTAATAATAAGCAACTACAGTTGCAAGTCGCACGACAAGTTGGACTTCTAACTCCACTTAGCCTGACTTCAAACAATCCTGAAGCAGTCAAGCAATTTGCTCAAGAATGTCAACAAGGTATAGTAACTAAGATGCTTTCTTCCTTTGCTATCTATGATGAGCAGGGACGAGAAAACGTGGTGTTTACTACTCCAATTACAGCTGATGATCTGGAGAATATGGAAGGGCTGCGTTTTTGTCCGATGACATTTCAAGAAAACGTGCCCAAAGCCCTGGAGTTGCGGACAACTATCGTCGGACACCGCGTATTTACTGCCTCCGTAGACTCGCAAAGCTTGTCAGGATCTACTTACGACTGGCGCAAAGAGGGGCTAGCTTTAGGTAAGAATTGGCAACCATACAACTTGCCAGAAGATATTGAGAAAAAGCTGCTCAACCTGATGGCTGAGTTTGGCTTAAACTATGGAGCAATTGATATTATTGTCACCCCCGATGGCCGGCACATATTCCTCGAAGTTAATCCAGTCGGAGAATTTTTTTGGATGGAAATATATTCACCACACTATCCTATTTCGCAGGCGATCGCAGAAGTATTACTAACTAATAAAAATTAGAGTATTGTTTATTTTTTTCTCCACCATAAAGGTACTAAGTTCAAAGATATGTTTGTCGAAATTTCTTTAGAGTAAAGTAGCAACCATATCTACATTACTTACCATTTTGGAAGTTAATAGTGAATTTTCTGATTAAAATTATTAATATTTAAGACCTTATTTTAAAATTACGAAGTTATTTATATTGGAGATAAAATCCTTGTGACAAACCTAGCAGATACACAAACAGTTTTAACATTTGATGGGGTAAATGATTATATAGATTTTGGCAGAAATGATATTGGCGGCGTTTTCGCTCAAGGGAGTTCAGCATTTACTGTTTCAGGATGGATAAATCCGCATGAATTAACAAATAAAGCTACCAGTTATGGAACTCGCAACGTATTCTTTGCACGTTCTTCAGAACGATACAGCGATAATTTTGAATTCGGCATCAGTGAAACAGGCAGCTTAGATGTTTATATTGATGAAACTGTGAGTAAGGGTATCAAAACCTTCGGTAATGGAGAATTAACTATAGGAGAATGGCACTTTTTTGCTATTGTTTTTAACAGTGGTGAAATAACAGTATATCTTGATAACCGTGTATACACAGATTCTCTTAGAGGTTCATCTTTAAACAAAGCAACAAGTTCTGTAACTCTGGGCGCAACTGTACACAAACAGGTCTATTTTAAAGGACAATTAGCAAACATTAGCGTTTGGAATTATCCCTGTACTCAGGTACAAATCCAGATCCAGCATTATGGGCTAATAGTCGGAGATGAAGAAGGATTAGTGGCTTACTGGAAATTAGATGACGGGCAAGGAACAACAGTCAAAAACCAAATTGGAAAGTCTTATCAAGGAAATTTCCGTGGTAATCCTACTTGGGAGTTAGCAGAAATTCCATTTGCAACACAATCATCCAATCCAGTTCCGTTTGCAGCACCATCATCCAATCAAGAGGATATCCAAGAAGAGATCCAAATTGAAACACCAGTTATTCTTGAAGAAAATATCTCAACACTAACTACAACTTTATTAGCAGCAACAGTACCGTTAGTAAGCGAAAAGGAAGACGAACCACAGGAAATTCAACAAACACAAATAAACACTGAAGAAACCGAGTTTGTCCCAACCTTGATAACTCTCAAGTCATACGACGAAGAAACCAAAACAGAGCAAATTGAAGATTCCGTTAATGTCCAACAAGCACAAACATTAACTCAGGAGGAACCGACAGAAACTATGAATACAAAAGCCCAGCCCAAATATAAAATACTTTCCATTGATGGAGGAGGTATTCGGGGTATTATTCCTGCATTTATCCTAGCAGAAATTGAAAGGCGGACACAAAAGCCTATATTTAGTTTATTTGATTTAATTGCTGGCACTTCAAGCGGTGGAATTTTAGCACTGGGACTAACTAAACCCCGATTAAGTTCATCTGATGATTTGCCACTAGCTGAATATACTGCTGAGGCTCTCGTACAACTATTTCTTGAGTATGGAGTAGAAATATTTTATGAGCCATTATTTGAAAGAATACTTGGCCCAATAGAGGATATATTTCTCCAGCCCAAATATCCTTCTGAAAGCAAAACAGAAATTTTAAGAAAATATTTTGGTTACACGCTTATAGAAAATAATCTTAAAGAAGTTTTTGTAACTAGTTATGATATTGAGCAGCGAATTCCAATATTTTTGACAAACAAACTAGAAAAAGAAGAAAAAAAATCTCAAAAGTTTCGCAAGTTATGTTCAGGCTTTTCGCTCCTAGATGCAGCATTGGCAACGACTGCCACTCCGACTTATTTTGCTCCCCATCGTGTGATAAATACTCAACATTCTAACAGTGCCTATACTTTAATTGATGGTGGAGTATTTGCTAATAATCCAGCCCATTTAGCTATTTTAGAAGCACAAATTAATAGTAAACGGCAAGAAAAAAAAGTCCTCAATACAGAAGATATTTTAGTAGTTTCTTTAGGTACAGGTTCGCCGACTAGTGCCTACCTTTATAAAGAAGTCAAAAATTGGGGACTCTTACAATGGGGAAGACCGCTTTTAAATATTGCGTTTGAGGGTGGTAGTGAAGTAGTATCTGGACAATTAGAACAGTTGTTTGAACCTAGCGATAAAGAAGGCAAAAGTTTTTATTATCGCTTTCAAACATTTTTAGATGAAGAACTAGAAGAAATAGACAATACCAAACTACAAAATACTCGTCAGCTACAAGCTTTAGCCCATCGACTAATTTCTGAAAAAAGTCAACAAATTGATGAACTATGTAGTCTTTTATTGGGCTAAATCGGGTTTCTTATATCTTGCACCAGATAAACGGTGCAAGATATAAGATTTTTAATTTCTTCAAAAAAGAAATTAGTAATCACTCTCTTAGTCATGTTTTCACCTTATAAGGATTGTAGGTAAGTACAATGGATGAACTCGTCAAAAAAATTGCTGGTTTGGGCCTTCCTGGTATACTTTTCGTGATTGCAACGTCTGCATCAGGGGGCAGTGTCGCCGCAGTTGTCGCTATGCTTTCATCGCTGGGCGGGCCTTTGGGCTTGTTAGGAGGTTTAGGACTGCTTGGTCTGGTAGGCATTCTAGGGGAATATATCGGAGCATTTGGGATTGAAACCGTTCTCAAGTTCATTTATACAGAACGTAGCAAAACCGAATCTGTGAGATTTCTTCTCAAAGAAATTCAAGAATTACCCATTACAGATGACCTCAAACTCAAACTGAAACATCATATTAGCCCAGTAGTTATTACTGAGCCTGGACAAGGCCCTACTCCGAGAACAGTAGAAATTGTTGATGACGAAGAGGTAGTAATCTAGTACATTCGATTTGATATTGCCTAGTCTCCTTTTTTAAGGAGGATTTAGGGGAATATAAAAATCTTCAATTTCAAAAACTAGAAATGGCCTCTGAGTCTAACTTAATTCTCAAAGGCCATTTCAAAATTAATAGTCTAATTAATAACGGCTTATCTTTAAAATATGCAAACTCCATCTGCGCGTGAGCAAAACACAACAAACCCTTTTTCAGTGTTAACTCAATTTTGGGGAGATGTGAAAGTAGTTGCTCAACCTTATTGGTATCCAACAAAAGCAGACGGAAGAGCATTCGCAGATGTGATTCGTTCGTGGGGAATGCTCATTGTTTTAGTATTATTAATAGTTTCAGTTATCGGTGTAAGTGCTGCAAATAGCTACTGGAATCGTTATGTAATTGATATTGTTATTGAAGAGAGAGACCTTGACAAATATAACAGTACTTTATGGCTGTCCTGTTTAATTGTTTTAGTGATGGTCATCTTGGTAACTTTTTTGAGATATGTCAGAAAAAAAATTACTCTTGACTGGTATAAATGGTTAAATAATCATATTTTAGAAAAATATTTGAGTAATCAAGCTTATTATAAAATAAATTTTCAATCTGATATAGATAATCCAGATCAACGTCTATCTCAAGAAATAGAACCCATTACTAGTAGTGCCTTGAGATTTTCAAGCGCCTTACTAGAAAAAATTTTAGAAATGGGAAGTGCTTTGATAATTCTCTGGACAGTTTCGCCACAAATAGCAATTTATCTAATTATTTATACAGTTATTGGTAATTCAATAGCTGTTTACTTGAATCAAGCAATAAATATAGTTAATCAACAAGAACTTGCGTTTAAGGCAGACTTTACTTATTGCCTAACTCATGTTCGCAATCACGCTGAATCGATTGCTTTTTTTCAGGGAGAAGAGAAAGAACTAAATATAATTCAGCGACGATTTAATAATGTTATAGAAACTGCTGAACGGAGGCTGAGTTTGGAGAAAGGTCAAGACGCTTTTGGCAGAGCGTATCAGTCTGCTATTAGTGTATTTTCTATGTTTATTCTCACGCCTTTATTTATTCAGAATCAAATTGATTTTGGGGAAATTAACCAAGTTAGCTTTGCTTGTTTTATGTTTTCTAATGCGTTGGGAGAGTTAATAGGTGAATTTAATATTTCCGGGCGATTTTCTAGTTATGTGAAGCGTTTAGCTGAATTTTCAGATGCTTTAGAAGCTGTTAGTAAACAACCAGATAATGTCAATACCATTCAAGTCATAGAAGAAGAACATTTAGCTTTTGAAAATGTTACTTTACAAACGCCAAATTATGAGCAGGTGATTGTTGAAGATTTATCGCTCTCTGTTCAGCCAAGCGGAGGCTTATTGATTGTTGGCTCTAGCGGTAGGGGTAAAAGTTCTTTATTAAGAGCGATCGCAGGTTTATGGAACGCGGGAACTGGTCGTTTAGTGCGTCCTCCTCTAAAAGAAGTCTTATTCTTACCCCAACGGCCTTATATCATTTTGGGTACTTTGCGCGAACAATTACTCTATCCGCATACAGACCGGAAAATGAGCGATAGCGAACTCGAACAAATTTTGCAACAAGTTAACTTACAACACTTGCTTACCCGTGTAAAAGGCTTTGATACAGAAGTTCCTTGGGAGAATATATTGTCTTTAGGAGAACAACAACGTCTGGCTTTCGCACGACTATTAATTACTCATCCTAGTTTCACCATATTAGATGAAGCAACCAGTGCTTTGGATTTAACTAATGAAGATAATTTATATCAACAGCTAAAAGAAACTAAAACAACTTTTATCAGTGTTGGACATAGGGAGAGTTTATTTAACTATCATCAATGGGTTCTAGAGCTAAAAGAAGATTCCCATTGGCAACTTATTTCTGTACAGGATTATCAGCGACAAAAAGCAATTGTCATTGCTCCATCTGAAAAAGCTCAAATTACGATAGATAGCTCCTCTGAACTCCAAATAAAACCAGAAATATCAGTAGCAATAGACACAATCGAAAAGCTCACTCATCAAGAAATTAAGGCATTAACAGACTATTCTCTTACCACCATTAGAAGCAGAGCAAGCCAAGGGAAGCCTATCACTACTAAAGATGGCGCAACCTACCGCTATGACAAAAATTCAAAGGTTTTGAAATGGGTGAGAGTTTAGCGGGTACTCTTGTGAGAACTAATGTGATATTAACTAAAAAGCAAAGACAAATAATTAATTATAAATCTATTACAATTTATGAAATAACTTATCAATTACCTATTATAAATAATTCAAAATTAAAAACAGTTCAAAAAAGAATTAAAGAATGTCAAGTATTAATTAAACAAGGTAGTAAGTATCATTCTTATTTTTGGGGAATAATCAAACGAAAGCAGGAAATTAGCCAAGAAGAAATTTTCGCTAAGACTAAATTATTAATTAAAGACTATACTCAACTAATTGATTTTTTAGAAAGTTATAAAGATAATTATCAAAATTTTTTATTAAAATTTACTGATAATTGGAAACACTTGTTTACTCAAAAATACCTAGAAATTAAAAATATAAATGCAGAAAGAAACAAACTAGAAATAAAAAATCAGAATAATCCGCAACTCATTGAGAAACTAAAATGGGAAAAGCAGGAAAACCTCAAATCAATTTTACTTTTGAGTAATACTAACTTTTTGATGTTAGAAAAAATTAAATTGCTAACTCAAGGAATTAAAAGTTTAGGAGAAGATACTAAGAATCAAAAGCAAACTGTCCAGCAAATAGCTCAAGAGTTAGGGGTATATCAAGAAATTTACGAATATCAAATAAAAGCAATAAAAATTCGTCAAGAAATAGCAAAAATAGCTGAGACAGTAACAAATTTTGAAGATTATTTACAAGATTACTTTAGTCCATTTCAATCATTAATAGACGAAGTAGTAAAACTAGATGCAAACTTTTACGCAATTGTAGGGGAAATTAAAAATTTAGCAACTAGTAGTTTAAATTTTGAGTCAAGCTTATTAAGCATAGAAGATCCTGATACAATTTCTGAAAATATTCTCAATTTATTGGTAGCAAGTTATGAGAAAGGAGATAGATTAAAAGATGCCTTAGTTGAGTCTAAATTATTAAATGAACAAATTACTAATTTGGAGTTAAATAATGATGGGATAGCTTTAGAACAAACAATTTACTTAATATCTAATTATATATCTACTCAACTTGTCGATCAAAGAAAAGTGCTAGGGATATTAGAGACAGATGTCGTTTCTACAAATTCTGCACTTTCTATTGAAAAAACAGAATTATTAGAGCCAACTAATAATCATAGTAACTCTGTAAAAGAATTTAAAAATAGTAAAAATATTGATTATAGTCAACTTCAAACTCTACTCGCACAACTGAAGTGGAAAGAAGCTGATATTGAAACCGCTAAATTAATGCTACAAGTCATGGGAAAGAATTATTGGAATGAAGTTTATAAGGAAGATATTCTTAACTTTTCTTGTGAAGCTTTTTATACTATCGATCGACTTTGGCAACAATACAGTCATGGTTATTTTGGCTTTAGTGTACAGCAAAGCATCTGGAAAGAAATAGGCGCTCAAGTAGATTATGAAACAGAAAAGAGACTTGGCGATCGCTTGGGGTGGCGAAAAGAGGGAAACTGGCTAGATTACAACCAACTAACTTTTAAATTATCCCCAACGACACCAATGGGACACTTACCAGTCAAATGGCTACACTACGACCAAGATATTTTTGATTTACCTCCAAATTCATCTGCGGAACCTCTATCAATGGGAGCTTGGCGGGTTGATTCTTGGCTAGTATGGCAGATGCACTTATTCTTTTCTCGTGTCCAAATTTGTAACGAAATATCATAAGTTAATAGTGTAAAATAGAGCTAATGAATAATATGAATCTTTCTGATATAGAAATAGAAGTTTTGCTTTTTGGAAAATGGCGTTTTAATACAGATTGGGAAAAAATTTTTATTGAATTTAAGCAAGATATGACTTATGAGCAAACGAAGATTCAAACATTTATTTTATCTAAACCTAGTGAATTGATTGCAGGTAATAAATTTACTGGCGTATGGTGTGTAAATGATGCAAGATTATGTTTAATTGCTAAAACTGTTCCAAAATCAATTTTTAATTTTCAATTACCAATATTACCTAGAGTTTATCTTGGAGATATAATAACTAGTATTACTTCTGCATTTATAACGGAAAAGTATGAAGTTATTGAAGTTAATAGGTCTAGATTTCTCATAAGTGATGTAGATAAATCATTTGTTGGTATCAAGGTAAGTTAATACATAAAAGTTACTATAAATAATCAATTATAGAAACAACAATAAATTAAGACTTGAAAAGTAATAGAATTTGCAATTTACTGATGTATTTTCTTTCTTCGGTCAGAGTGAATATTGATTTTTATCCCCAAAACTTTTAAAGTTCCAATACTATTGCTGGCATTAATTGAGGTTAACTCTTTACCTAAAAGATAAAAACTCCCAGCAATATTAACAGAATTGTATTGTCCGTTCTTGGCTTTGTTGAGTGTTATCGTGGCATTTTTCTGATTTTTAGCTCCTCTAAGTATTAAAATGCCAGCAAAATTGAAGCTACCCGATGTAGTTAATCTGCTGCTATTAATGCTAGCAGTAGTATTGGCAAAGGTGTAACCTAGAAATTTGAGATTCCCTGCAATACTAGCAGAATTATTTATATTACCATTACTGCCTTTGCTGAGAGTAACTGTAGCACCATTGAAAGCTAAAATGCCGAAGTTGAAGTTACTTATAGCTTGAAACCCGGTCTCATTAAGACTGATACCTAACGCAGTGAATTGTTTGCCAAGGAGTGTAACATCACCTAAACCAAAAACCTTTTTATTCGTTGAATCAAGGTTGAGTTTAGGAACATTGAGCTTGAGAATATTACCTAAATTAATAGCTACATTATTAATTGACACGCTCTGAGTGTTAAATGATAATATACCGCTACCTAAAGATTGATTAAAAGCAATAATATTTGCTGTTCCTGATACACTTTTGTTTATCAAGTTAACCGTAAGGCTCGGAATAGTGAAAGTCAAGAAACCTGCTAAACTCAACTGAACATTCTTCAGGTTAACACTATTTTGAATAATATCAAAAGTAATGCCTGCTAGCGTATTACCCAAAAATGAAATTGTTCCTGAACCGCTACCACTACCAGATTTTATATCAATATTCAGGGCATCAACATCGATACTCAACAGATTAGCTAAACTTAAGTCAAAGTTTTTGAAGGTAGCATTATTAGAGTTAATTTTAAATTCAACGTTCGCAATCTCATTGCCAAAAATCTCAACATAACCATCTCCTTGAAGATACTGTTCGCTAGGTGTTACCTTTAGGGCTAAATCTAAACTATCGTCATCTGTTCCCTTAATTTTCAGAAATCCTAAATCAATTTCACTAACTTTTAAGGAACCGCTAATATTATTGAAACTTTTGTCGCTTTGAACGATTACGATTGCCTCATGACCCCAATCATTAATTTTGCCATTAATTTCTAACCCTTCTGATATCGGTTGGCCTGCAATTGTCGTCGGAAAAGGAACATACTTAATTAATGGGTTAAGTTTTCCGTCTCCATCCCCATCAATTGGTTCAATATTTAAGTTTACTAAGCTTTCTAATAAACCTAGCGCTTTATTAACTAAATCGATTGAATAACCTACTTGTTTGTTAATAAAAGAAGCGACTGGCCCACGCCATAAATCTATTAAGCTAACCGCTTGATTAGGATTTAAAACTAAAGCTAATTTCTCTGGATCGTTTGTATCCATGAGGAATGCTACCTCAAAGTCTATTTTTTCCCATTTCAAATCACCAATGAAGCCAAGGTTATCGAAGTAAGGAGGTAAATACGTTCCGCCTCCTTGAAACCTGAGATTACGAAGTTCAGTTCCTAGCAACCCATAGGGATTACACCAGGATTTTTTACCTTGTTGATAAAAGAATGCCGTTAAAGATTCGGGTTCCAGAGAAAGATTACCAGAGAGAAGTAATTTAGGTTCGTTTTCTTGGGTGGGATCGTAGCCTTGAAGAATCAGATTTCCAGTTAATCCCAAGTTTGGCTCTAAATCAGCCCCAATATTTAACTCTATGAGTAAGTTATTAAAAGTAGCCTTAAATTGTTGCTGGGAAAATAGCTGAATATTACCTGGAATATTTCCTTTTAAGCTGACCTGTCCCGCAGGATTAAAGCTTATTATGCCTTGGAAGCAAGTAATTTTTAAGCTTTGATGAATAAAACTACTGAAATTTGGATGGAGATTCTTTAAATCAATATTTTCGATAAAGTTAAATCCTCTGCTTAAGTTGATACAACCTAACTTTGAATGTATAAAAGAATAACCAATGTTAGTTAAAATTAATTCTGGGCTGCTGAGTTTTAAATGGTTAATAAGAGGTATTGTATTTGTTAAAGAGCTAAAACTGAAATGCGTAGGCAGATGATATTTTAATATGGTTTGTTTCCCAAAAGATAATTCAATATTTTGGTTATTTAGCAAACCTTGAAAACTGAATTCAATTTCTTGCTCGCTTTGGAAAACTCTATATTTTGGTTTAGATATTGTGATTTCATGGTTGCCAAAGATTTCAACAATAATTCTATCAATTGCCACATCCATATATGGGACTGTACTATGAATGCTAAAGATTTTGTCTAAATTTATCTGCAAATCATGGTCAAAGTCTAAGTAAGTTCCTGAATTGGACGGGGTTAGCTTTATACAATTTAGAGCCTCAAGCTTTAATTGGATATCATCAGGTAAAGTAATTCCTGCTAGATCAAAGCTGTTATTCATAAATTAAATGGAGCTAAATATTTTTAACAAATTGCCTTGAAATCAATTTATCCCTTCAAGCTATGTTGTAGTTTAGCGTATTCTCATGGTCTAAAGCTTACTACAAATAGAGCGTTCGCCCTTGGCGTTGGCGGAGCCATCGCTCTTTTCTAAAGCTATATTAGTTTTCAAATAGTCTTTAATTATACTGCAACCATAAGTTAGTACATCTAGATTGAGAATGCGCTGCAAGTTCCAAAAAATCAGTGTGTTGTCATCACCCCCCGAAACCAAAAAAGCTCCATCGCGGCTGATGGCAATTTTCCTAATCGCTGCGGTATGTCCTTTGAGGGTCGTTAGTTCAGTACCATCAAGTTTCCAAAGCTTGACAGTACCATCTACACTCCCAGAAGCAAGTATTTTGCCATCGGGACTGAACGCCACACCCCAAATTGCACCTGTGTGACCTTTAAATGTTTTGAGCAATTTGCCGTCAAGTGTCCACAACTTAATGGTATTGTCACCGCTTCCAGAAGCCACCATTTTACCGTCAGGACTAAAGGCAACTATCCATACTGCTGCTGAATGTCCGACAAGGGTTTTGAGCAATTTGCCCTCCAGTGTCCACAGCTTAACAGTACCATCGCCACTAGCCGAGGCAACCAGCTGTCCGTCGGGACTAAATGCAACTTGCCATACTTCGGCTTGATGTCCTTTTAAAATCTGTGGTGCAGGGCGACCTCTGTGCCATATCTGAACATTATTCATAACACCAGCTATAGCGATCGCTTGACCATCGGGACTCAATACCGCTGCTGTCATTCTGCCATAAGGGTTTTTGTAACTAGCGGTTAACGTACCATCTGGTCGCTTGAGTTTTAGCGTATCATTATAAGCGGGAAGAGCAATTAACTTGTTATCCTCACTGAAAGAAACCTGGAAGACTATGCTTTCTTCAGTCAAAGTTTTGAGCAATTTGCCTTGACGACTCCAAAATTTAACAGTATTTTCGTGGCTAGCTGTGGCGATGGTGGAACTATCTGAGGCGATCGCTATTGACCAAATCCCTGCGCTGTGAGCTATCACACTCTTTTGAAATTGATTTTCACTCTGCCAGAGTCGAACAAGGTTTTCTGCACCCGCAGAAGCTATAAAGCTACCGTCAGGACTGAAAGTAACTCCCCAAATAGATGCACTATGTCCTCTGAGCGTTCTCAGTTCTGTTCCATCAATGTTCCAAAGTTTAATTGTTTTGTCGAGACTAGCGGAGGCAATAGTCTGACCATCGGGACTAAAGGCTACTCCCGAAACTCCTGCACTATGACCTTTAAGAGTTTTATTAAGGCGATAATTGCCATCTGTGCTGTCTCGCTGCCAAAGTTTAACAGTTTTGTCTTCACTGGCTGAAGCAATGGTCTGGCTATCAGGACTGAAAGCTACGCCGACAACCCAAGCTGTATGGCCGAAAAGAGGTAGTAGGGGTTTGGCGTTCTGCCAGCCTGAACTGTCTCGTCTCCAAAGTTTTACTGTCCTGTCTAGATTGGCAGCCGCAATGGTTTGACTATCAGGACTAAAAGTTACTCCCCAAAATCCAGCGGTATAACCTTGAAACGTTTTCAGCAAAGTGCCGTCTAGCTTCCAGACTCTCACCGTTTTGTCCCAACCAGCAGAGGCAATGGTTTGACTATCAGGACTAAAAGCTACTCCCCAGACTGAAGCTGTGTGACCTTTAAATGTTCTAGAAATGCGCCACGATGCGTCTTTGGCATCGCGTTGCCAAAGTTTAATAGTACCATCCTCACTTGCCGAGGCAAGTATCCGACCGTCAGGACTAAAAGCGACTGACCTAACTGCTCCCTGATGACCTTTGAGAGTTGCAACTGCTGTACCATCACGTCGCCAAAGTTTGATTGTCTTATCTATGCTGGCTGAGGCAATTAAAGAACTATCAGGGCTGACATTTACTGCCATAACACTTGCTGCATGACCAGAAAGATGATTATATTCATCTGCTCCATAAACTGCTTGTTTTAGTGCATCTTCAACCAGAGGTGCAAGATTTGTGTTTGCTATTCCTAGTTTTAGCAGTTTGTCTTTGGCTTTAATTGCTTCTACAAGCGCATCTAATCTGCGATTTGAGGCAAACAGTCCAACTGAAGAAGATACAAGCGCTCGAATTTCGCTACTCTTAGCTTGAGCTTCGCTTTTTTTGGTTTGACGATACAGAATGAAATTCCCGATCGCCAAACTGCTAGAGACGAGCAACCCGATAAACACTCCAACTAGCAAAAACCTTTGCAATCTAGCTGTCTTTTTCTCTTGTACGAGTTGTGCTTTTTCTAGTATCAGTCGTGCCTCTACTTCTTTAGTCCGTGCTGCCTCCAATGCCGTTTGCACTTCAATGCGATCGCATTCAACACTTGCGGCTAAAAACCGATAATCTAAATCGCCCAGACTTTTGCCCTGCGACCATTTTTGAGCATCTTTGAGTGCCTGTCCTCGCAGTAGGCGCGATTCATCTTGATAACTTGATGCGACCCAAGCATTGAATGTCTGTGAGTATGGGCGGAGATTGTCTAGTTGTCTTAATACCCATTCGGCATTAAAAACATTGCGATAGATGGGATTTTTAATTTTGAGATAGCCGTTGTGTTTCTCCACTAAACCAGATAACAACAGTTCTGTCTGTTCTCGACTATCATCAACCGGGACAGAATTAAGAGGTGAAGGGGGAGAGGGAAAGAGGGGCAAAGGGGAAAACTCTTCTCCTCTGCACCCTGCACACTGAGCGTTCGCGTAGCGTCTCGTAGAGAAGTGCTGCCCCCCTGCTCCCTGCTCAAGTGCCTCTGGTGCTTGCAACACCTGCTGATAAATACCCAACAACCGCCCAGCCTGTTGTTCGTTGAATAGTAGGCGATCTCTTATAGTACGTAGATGTTCAGGTTCGTCTTGTGATTGCCAATGTTGAATAATATGCGTTTTTACTAATTGCTCTATCCACAATGCTTCTGTACCTGGAGCAAGAGTAATCATTTCTGTAGTATTTTCAGAAGCAAGTTGGACAATTAAATCACAGAGTTTTTGTGTGAGAAACGGTTGTCCTCCCGTCCAATAAATAATCTCTTGTAGTATTGCTTGTCGTTGAGTGACTACTTCCTTTAATCCTTGAAGCAGGGGCGTGGCTTCATCTAGTTTAAAGCCTTGTAACTCAATTGCTTTACCAAGGTTAAAGGGCGTGCGGCGTTTATCAGCTATAAGGTCAGAGGGACTAGCTACACCAAATAGTGCAAATCCCAAGCGTTCAAATTTTGGATTCTCTGGTCGCAGGTTATAGCACTGACGAATCCAAGCAAAAAAGTCGTTAATTGGGAAATTTAAACTCAGCAGACTATCAATTTCATCAATAAAGATGAAAATGCGTTCAGCTTTGCCGTTTTGTAGAGAATCGCTCTTAACATTTGGCAGTAAAATTTCTTCCACAAAGGAATGTAATTTTTGCACCGAAGAAATGCCAGCTTGCGTCTCCCACCAATGTTTAAAATTGACCTGCGATCCTAACTTGAAGCTGTAGAACAAGCTAATAATAATGCCTTTGTACCATTGATCTGGTGTAGTAACCTCAATACCCAAGCGGGTCATATCTAAGTAAACACAGCTAGAGCCTTCTTCTCGAAGACGGTGACTTGTGCGCTGTAGTAAGGATGACTTGCCCATCTGTCGAGAGTTAAAGACGTAACAAAAATCACCAGCTTTCAAACTGTCATAAAGTCTTTCGTCTGCCTGACGGATAACATATGTGGGGTCATCACTGCGGAGACTACCACCTACTTGATATCTCATATTGAAGTGTGGTTATCAAACAAGAACATAACATAATTATTAACATTTTTAATGTTTTTTTAAAAAAATAAATATTGTCCCCTTTCCAGTACGATTCGATGCAATTTATTAGTTTATTTCGGGTAAAACAATTACTATTTTTTCCATATACAACTTCTTTGGCTGTTCTATTTCAATTTACAAACAGTATCTTCGCTACTTTTACTCTTAACTTTCTTAACTTTCAAAAAAATTATTTACTTTCTTCTTAAATATCTTAACTTTCCTTGATATTTATTGCTGATTAATGGAATATAGTTTGGTGAATAAAATCCTTCGCAATTACGATAAATTTTGATTTATGTGGCTTATCAAAGCAGAATAAATTTTACCTCACAATTTTGAGATATTTAACGCAATTACATTTTTTATTCTTCGGAAAATGTATTGTTAAACAATTGTTGATAACTGTTTTTGAAAATAAGCACGGTAGAGTTCAAAACGTGGTAATATGCGATCGCCCTCAAAGCGAATTAATCCCAAACTTTCAAGCTTGTAAGCCTCAATAGGATCAACAGAAATATCTTGCTTTGCTGCCAGCACTTTAGCATAAGTCTTTGCTAGTCTAGGATTTTCTTGTAGTTGAAGCCAGTGTCGCCATAGATGATAGCGGTAGATGCTACCATTGGCGATCGCATCCTCTATAAGTTCTTGTAGCGTTATTTCTTGAGAGCAAAGATGGTACAAACTAATTTGAATTAGTGCTGGATGTCCTCCTACCAGTGACATCAGTTGGGCAATATCTTTAGATGTACATGAACTTAAACCATATCGCCTAGCTAAATCTTCTACTTGCGGTTGGGTAAATTCGTTCAAACGAATAGATAAACCGATATTAAAAGGAGAGAGGTTAATATCCAAAGAGGCATACTCTTCTGTAGAGTAAACCATGACTAATCTTAGCTTTTGCCAGTTGGGAACATGCCGTGCTTCCTCGCACCACGACCGCAACAAAGCAAAAAACTCTTGACAAATGTGAGGATATTTAAAAAAACGATCAACTTCATTCAACACCAAAACTACTGGGCTTTGACATTGATTAAACAAATAGTTTTCTAAATAGAAGCCGCTACTCAAGTTAGGACCAATTTCTTCATTCCATTCTGACTTGAGATTGGGATCAATACCTAATTTTGTTGCAATTTGCCAGCAAAGATGACGCAACAGCTTATTTAAATCAGTTAGGCACTCAACATCAAATTGGTCGCAATTCAGATTTACAGTCTGATACCCAAGCTTCTGTGCAAAGGCTAACAGCCTCAATACTAGAGAACTTTTACCCATCTGTTTCGGGCCCCTAATCCGAATCACACAGCCACTTTGAGTTACTTCTTGATAAATCTTTCTCTCTAGTGGGGGACGTTCGATGTAAAAGTAAGAATCTAGAGGTACGGGGCCATCCGGGTATGACCGAAGATTTTCTATTTGTTCAGTTTGTTCGTGATGTTCTTCAACAAATGAGGTGAATTGGGAAAGTTGAGATGAATCTTCTTCTGTATATGAACCTACAGACAATAACTCAGATGTTTCAGTCTCATTTGCTTCATTGGCGACTGTGTAGTCTTCGCTATGTAATTCCAGATTAAAAGCGCTAAAGCAGAGTTTTACAGTTTTTTGGTCTACATTTGCGCTTAAAGACCATAATTTACTCAAAGTTCTAGAGGAAATATTAATGCGATCGCTGAGTTGTTCTAAACTCAAATGTTCGCCTTTGTTTTCTACAATCTCCACAGAAAGAATTGCTTCTTGTAACCGTTTAATTCCAATAGAAGTGAGTACAACTCCTCGTCTCCGCTTAGTTTTATTTTGTTCTATTTTATAGATCATAAAACCTAGTTTTTATTGGAAATAAAGTATTTGTAAGTAATAATTTTTACATTTAGACACTGACAATAAAACTGAGGTTAGCAATCTTTGATACACTTTTATTTGTTTTTCTTATGGAATCCATTGGAACTTTAAATTACATTACACCATAACAACTTGATAGTAAACACTTTATGTAAATTATCTGCTTTCCCTACTTTTCCTACTTTTCTTATTTTTACTCAGGACTTACGCAACTGTCACAAGCAATGGCGCGGTTACACCGCGCCGCGTGCCAAACAACTACTCCCTTCCCGCTAGAAGATTACCGAATAAGATAGGATAAAGTAATACATAAGGTGACAAAGGGAACATTATGGGTGAATATGTGAGAAACTGAATATTCCAACTGTGCGATCGCCAACTCAACTTAGAGTTGTAGCAAAAACTGTACTACAAGCATTAAAAAGACTACTTCATTCTCACTCTAAGATTACTAAACTAAAGTGTAAATGTGTTGAATTGTGTTTTGAATTTGTTGTGATGTCTGAAGATGGGAATGTTGAAAATAATTTTCTAGCTTCTCTCGTACTTGTAGAATGTTCACACCCAAGGGAAGATGATGTGATGGAGAACTCATTATTAAGTGGGGACAAAAGATAAAAAATAAGGGAAATGCTATTTGTGCAATTTAAAAGCGCGACAGCTTATCCACCTATTAGCTCCGGGTCAATATTCAGTCTGTTTGTGAGTTACTAATTACACATTCAAGCTCTATAAAACTTAAAAACCTTTCCTCAAACTCAGTTAAATATGGGCGCTTCAACTCTCCCAAACACTTCAAAACTGCCTCTGCTGGCGCTTCTAGCTTGCCACTGTCCCGCAACCTGCTGATGCGATCGCAAATT
>JAHCSU010000629.1 GCA_023522315.1 Nostoc sp. CCCryo 231-06
AAAGCAAGGTTTAGTCCGGCGGCACGGGCTAGTAAGGCGAGGACTTCTCGAACTGGGGCTTCTCTTAAAACTAGACGGGGAACTCGCTCTTGCGTACCTAAATCGATTTGAGAAGCCGAAGAATCGGTGTTAGATATGGCAATATCCCCCACTGGTGGGGCTACTGCTCTAGGTAATACTGGTGCAACTCCTCCGGTGGGAGCATTGCCGTCAATGGTGACGTTAGGATTGGGAACCATTACCCCAGGAGTTTGCGCTGTGCTGGTAGGCGCTGGGCTACCAGGCGTTGCAGCAGTGGGCGTTGCGATCGCTCCTGGAGTTAAACTGAGCGTAAATCCTTTGTTTGTGCGATCGCTAATTTGACCATTAGGAGCGCTGTTACTGCCTGTAACTACAATCCGAATGCTATTTTCATCCAACCGATTAATAATTACCGAAGCAACTCCTGGGGCGGGGTTAACTTGGCGAAAAGTGTCTCCTTGAGGTAGCTGTAATTGCGTGTTGATGATGTCTGCAACAAAGCTGTTTCCTCGCTTACTGGTAAAAACTTGCGGACGCTTGCCTGTGGAAGTGTCCAAAACTAAATTCAAGCCTTGATTTGTTTGATTTAGTTGTACGTTTGTTACTTTCGCAACTTGAGCAAAACTAGGCTGGATAGCCATCAATACAACTGTTGCTCCACCAATTATTACACTACTATTAATCCAAGGATTTTTCACGTTTTCACTCTTCACTATTTATAAATATAGATATTCACTTGAAAATCGAACTTAGGGTGACAAATTTAGTTATTTATTTAGATTTAATTCCTCGAATTATGCTTCAGCGTTCTTTTTACAAGTAACGAATCAAAAATTACTATACTATCTTTTTTAAAAGTTTTTGGTAATTTTTAAACTTTCACAAAAACTTATCCTTATTGCAATTGAGCAGACAAGCGAGAATTTACTGATTACTTTACTTAATATTTATTTGTAAAGTTTTTGCAATCAGTAAATACACGTAAATATTAACTTGACTAATTTTAAAATTATCCAAAAGTTTCTATTACAGTAAAAATT
>JAHCSU010000630.1 GCA_023522315.1 Nostoc sp. CCCryo 231-06
AGATGTTGGAAATCCTCGTGTATTACACGATGAAGTGCGGAAAGTGGGTTTTATAAAAGCCGCACTAAATCTTTTTGGTGTGAGGTTTCTTGGTTAGTTGTGTTGCCTTTTGGTCGCGTGGAAAGCCCCATCTCCTTGAGCAAACGGTTAATGTGACAACTGCTAACCTGAATTCCCAATTCTTTTGCCAAATGCTTGCTTAACCATTGTGCTGTCCAGTGTTCAAATGAATAGCCAGCAAGGCGCGGACTATGGCTTACCAATTCTTTTAAGCGAGCGAGGTATTGCTCATTCACAGTTTTAGGCCGTCCCATTAAGCGATCGCTCCATTTGTGAGCGTGTCCTGTTTGTGCGATCGCAATCCAGTAGCGTGCTGTCTCTTGAGAACATCCCAAAGCTTCACAGATTTGAGTCTGAGATTCACCTGCATCGAAAAGCAGCATAATTTCAATGCGACGGCGGTATTCTGTACGTAAGTCGGTTTCTAAGCTCTTCAGTAGGTATCTGCGCTGAAAGGGTGTTAAGCAAAGACCTGGATTTTCCATAACGATTCCCCTTGGTAGAATTTGCACTCTTTGGAAGTTCGTTTAGCTTCTTTGCGAACCTCTGCTTACTTATCGGAATCAAAAGTCTATGAATTCCACAACTAGTTACAAAAGTTCATACTTATCATGTGAATTAGCAGAAGTACGGCTTTTTAAGCTTTGGCGTTGTGAACAACCACAAAGGACATAGATATAGCCTCTGTTTTAAATTCCATGATTCGGAATAGTCAAAGGATGTTATAACACTTTAGTTTTGAAAACTAAAGTATTTTTTTAATATAAAAGATTTGAATAATGAAAACATAAGTCATTGATTTATGCGTAATAAATTAGTTTAAAACCCTTGATTTTATAGATTTAATCTCAGAAACTTGAAATTGAGTTAGACAACACACCACTAATTCCACATCAACATCAATCTGAAATAAAGGAAAAGGAGAAAAAGATGAAAGTCAATCAGCATGAGCAACTGTTAACTGAATTAGACTCTGTGTTGGAAGAAATTTCAGATGACAAGTCTGCTTCTCTAACAGGAGGAGCCAGATCAACCTTCTCAGGAACAATTCCTAACATAGGATCAAAGACATTCTCAAAGGTATATACGACTACTAGTCAATTCAATGACATTTCAATTCGATTGAATCAGAATATCAATTCCCCCATAAAAGTTAAAGCCGTGCGTGCCGATAACCTACGTGATATAAGTAGTTTCGTAAGGACGATTCCTCCAAACTCCGCAGGAAAGGTGATCACTGTTGCAGCAAACGTGCGCGATGGAGTCGCCTTCAGGCTCAACTTTTTAATTGACGGGTTTAATCTTCCCAAAACGGTATCAGGGCCGATCACCTATTAGCAGGATGGTTTTAGCTTTTCGCCGTTAGTCTCATCTGACTTCTGGATTGAGGAATTTAGTTAGAGCGATCATTTCTACTACTCATTTTTGAGTTGGGTCAGGCGGTCAGGTTGTGTTGCAAAAAAAAATTTTAAACACCATTTGTAGTATTACTACAGTTTGTAACTTGATTACATATAGGGTTTTTGAAAATTTTTGCAACACACCATCTAATACACTGAAAACCAAATATGGTTGGGACAAAAGCCCCAACTGCTCTTTCTCTTCTGCATAAATCTTGTACATGAAATACCAAACTGTACTTCAGCACAGCGAAGAAGACTGTGGTGCTGCTTGCCTTGCCACGGTTGCCAAACACTACGGACGCACCTTTGCCATTAGTCGAATGCGGGAAGCAGTTGGTACTGGATCGCGGGGAACCAGTTTGCTGGGTTTGAGGCGGGGTGCAGAAACTCTAGGATTTAATACACGTCAAGTCAAAGCCTCTGCACAACTACTGGATCAATTAAATAAAGCCCCTCTACCCGCCATCATTCACTGGAAAGGCTATCACTGGGTAGTTTTGTATGGGCAAAAGGGGAAAAAATATGTAATTGCTGACCCAGGTGTAGGCATCCGTTACCTTACCCGTGAGGAGTTACTCGAAGGGTGGGGTAATGGCATCATGTTGCTGCTAACGCCAGACGACAGCCGCTTTTATCAGCAATCAGATGATAAAATTGGCGGCTTTGGGCGTTATCTAATGCGGGTTTTGCCCTATCGCGCTATTCTGATTCAAGCGATCGCAATCAACATCGTCATCGGACTACTTTCCCTTGTCTCTCCCTTAATGATGCAATTGCTCACCGATGACGTACTCGTGCGGGGAGATACCCAACTGCTAACCGTGGTGGCAATTGGAGCGATCGCTATGAGTCTATTTAGCAGTGCGATCGGTTTGGTACAATCTCACCTAATCGGTCACTTTGGTCAACGACTGCAATTAGGACTGATTCTAGAATACGGACGACAACTCCTGCGCTTGCCCCTCTCCTACTTTGAAGGACGACGCAGTGGGGAAGTAGTCAGCCGCATTGCCGATGTGGATCACATCAATGAGCTAGTTTCGCAAATTGTCCTCGGTTTACCCAGCCAATTTTTTATTGCCTTGGTTTCCTTGGGCTTCATGCTCTTTTACAGTTGGGGACTGACTTTGGCTTCCCTTGCTGCTTTTATTATTGTCACCCTCGTCAACCTGCTTTTTCTCCCGGCTTTGCGCCAGAAAACCCGCAGTGCGATCGTCTTGGGTACAGAAAATCAAGGCTTTCTCGTTGAAACTTTTCGCGGTGTCCAGGTGCTAAAAACTACCCAAGCCACTCCCCAAGCTTGGCAAGAGTATCAGGCAAATTATGGTCGGCTTGCTAACTTGGGCTGGAGTATGATGAAGCTGGGGCTTTACAGTGGCACAATTACTAATATTATTTCTACTTTTACTAGTATTGCCTTACTGTGGTTAGGCTCTTACTTGGTAATTAATCACACTTTAAGTATTGGTCAGTTGCTAGCGTTTAGTGGTATGAGTGGCAACTTTCTTGGCTTTTTGGGTTCAGTCATCGGCTTAGTTGATGAGTTTATCACTGCCCAGATTGTCATCCAACGGCTGACGGAGGTGATTGATGCTACCCCAGAAGACGACAAAGACGAGAAAAAGCCTTGGGCAGAACTTAAGGGGAATGTAGATATTACTTGCACCAACCTTAATTTCCACCACGCAGGTAGAGTTGACTTGCTGGAAGATTTTTCGCTAATTATCCCTGGCGGTCAAGTCATTGGTCTGATTGGTAAATCCGGTTGTGGAAAAAGTACCCTCGCCAAACTGCTTGCTGGTTTATATTTCCTCCAGTCTGGCAATATCCGCTATGGCATCTATAATCAGCAAGACCTCTCGATGGAATGTCTGCGTCAACAGGTGGTACTAGTACCTCAAGAACCTCACTTCTGGAGTCGCTCAATTATTGAAAACTTCCGCTTCAGCTATCCTCAAATCGCCTTTGAACAAATTGTGCAAGCTTGCGAGATTGCAGGTGCAGATGAGTTTATTAGTAAACTGCCCGATAAATATCAAACTGTTTTAGGCGAATTTGGCGCGAATCTTTCTGGTGGACAACGGCAGAGATTAGCGATCGCTAGAGCTATAGTTACTGATCCACCAGTATTAATTTTAGATGAATCCACTGGCGCTCTCGACCCAGTGAGTGAAGCCAAACTGCTAGATAGACTGCTATCCCATCGGCAGGGCAAAACCACAATTATGATTAGCCATCGCCCCAAAGTCATTGGGCGGGCTGATTGGATTGTACAGATGGAAGAAGGGCGTTTAAAAATCCAAGGCACTCCAGAGGCTCTGCGCCATCAACCTGGTGAACACTTAGACTTTTTAGACGGTGTTGACCCATTTACAAATGGTTTAGTGCCTAAATCTTCTAACTCTAACGGCAAATTAAGCACAATCATTAACTAAAATAGCATGATTAGCCATTCTAACTCAGACTACTTGCCCCCAATTCAAGACAACGAGTTTCTGCCGCCACTTGGTCGTTGGACTACTTGGGGCGGACTAGTTCTTGTCTGTGCTGTGGGGTTAGGCGTTCCACTCGCCTCTGTTACCAAATATAAAGTGACAGTTAAAGGACAGGCTGTTGTCCGTCCTGCTGGTGAATTGCGGCTCGTTCAAGCTGCTACGGAAGGTCAGGTGACGCGCGTCTTTGTTGCAGAGAATCAAGTTGTCAAAAAAGGCGATGTCATTGCCACTATTGACAACTCGAAGCTACAAACCAAAAAGAGCCAACTGCAAAGTAACATTGGGCAAAGTCGTTTACAACTCTTGCAAATTAATGCTCAGATTAATTCGATTAATAACCAAGTTTTAGCTGAAACTGAGCGCGTCAACCGGGTTATTGCTGGCGCTGAAGCTGAATTAAGCGATCGCAGCCGGAACTATCAAGATAAACTTATTACTACCGCTACTGATGTCAAAGAAGCGGATGCTAATGTCAAAGCTGCGGATGCTAGTCTGAAAGCAGCCCAGTCAAAGCGAAATCGCTATGAGACTGTAGCCAAAGCCGGAGCCTTGTCTCAAGATCAATTTGAGGAAGCACAGCTAGCTGTTCGCCAGCAAGAACAAGCTCTCCAGGCAGCTAAAGCTAAATTGCAAAATGTCCAAACTGCCCTCAATCCTAGTAATGCACAAATAGCGATCGCTTCTCAACGCATTGCCCAAGAAAAAGCTACGGGTCAAGCCAGCATTGCTACTTTAGATAAAGAACGTCAAGCTTTAATCCAACAACGAATTGAAATCCAAAAACAGCTAGAGAGCGACACCCGCGAACTCCAACAAATAAATATCGACCTCAGCCAGACTATAATTACTGCCACAGCAGACGGGATTATTTCTAAATTAAACCTACGAAACTCTGGTCAAACAGTGCCTGCTGGACAGGAGATTGCCCAAATTGTCCCCAGTGATGCACCCTTGGAGGTTAAGGCAGCGATCGCACTTCAGGATAAAAATAAATTGAAACAAGGTCAAAAGGTACAAATGCGGGTTTCTGCTTGTCCTTATCCAGATTATGGAACTCTCAAAGGCAAGGTTAAGACAATTTCTCCAGATACTATTGCACCTCAAGGGAATGCTGCTAATGCCACCGACACTACATCTGCCAACCAAAAGATGGCAGCCGTTGGTGGGTTCTATCAGGTAACAATTGAGCCAGAAAGCCTTTCTCTAGGTAGGGAAAAGCACCAATGTGCAATCCAATTAGGAATGGAGGGTACAGTCGATATTATTTCTAGAGAAGAGACTGTGATGCAATTCTTTTTGAGAAAGGCGAGGTTGATTGCAGACATTTAGTGCGTTGGCGTAGCCCGCCGCAGGCATCGCAGCGTAACTATTCGTAACTATTTCTCGCAATCCTACTGTGGGTTTTCTATATATCCTTATAGGGGGTTGTAGTTAACTTGCTAGTTATTTAAGGGTTGCAATGTCTAGAATGAAGCGATATAGGCAGCATTGGCGCTGGAAATTAGCACTAGGCAGTTGCTTGGTGATGGGTAGTGCGATCGGCGAAGGTGTATTGCAGACATTCGCTTTGCCTTTTAATTGTGCTTTCGCCGAAATTACCCCCGATAGCACTCTACCCAATAATTCTCGTGTTACAACACAAGAGAACATCAGAACCATTGAAGGGGGAACCCAAGCTGGAAGCAACTTATTCCACAGTTTTGGGGAGTTTTCTGTCCCCGCTGGCGGCACTGCTGTCTTTAATAATGCTGCGGATATTCAAAATATCATTAGTAGGGTAACGGGTGGATCAGCTTCTAATATTGATGGGATAATCCGCGCTAATGGTACAGCTAACCTGTTTCTAATTAATCCCAATGGAATTGTATTTGGTCAGAATGCTCAATTGAATATTGGTGGTTCTTTTGTTGCGACAACAGCGAATGCACTGCAATTTGGAAATATCGGATTTTTTAGCGCTACAGATAAAAATATCCCTTCACCGTTGTTGACTATTAATCCTTCAGCATTGCTGTTTAATCAGATTAATCAAAACGCAGCGATTCAAAATAACTCAGTTGCACCCGCAGGAACAGATCCAGCAGGCTTTGATGCATTAGGTTTACGAGTGCCAGATGGAAAAAGTTTGCTGCTAGTGGGTGGTAATGTCAGCATGGATGGTGGACAATTAAATGCTAATGGTGGAAGAGTTGAATTAGGAGGATTGGGCGAACCTGGTACTGTAACGCTGGGTGTAGATCGCGATAATCTCAGCTTGATATTTCCTGAGAATGTGACGCGAGCAGATATATCTTTTACTAATAGGGCTGGTGTTTTTGTAGAAGCTGCTGGTGGCGGTAGTATAACAGTTAACGCCCGAAATATAGACATTTTGGAAACAAGTGTGTTAAGCGCTGGCATTGGGCGAGGTTTAGGGTCAGTTGACACTGTTGCAGGAGACATTACCCTTAATGCCATAGGAGAAATCAAAGCTATAAAAAGCTATATCGTTAATAATGTGCCATTACGAGCAATAGGCAATGGAGGCAACGTTACTATCTTTTCCGATTCGTTGTCCTTAACTGATGGCGCTCAACTGCAAACCAACACTAGTGGACAGGGGGATGCAGGCAGTATGAATATAAATGCCCGCAATACGGTCTACTTTAATAGGGGTGTCGCAATAAGCAATGTGTTGAAGGGAGCCGTAGGCAAGAGTGGCAACATCAACATCACGACTGGATCGCTTTCTCTTATAAATGGTGGTCAGCTAAGTTCTAGCACTTTTGGGCAGGGAAAAGCAGGTAGTATAACCATTACTGCTCGTGATACCGTCTCTTTACAAGGATGGAGTAACGATGGATACCAAAGCGCAATCTTTAGCGGAGTAGAACTTGAAGGTTTAGGCAAGGGAGGTGACATCAACATCATGGCAGAGTCGATTTATTTTACAGATCGCGCTCAATTGTCTAGCGGTACCAGAGGGCGAGGAAATGCAGGCAATGTGAATATAAATGCCCGCGATACAGTCTCCTTTGAAGAGAGTGCTGTACTAAGCACAGTGGATGGTGGAGCCGTGGGCAAGGGGGGAGACATCAATATCATAACTGGATCTTTATTGGGAACAAATGGTACTGAACTAAATGCCAGTACATCTGGGCAAGGAGATGGCGGTAGTGTCACGATTCAAGCTACAAATTTCGTCTCCTTTGATAAGGAAAGTACAATATTCAGCAGCGTGAATGCTGGAGCAATAGGCAAGGGAGGTGGTATAGATATCTTAACTGGGTCACTTTCAGTAACTAATGGCGCTGAACTAGTAGCCAGTACTACGGGACAGGGGGATGCCGGCAGTGTCACGATTACTGCCCGTGATACCGTCTCCTTTGATGGAGAGGGGAGGGAATTCTCCAGTGCGGTATTCAGTACAGTAGATGCTGGAGCCGTTGGCAACGGGGGAGACATACGTATCACAACCGGGTCATTATCAGTAACCAATGGCGGTGAGTTAATTGCCACCACCTTTGGACAGGGGAATGCAGGCAGTATAAAGATTCAAGCCAGAGATGCTGTTTCTTTCGATGGAGCTAGAAGCAATGGGTTATTTTTCAGTGGTGCATATAGCGCTGCGGCATCTATAGATATGGGCAACGGTGGTGACATTAAAATCACGACGCGATCGCTATCGGTAAGCAATGGTGCTCTGCTGAGTGCCAGTACATTAGGACAAGGGAATGGTGGTAACGTTATCCTTGACGTTAATACCTTGGAAGCTGTCAATAATGGAGAGGTTCGCACCACGAGTGCCAGTAGCGGCAAGGCAGGTAACATCACCCTAAATGCTACCGATAGCGTCAACCTTGCTGGCAGCAGTGGGCTGTTTGCCAATACTTCTAAGACTTCCACAGCTCAAGGGGGAGACTTGAAGATTACTACTAGGCAGTTGGTTGTCCGAGATGATGCTGAAGTAACTGTGGGCAGTCAAGGTTCAGGGAGGGGTGGCAACTTAGAAGTAGCAGCTCACTCCATCTGGCTGGATAACCAAGCAAAACTCACAGCCGAAACTACATCTGGCAAAGGTGGTAATATTACGCTGCAAAACTTAGACTTATTGCTGCTGCGCCGCAACAGTCAGATATCCACCACCGCAGGAACTGAACAGCTGTCTGGAGACGGCGGCAACATTACCATCAATGTCCCCAATGGCTTCATTGTTGCCGTTCCAAGCGAAAATAGCGACATCACTGCTAATGCTTACACAGGCAGTGGTGGAAGAGTAGATATTCAAGCGTTTGGTATTTATGGCATTCAACCCCGCCAGTTCCCAACCTCTCTTTCGGATATCACCGCTAGTTCCCAGTTTGGAATTAACGGCACCGTAGAACTTAACACACCTGATATTGACCCTAACAGTGGCTTAGTTAACTTACCAGCCGTACCAGTTGATACCCAAGTAGCACAGACATGTACCGCAGGTAGCGCTGTAGCTCAGAGCAGTTTTACAATCACTGGACGCGGCGGCTTACCACCTAATCCGGGTGAAGCCCTCAGCGCTGACGCAGTGCAGGTAGATTTGGTGACTCTCAACCCAGAAGTAGGTAAACCCTCTACTTCAGCAGTTTCCACAAATCCCACTAGCCAAGTACCATCTCGCATAGTAGAAGCTACTGGTTGGGTAACTGCTGCTAATGGCGATATAATTCTCACTAGCTCTGCACCCATCACGCCTCATTCTTCCTGGCAGAGGACAGCCGATTGCCGTGCGTTTAATCAACGCCAGGGAGGTTGAACAACGTTTACACTGTCTATTTTTAGTAAAAACGCGGTGCGAATGGGGGCAAAAACATGGCAAGAAAAAAATCTAAATTACGGAAAATCAAACGCTTTTTAAGTGTACTGCTGCTTTTGGCTATGTTCTTAGGCGCAGGGTTATTGCCCCCCACTTTCGCACATGTAACTGCGGAAAACTCCATTGTTAAAAGGTTGCCAGATGCCCAAAATTTGCTGGAACAGGGAAGAAAATTCTATGAAGCTGAACGGTTTGCTGAAGCTGCTACTTCTTGGCAACAGGCTATCTCTGCATTACAAGCTAATAGAGATGAACTGAGGCAAGCGATCGCACTGGGTAATCTCTCATTAGCTTATCAGCAATTGGGACAATGGTCAGAGGCAGAAACTGCGATCGCTCAAAGTCTCAACTTACTACAAACTGCTAAAGACACCAAAGACTCCTCGCAAATTCTAGCCCAAGTTCTAGATATTAAAGGTCGCCTGCAATTGGCTCAAAGCAAAGCTGAAGATGCCCTGGATACTTGGCGAGTTTCACTTGATATTTATACAAAAATAGGCGACGAGAGGGCGGTTCTTCAAAATCGCATTAATCAAGCGCAAGCTTTGCAAGCTTTAGGGTTTTATCGTCAAGCCGAGAAGACGTTAAGGCAAAGTACCCAGATTCTCCAAAGTCAACCCAACTCATCTGTTAAAGTCGCAGCACTGCATAGTCTCGGCAATGTGGTGCAAGTCACTGGTGATTTAGAAACATCTCGGCAGATATTGCAGCAAAGTTTAGAAGGAGCTTCATCGTTGCAAGATCAGGAAGCGATCGCTGATATTCTCCTCAGTCTGGGTAATACAGCTCGTGTTCAGCAAGACACGCAAACAGCTATAAAATATTATCAACAAACTATCAAAACTGCAACCTCACCCACTACACGCATCCAAGCTCAAGCCAATCAACTAAGACTACTGCTGAAAACTGAGCAATTGTCAGCTTTCCAAACATTGTCCTCCCAAATTAAAACTCAGCTTAACGACTTACCCCTTAGTCGGACAGCAATTTCTGCCCGCATTAACTTTGCCCAAAGTCTAATGCAATTCCGAAAAAAAACCGCCGCAGACACTCACTCATGGTTGGATATTGCCCAATTACTGGCAACTGCTATTGAGCAAGCAAAAAGTTTGCAAGATAGACGCACAGAATCTTATGCTATTGGTGTTTTAGGGCAAGTGTACGAACAAACTCAACAGTTGTCTGATGCCCAAAACCTCACCCAACAAGCTTTACTCATCGCTCAAGCTATCGATGCTAAAGACATTGGCTATCAATGGCAATGGCAACTGGGACGTTTGCTTAAAACTAAAGGAGATACAAAAGGAGCAGTAGCAGCTTACACAGAAGCAGTTAATAACCTCCAAGCTCTCCGCAGTGATTTAGTTGGTGTCAATTCTGCGGTGAAATTTTCCTTTCGAGAGGAAGTTGAGCCAGTTTATCGGGAGTTGGTTGATTTGCTTTTGCAATCTCCGGGTAACACCCAAGTTAGCTCAGAAAATCTCGAAAAAGCCAGCAATACAATCGAATCACTCCAAATAGCAGAACTAGAAAACTTCTTTCGCAACAACTGTTTGAATGCTCAAATCCGTAATCCAAAAAAAGATCCAAAAGCAGCAATTATTTATCCATTTATTTTGCCAGACCGATTAGAAGTCATCCTCCAGTTGCCTCAACAGCGTTGGTTGCACTACAGTACCCCTGTAGTTGAAAAGGAAGTGGAAACTACTTTAGCGCAACTACAGGAAAATCTACCCAAGCCACACACGCTGCGACAGGTTCAGTCTTTATCCCAGAAGGTTTACAAATGGCTGATTCAACCTGCGGAAGCTGCCTTAGCTGAAAGTAAGACTCCTACTTTGGTGTTTGTGCTGGATGGTTGGTTGCGGAATATTCCGATGGCAGTTCTTTATGATGGCAAACAGTATCTAGTTGAGAAGTATAACATTGCACTTACCCCCAGTCTGCAACTGATTGAACCCAAAACATCAGAGAAGCAATTCAAGGTAATAGCCGCAGGATTGAGTGAAGCAAGTTCGGGATTTTCTGCACTACCCAACGTCAAACTTGAATTAGAACAAATCCGTTCTCAAGTCCCTAGCAGCATCCTTCTGAATCAAGAATTTACCAGCGAAGCTTTGCAAAACCGGATTAATTCTCTACCTTTCCCTATCGTTCATCTTGCAACTCATGGTCAGTTTAGCTCTAAGGCGGAGGAGACATTTATTGTCGCTTGGGATGAGCGTATTTATGTCAAAAAGTTAAATGAGTTAGTGCGAACGCTAGAGCAAAATAGACCTGAAGCGATTGAATTGCTGATTCTTAGTGCCTGTCAAACAGCTGCTGGGGACGAACAAGCTGCACTAGGAATTGCTGGTGTTGCTTTTCAGGCAGGAGCACGCAGTACGATCGCTTCTTTGTGGAACTTGGATGATGAGTCTACTGCTGTGTTGATGAATCAATTTTACCAAGAGTTAGGCAACAAAAACCTGACTAAAGCTGAAGTACTCCGCCACGCCCAGCTAGCTCTGCTGCAAAATCCCAAATACAAACGTCCCAGGTTTTGGGCCCCCTATGTTCTGTTGGGTAATTGGCTTTGAGCCATCGCCACTTCATGTGGTGGGATTCCGGCTAGTACCGCAAGGCGGAAGTCAAAAGTCAAAAGTCAAAAGTCAAACAGGTAGACAACGTAAGCGTTTCATTGATATCGACTGACAACGCCATTGCATCGACTGACAATTAGATCGCATCAACTTACAATGCCATTGTTTTGACTAACAATGCGATCGCATCAACTTACAATGCCATTGTTTTGACTAACAATGCGATTGTATCGACTGACAATGCCATTGTATCGACTGACAATTCGATTGTATTGACTAACAATGCCATTGTATCGACTGATAATGCGATCGCATTGACTAACAATGCCATTGTATCGACTGATAATGCGATCGCATCGGCTGATGAATTATGTTGTATAAATTTTTGTAAATAAATTAGGAAGTTTTGCGTAAAACTAACGCGATCGCAACTGAGAATTATCTAGAGGTGACTGCAATCACCGTAAACCCACATTAGTGGTGTGATATGACCAAAGGTTCCGCAACTGCTGTTTGCTTAGAGGGGTACAATGTCCAAAACAAGTATTCGTTGGGGCTGGTTTCTAGGGATTGCGATATGTGGTTCAAGCATTTGGAGTACAAATTACGCTTTTGCCGACATTATCCCGGATGGCACTTTGCCTAATAACTCTAGTGTCAAATTAGAGGGGAACAACAGCATCATTGAAGGAGGAACCCAAGCAGGTGGCAACTTGTTCCACAGCTTTCGAGAATTTTCTGTCCCTATTAACGGCGCTGCTTTGTTTAATAATGCTGCGGATATTCAGAATATTATCAGTCGGGTAACAGGTGGGTCACTTTCTCAGATTGATGGGTTAATTGGCGCTAATGGCACAGCTAACCTGTTTCTAATTAATCCCAATGGAATTGTATTTGGTCAGAATGCTCAATTAAATGTTGGTGGTTCGTTTGTGGCGAGTACAGCTAATGCACTCCAATTTGGAAATATCGGATTTTTTAGCGCTACTGATCCAAATATCCCATCACCGTTGTTGACTATTAATCCTTCAGCATTGCTGTTTAATCAAATTAATCAAAACGCAGTGATTCAAAATAACTCAATTGCATTCGCAGGAAGAGATCCAGCAGGCTTTAATGCATTTGGTTTACGAGTACCAAATGGTAAGAGTTTGCTGCTGGTAGGTGGTAATGTCAACATGGATGGAGGAGAATTAAATGCTAATGGTGGACGAGTTGAGTTAGGAGGGTTGAGCGAACCTGGTAGTGTAGCGCTGGGTGTAGATGGCGATAATCTCAGTTTGAAATTTCCTGAGAATGTTGCACGAGCTTCGGTATCCCTTACCAATCAAGCTGGCATATACGTAGAAGGGACTGGTGGCGGTGATATTGTAGTCAATGCCTCTAATCTAGAGATATTGGGAGGAAGTTTTTTAAGAGGTGGTATTGGGCGACGTTTGGGGACACCTGAAACTGTTGCGGGAGATATTACGCTGAATGCTACCGGGGAAATCAACGTTGCTGGTGGGAGCATAGTTTTTAATCAAGTGCGTTTCGGTTCACAAGGTAATGGGGGCAATATTACTATCGATTCTGGTTCATTCTCGTTACGCGATCGCGCTATACTTGTTGCCTCAACTTTTGGACAAGGGAATGCGGGGAATGTGACAGTGCGGGCACAAGATGCTGTTTCCCTCGCAGATGCTTACATCCTCAGCACGGTGGAATCAGGGGGTGTAGGTAAGGGAGGCAATATCGATATCAATGCTGCAAAAGTGTCACTAATTGATGGCGCTCAACTTCAAGCCTTAACCCGTGGACAAGGGAATGCCGGGAATGTGACAGTGCGCGCACGAGATGCTGTTGACCTT
>JAHCSU010000631.1 GCA_023522315.1 Nostoc sp. CCCryo 231-06
GAGAGGGATTGAGGGTGAGGTTTGATCTTATGTTTAATTACGCCTACCTACTTACTGCCGAAAAATTTCTACTTTTTCTAACACTACGTCTTGATTTGGACGATCTCTAGTCGTAGGCACATTGGCGATGCGGTTGACTATATCCATACCTTCGACAACTTTACCAAAAACACTGTGTTTGCGGTCAAGATGAGGCGTTGGCCCTTCTGTAATGAACCATTGCGAACCATTAGTACCGCGTCCTGCATTTGCCATTGACAGGATACCCGCACTAGAGTGTTTCAATTCAGGATGAAACTCATCTTCAAATTGATATCCGGGGCCACCAGTACCCCAACGGTTGGCCATATCGGGATAACGAGCTAGGGGATCGCCACACTGAATCATAAAATCAGGGATGACTCGGTGAAAGCGAATTCCATCGTAGGCAGGAGTCCCCTTCTGAGATTGACTTGTCTTAGGGTCTTTCCAGTCGATTGTGCCTGTTGCTAAACCTACAAAATTCTTGACGGTGTTGGGGGTTTTGTCTTCCTCCAGAAGAACTGTAATTTCACCCAAGGAAGTAATTAAACGAGCGTGCAGTGTGCCTTCACCGGGAATATTAATTTCTGGAAAATTCATGAGGTATCCTATTTTCAAAACTGCCAGTATTTGACCTACGATAAGCTTATCAGCATTCAAGTTACAGGTTTACACATTACGAAAAAAGTGAACCAAGCAAACTTTAGAAAACGAATATTTTACTCTGGTAAATTAATCCCTGGATTACGGCTAAAGAATCCTCTAGGGATTAGCTTAAAGCCAACTCGGTGGACAGGCATCACAGGCCAATCTTCCGATCGCGGAATATGAGTTACGCCCATTGTGTACCACAGCACGATATCTTCACCGATCAAGGATTCATTGTCTGCAATATATTTTGGTAAACCCTGTCCAGGTTGAGTCTGGTTGGGATAATCGCCGCCAGCATAGAGTTCAGCAGGTTTATATTTTGTTATCCAAACGTGGTGAGTCGCAAATTCTGCCTTTTGACGGATGTTGGAGCCTTCAACAGGGAAAAATATGGAATTTCCACCAGGCATCAGCATATATCCAGGTGCAGCCCCTAGCGGATTTTTCTTATCTGCACTAACAATCATCCATTCCCGACTGCTTTTCATATCCAAATCGCGCACAGCAGCCGTTTCTTTTGTTAGTGGGGTTTCTGTAATTGCGATCGCATTTCCTAAAGGATTTTTCTCATCCATCGGCAAAGCTTTCACATTCATTTCCATTACAGAATTAGGCTGACCATCTACATCGAAATCTAGGCGGTAGTTGAAAAAGTGTTGGTGATTTACTCCGAAGATATTCTTAGCAATTAGCCGACCATAGGAATCATCCTCAGATTGCTTTTGGGCAGCCGTTCCCTGCGCCAGTACGATACCCGTTAATTCATTTTGGACTTCCAAAGTCCCATCTTGGTGAAAAATCCAATTAATGCTGTAATCATAGTTGTCAACGGCCACCGTCATTGTCATGACTAATTCTCGACTGCGACGGACATCATTACGCTGAGTATTGTAGTCATAGTGTTTCCACAGCATTCCATTATCGCGCTCGTATATACCGATAACCCCTGGCGTTACATAAGGTTCTCCCTGCTCATTAGCAAACACAGCATTTAACAAAAGACCGTTTTCGGGAATTTCCTTACCTAACTCCATCGTATTTGCTAGCAAACCAAGGTTGTATTCCCCAACATCAAAGGCATTTCTAAATGACCAAGTAGGCTCAGGATCGCCATAAGGTACTACCATTTCTGATAGACTAGCGCGGTATAAAACTGGTCGAATATTTTCCCCGTCCTTGTGCGTCACTTGGTACAGCATTAATCCATTACGAGGATGCATCAAATAGCGAAATTTCCAACCTCGCCAGCTAATTTCATTGTCTTTGATCTGGAAACTTACACCATTTGGTTGGAGAATCTTCAATGCTTTCAGTGGTGAAAGTAATTTGCCCAAGGACTTTACATCGTAGTTCCAATTTTCTTGAGAGAAAGGTACGTTTCCTCTGTCAACAAAACTGGCGATTTTACCCGTGTTCAAATTGACCGTTGCTAAGACTCCTTCAATAGGGCTACCGTAATAGTTCCAGCCTTTGCCCTCATAGTAAGATAAGGCCCGACAAAGACGATTACCAGTTGCTTCTTCCTGTTTACTTAGGATACCTGGGGCCCAACAACTAATTTTTACTTGATC
>JAHCSU010000632.1 GCA_023522315.1 Nostoc sp. CCCryo 231-06
GGCGGATTTGGGCAAGACCAACTCTTTAGAGTAGAAAAGGTTATTGCTAATGCTAATGTTGCCAACAACACTATAGATACATCCCAATCTTTGTCTGGGGTATCTATCACTGTTAACCTGCAAACTCAAAGTTTGGCTGCCAGTAACGTTCCTGGCTTGGGAACATTGTCATTTACAGCAGTAAACTTTGATAATGTCATCGGTACAAATGGAAATGACAGCATTGTTGGTGACAGGCAAAATAACCGATTATCCGGTAATAACGGCAGTGATACACTTGATGGGGGCTTGGGTACTGACACTTTGAATGGGGGAGCAGGCGACGACACTTACCTCGTTGACACTACCCTTGATACCATTACAGAGGCTGCTAATTCAGGCACAGATACCGTCCGGTCTTCTGTCTCCTACACACTAGGCGCCAATCTAGAAAATCTGAGGCTGAGGGAAGGTAGTGATATCACCGGGACAGGTAACAGTCTTAGCAACTTCATTTTTGGTAATACTTCTAACAACACTTTGAATGGCGGAGGAGGCGATGATACTCTAGATGGTAATAATGGCAATGATACCCTCAATGGTGGCGACGGCAATGATAGTCTACAGGGCGGGCCAGGCAATGACGTACTCAATGGCGGGGCTGGAAACGACATCCTCATCGGTGTTTTCCCTGGTAGTCCGCTTCCACCTGGATTAGGGGAAATTGATAACTTCACAGGTGGGGCTGGGGCAGATAGATTTATCCTCGGTGACGCTCTAAATGTTTTCTACGACGATAACAATACTACAAGTCCTGGTTTTGGGGACTTTGCTACTATTACTGACTTCGACTCTAGCCAAGATCAGATTGAACTCAAAGGAACTCCACTGGACTACCGCCTGGAAGTTGCTTCCGGCAGCACACGAATATTCTTAGACAAACAGGGAACAGAGCAAGATGAAATCATAGGTATTCTGGAAGGGAAAACCAATCTCAGACTTGATAGTGATGACTTCCTTTTCTATGAGCGGGAAAATGCTGGAGAAGGTACAAACAACTCACTAAACAGCGCTGAAGGGTTAGGTTTCTTATCATCAGGCTCAGACATTAATATCTCAGCCCAGTTGGCAACAGTTCAACCAGGGGATAATTCCGATTTCGACTTTTTTAAATTTTCTGTAGCAAATCCAGGAACTGTCACTATCAGTACGGTGACACCTGAAGATACAGTTCTCGGTCTGTTTAACGGTGCTGGAACTTTATTAGAAATTAACGACGATAATGGCTCAAACCAGGCATCATTAATCACTACTTTCTTGGATTCAGGTACGTATTCCATTTCAGTAAGTAAATTTAGTTTCTTACCTGAAGATGGCGGAATTTTCTCTGGTAGCACCTCTATACCTGATTTTTCTTATACCCTAGAAGTCAGTTTTGCATAAGAATGTTGTCAACTTAAGAAAGTCCTGACCGAAGAGGCAGGGAGCAGAGGAGGCAGGGGAAGCTCTTGAGGAAAAAGGGTTATTGTTCAGTAATTCTTTTCTCAAGAACAGCTTCTCTTCCCGAACTGCTTTAAGAGCCTGTATCAAGCAAGAAATTCTTTAACCGAACGGGATTGGGGTTAGGGGAAAGGTGATAGGTGATAGGGAATAATCTGTACCCTGCAACCTGTACTCTATTCCCTTCTTCAGTCACCAGTCCCCGGTTCCTAGTTACGCATCATCTAAAGCTGCAATTCCAGGCAATACCTTACCTTCAAGCAACTCCAAGCTAGCGCCGCCGCCGGTGGAGATGTGGCTCATTTGTTCGGCTAAACCAACCTTTTCCACAGCCGCTACTGAGTCACCGCCGCCAATGATGGTGGTTGTGCCAGTTTTACCGATTTCGGCGAGGGTATGAGCGATCGCTTCCGTACCTGCGGCAAACTTATCAAACTCAAACACACCCATTGGCCCGTTCCAAATTACCGTTTTGGTATCTCCAAGGGCATCTTGGAAAACTTTCACCGAGTCTGGCCCAATATCCAAGCCCATCCAACCGTCGGGGATATTCTCAATGCTAACAGTTTGAGAATTGGCATCAGGGGCAAAGTTATCTGCCACTACCACATCTGTGGGAAGCAATAAAGCAACGCCCCGTTCTTTAGCTTTAGCTTCCAAAGACTTCGCTAGTTCTAGCTTGTCTTCTTCTACTAACGACTTACCGACATTCAAACCACGGGCTTTGTAGAAGGTGAAAATCATCCCACCGCCGATAATCAGCTTGTCGCACTTCTCCAGTAAAGTTTCAATCACGCCAATTTTACTGGAAACTTTGGAACCGCCAATAATTGCTGCCAAAGGACGTTGGGGATTTTCAATAGCATTTTGCAGATATTGCAATTCCTTCTCAACCAAATATCCAGCCACAGAAGGACTGAGGAATTTAGTCACACCTTCAGTAGAAGCATGGGCACGGTGTGCAGTACCAAAAGCATCATTTACATAAAAATCAGCATTAGCTGCCAATTTTTTCGCAAATTCTGGGTCGTTTTTCTCCTCTTCTGGATAAAAACGGACATTTTCCAGTAACAGCACTTGGCCATTTTGCAGGGCGCCAACTTTAGCTGCAACTTCATCGCCAATGCAGTCATCAGTTTTAACGACTTCTTGCCCCAGTAACTCAGACAGACGCTTGGCAACGGGAGTTAGGCGTAATTTGTCATCCACACCCTTGGGACGCCCAAAATGACTTGTGAGAATGACCTTAGCACCCTTCTGCGTCAAATCTTTGATGGTTGGTAGAGCTGCGCGAATGCGAGTATCGTCGGTAATGTTGCCTTGATCATCCACAGGCACATTAAAGTCAACCCGCACTAAGGCACGTTTCCCAGATATATCAGCCGAAGATAAACTTGCTAAACTTTTTTTGGACACACCAAACTCTCCTGATTGCCTTTTTGTTATTGTTTTGAAAGTAGAACCATCAAGATTTTACCGGAGTCAGGGGTACCCAAGTGACAGAGATATTTAAGACAGTACTATTTCCTATTGATCAAAGCCGGGAAACGCGGGAAGCTGCTGATGTTGTTACCAACGTAGTCAAAAAGTACAGCAGTCGCTTGGTGCTGCTGTCTGTTGTAGAAGAACCACCTCCAGATGCGCCTAGTGCAGATCCGATGGTGTCACCAGAGGTAGTTGCCAAACTGTTGGAAAATGCCCAATCTTTATTTTCTGGGCAAGGAATTCAATCCGAAATCCTGGAAAGGCGGGGTAAACCAGCTTTTACTATCTGCGATGTCGCTGATGAAATCGGTGCCGATTTAATAATTATGGGCTGTCGGGGGCTAGGCTTGACTGAAGAGGGAGCGGATGATAGTGTTACCACTCGTGTGATTAATCTTTCCCCTTGCCCAGTGCTGATTGTGCCCTAGCAGTGCCCAGGAGCTAGTGTGTTGCTCAATACTAATAATATTTGTAGCGATCGCCAATAGACATCTCCAGAAATTAAATATGCGTTACCCAGAACCCTTGTAGAGACGTAGCACTGCTACGTCTCTACATTCTTTTTCACTTCTATGTGTAATCAAAAAGAGCAAAAAAGGACGAATCTCACGAAGAAAAGGTGAAACCCTTGCTTTTTCTGGGTATGGAGGTATAGAGGAAGTAGTTGATTTCTGCCCTACGCCACTCGTGACTTCACATCAAAGTTAGGCGCTCCATATTCTGTTAAAATATAAAATAGCGAAAACCAAGCTAAATCGGAACCACGACAACTGTTCGCGCAGCGTCTCCCCTTGGGAGAAGATATAGGGTTCCACTAGGAAAAAGACACTTTTGTGTCGCTCCTCTAGTGGGTAAAATCTTTAAGGTACTGAGGTTAAACATACTTTTTAGTACTTGTTTAAGAGTCGCCGTCGGTGCTAGGGAGACTTTAAAAACGCCTGTGGAGACGATGTAAGACTTGAAGCAATTCAAGCTGTTGTCCGTAAAGCAGGAATCTCTTGACTATAAGTCAAGAGAAGTTCAATAACATAGTGTTCTCCAGTTTTTCCTTCACATAAAATTATCGAAAGTGCATCCCATGTTGCCACTAGCTTTTTGTTGCGCTTTATGACCTCTGGCAGTACATATCAGTCATACAGTCATACATTCACTTTTACTAAATCCACATCCGCAAGCCAGATAATTCTACTTTGAGCCGATGCCATTTCTGACAAAATTGGGGAACGCCATTCTACGGCATAAAGCCAATTGTTTTTCAGGCTAAAAATCCCTTGAATAATCCGACGTGATGGTTCTTTACTAAAATCAACTTCCACCACATCGCCCAATTTAAAAGCTGGTGTAGCAACTGTGGCTTTTTCTACTAAGTTTGTTCCAGAAAATTCTTCTTGAGACAAGTAGAGTATTTCACGACAGCAAACAATGGCATAAATCCATTCCTCTCTCTCCCATTGGACACCACAACAGTAGCCTGATATATCAGAGCCTGATAACAAAACTTTTTCCAGGATTTGAACTGCTAATGGTGGCATGTCTTTTCCCCACGGTATAGAACTATGCCAACAAGATTCTAAAGTGACAATTTGATTAATCATGCAAAGCAATCTCTTTTTTATACATAAACTACCTTGCACTTCTGTAATCCGGATGTAATTTCAAAATCCAGTCACAGCAGCATTTTAGCTCAACAGACGGGAATCCCCACAGCAACCGAGTACGGTATGCTGTGGGGACGCCAGTCGCCTGCGACGAGAAACCCGTCTACAGCGCACCGCGAGTGAAAGGCGCGGGAGTGGGGAGATATAGTAAT
>JAHCSU010000633.1 GCA_023522315.1 Nostoc sp. CCCryo 231-06
GACAGGCATCGTTAACATTGGCAAATTGAATACAGGGGACGGAAACGACGCGATCGCTGGCACTGGTACTGGTGGCAACGGTGGCAACGGCGGCGACGGCGGCTACGAGAGCTACGGCGGCGACGGCGGTACTGGGACAGGCATCGTTAACATTGGCAAATTGAATACAGGGGACGGAAACGACGCGATCACTAGCACTGGTACTGGTGGCAACGGCGGCAAGAGTGAAGGCTATTACGGCGGCGACGGCGGTACTGGGACAGGCATCGTTAACAGTGGCAAATTGAATACAGGGGACGGAAACGACACGATCGCCGGCACTGGTACTGGTGGCAATGGCAGCGACAATGACTTTGGCGGCAGTGGCAGCGGCAGTACTGGCACTGGCATCGCCAACAGTGGCTGTCTGAATGCAGGGAACGGAAAAGACACTATCACTGGCAACGGTACTGGTGGTAACGGGAGCTTCGGCGATAACGGCGGGGATGGGATAGGCATCGTTAACGGTGGTAGTCTGAACGCAGGGGACGGAGAAGACACGATCACTGGCACTGGAACTGGTGGCAACGGCGGCAGCAACTACGGAGATGGCGGCGATGGTGGTACTGGAACAGGCATCAGCAACAGTCGCCGTCTGAATACAGGGAACGGAGAAGATACGATCACTGGCACAGGGAAGGGCGGCAACGGCGGCAGTTCTTCCAGCGGCGTCGGTAACGGCGGTACTGGAACCGGCATTGGCAATAGTGGCTGTCTGAATGTAGGGGACGGAAAAGACACTATCATCGGCATCGGTACTGGCGGCATCGGCGGCGGCGGTCTCGGCAAGGGGGGCGGCGGCAACGGCGGTACTGGAACAGGCATCGCCAACAGTGGCAGTCTGAATACAGAGGACGGAGAAGACACAATCACTGGCATCGGTACTGGCGGCATCGGCAGCGACGGCAGCAGCGGCGGCGACGGTGGTGCAGGGACAGGCATCGCTAACAGTGGCAAACTGGATACTGGGGATGCAAAAGAGACTATCATCGGCATTGGTACTGGTGGCATCGCCGGCGGAGGAGTGTTAAACGGCAACGGCGGTAGTGGGACAGGCATCAGCAACAGTGGCAAACTAAATACCAAAGACGGGGAAGACACGATCACTGGCAGTGGTACTGGTGGCATCGGCGGCGGCTACAGTGAAGGCTACTTCAAAGGCGGTGAGGGCGGTAGTGGGGCTGGCATCTTTAACGGTGGTAGCCTGAATGCAGGGGAGGGAAAAGACACAATTATCGGCACAGGGAAGGGTGGCAACGGTGGGGCTGGCCCCAACTCCGCCTACTCTGCCGGCAACGGCGGTACTGGGACAGGCATTGCTAACAACCGTGGCAGTCTAAATGCAGGGGACGGAAACGACACAATCACTGGCACAGGGAAGGGCGGCAACGGTGGCAGCAGCAACAGTCTGCTGATCCCTGGCGACGGTGGAGCTGGAACTGGCATCGCTAACAGTAGTACTCTAAATGGAGGGGACGGAGAAGACATTATCACTGGCATCGGTACTGGCGGCAATGGCGGTATTAGCGGAGGTGGAATTGCTGACGACTATGCCGCCTTGATCGGGGTCGGTGGAGATGAGACTGGCATCGGTAACCTTACTCTCGACAGCATCGGTGACGCCGGTGTTGGAACCGGAATTCAGAACACTAAAGACGGCACCATCACTACAGGATGGGGCAGCGACACGATTATGGGTTATGGAAACAGTTCTGGAACAAACGCCACCGCCTATGGCATCGTCAACGATGGAGTGATTGATACCGGCAATGGTTCTGACAAGCTTACAGGACAGGCTACAGCAACAATTGGTGGTACTGCCTACGGCATTTATGGAAAAGGAATTATCAACACTGGCAATGGCAATGACGAAATTATTGCCACCAGTATCCTAGATGGAGTTCAACAGAAAGTTTCCATCGGTGGCGGCATCAGCATTGATTTGGGCACTGGAGATGACTACTTTAAAGGGTTTGGTGTTGCGACTGTTGATGGTGGGGAAGGTTTTGATACCCTCGATCTGAGAGCTTTCAATCGCTCCCAACTGCTGGTATCTGGTGTGATTTCTAGCAATACCCTTAAAAGTGCCAACATCACTTTCAACAACAATGAAAACCCCATGAGCTTGTCTACCACTGGCTTTGAGAAATTTATCTTTGCAGATAGCTCTTTCTGCTACAGCATTTTGGCAAACGGGGCATAGCTATGTTAATTCCTCTTTCTCGTGTTTTAACCCCTGAGTGTCTAATTGGTGTTGTTTGCTCTTAAGCTGAAAAAGCATTTACCAGCGTATATACTCTTAACTCAAAATTACGGATATTTACTGTAGCAGTTTAAGGTTATGAAGGTATTCATAACCGCAAATGCAGTCCGCTTGAATATCAGCAGCAATGTTTAATACCCGACATTCCGCACTTCAAGATGTAACACATTGATATTCAAGAAGATTTCCTGATAATGCTCAATGCTTAAGTATTAATACTGACAAATGTTGGTAATTTGTGATTGCTATTTAACCACCATTAGCCAGACATTGGAAATCTTCGTGTATTACACGATGAAGTGCGGAATGTGGGTTAATACAATTACTGCAACTACCGCATCACTTGAATTAGTAGCTGTGTTGGTGAATGGCGTTAAAAGTATTTTGGAATGCTAATTAATTTATGTTGCAAAGTGCGATGCCTACGGCGGCTAGCTACGCACTTCTACTTTCCTGTGTATTTACGCACGATGTTTAAAGATAACTTAACCAAGTACATCAATGCAGTTAAAAATACTACACTTACGTTTATATACTGAAACACAGAGATTTTTCGGGTATATGCAGTTTAGATGTAACAATCAAGTGACGAGAATCACACATATCTATGATTAGGATCGTCTCTTTGCGATCGCTAACTAAGCATAATTAATGACAACTGAACTCTAGCCGAGTCATTAATAGGGAACACACTTAATTGCCGACAGCCTTAATCAAGGACTGTCGGTTTTTTATGTCCGTATGTCCTTCATCCTTTGAGAAATGCCCCATAGTTATACTTAAATAAATTTCCCCACAACTGGTTAGTAACTTGACAGAGATTTTGCCACAGCCACTACCAAATGTGGGGAGGGTATGATCAAATTGGGGATGTTATGCCTATGGAGCGCTAATATATTGCACTCACTCTAGTAGACCGGAAGTATACTCCTAAAACCAGCACACACTTTGTATTAAGACATCGCTTGAATGATGTAATCAAAGTAGGGTGCTGCTTGAGAAGCGTCTTCCGCACTCAGCAAGCCAAGAGAGGCTGTTTTGAGGGAATTGATCGCTTCTACCATTCCAGGCACAGGAACGCCCAATGAATTGTACATTTCCCGCACACCAATCAAACCGATTTTTTTCAATTGGCTCTTTTGTCGCCGGCAAGAACACCATAAGTAATTAGACGTAAGTACCAGCCGAAATCACGGATACATAGAGAGCGTTGGCGTTCTCCATAAGCATTACCACCAGGGGAGATAAAGTCAGGACGTTTCTGCCAAAGTTGTTTGGTTGCTTCCTGAACTATCTTTTTTTCGTTTTCGGCTAAGGTAGCCGCAATCCGCGTCCGTTGTACGCCGGTTTCCAAAAAGTCTTTGATATTTTTAAGTTCGCCACTGCTGGGATAACGCAGTTCGTCGTCGGCTTTGAGAATAACTTGGCTAATTACAGTCATGATGATTGAAATCACCTGAAATATTATCTGTTAGTTTAACGAGTCGGAGGTACACAAGTGAAGAGAGATGATGGAGATGAGGGAGTAGAAGGCGAATTAATAACTTTTGACTCTTGGCTCTTGACTTTTGACTCTTGATTAATAACTAATGACTAAAATAATTTGGCAACAGGGTGAATTAATTGAAGTGGCGATCGCTAACCTGAGTGATACAGGTGATGGTGTCGGACGTGCTGATGAACGTGTAGTGTTTGTCCCAGATACTGTACCAGGCGATCGCGCCATTGTCCGCTTGGTACATGTTAAACCAAAATACGCCCACGGCAAGCTCCAGGAGCTATTAGAGCCATCCCCCCACCGGATCCGACCTAGTTGTATTGTGGCGGATAAGTGCGGTGGTTGCCAGTCGCAGCATATTAATTATGATTACCAGCTAGTAGCCAAGCAAAATCAAGTTATCCAAGCTTTGGAACGCATTGGCGGTTTTATCCAACCACCGGTAGATCGGGTACTCGCCGCCCCTTCTGCTTTAGGCTACCGTAATAAATCTACATATCCTCTCTCGCTATCGGCAACAGGACAGGTACAAGCTGGTTACTACCAAAAAGGTAGTCACCAATTAATTAACTTAAATCAATGTCCAGTCCAAGATGCACGATTAAATCCCTTACTTGCCGAAGTTAAGCAAGATATTCAACAACGGGGTTGGCAAATTTATGACGAACAGCGTCACCAGGGAAAAATTCGCCATCTTGGTTTACGCATTGGCCGACACACTGGGGAAATGTTGCTGACTTTGGTGGTGAAAGACTGGAATTTATCAGGAATTGAAACTCAAGCCCAGGAATGGTTAAAGCGTTATCCGCAGTTAGTGGGAGTGTCGCTCAATCGCAATGGCGATCGCACAAATGCTATCTTTGGATCAGAAACCCGTTGCATCGCTGGAGTCCCACACCTGCGTGAAAATTTTGCTGGACTGGAATTTCAAGTGCGCCCAGATACATTTTTCCAAGTGTATACAGAAACAGCAGAAGCACTATTGCAGATAATTCAATCAGAACTCAATCTTCAAGGGCATGAGTTGCTAGTTGATGCCTACTGTGGTATTGGGACTTTAACTTTACCCCTCGCCAAAAAAGTCCGGATTGCTACAGGATTAGAAGTGCAACCAGCAGCAGTGGAACAAGCTATTTTGAATGCCCACCGCAACGGAATTGATAATGTGACATTCCAAGTCGGGGCAGTAGAAAAATTGCTGCCAAAAATGGGCACAATACCAGAAGTAGTAATACTCGATCCGCCACGTAAAGGGTGCGATCGCGCTGTCATCGACACTTTACGGCAACTGAAACCATCTCGGATAGTTTACGTCAGCTGTAAAGTAGCTACCCTCGCCCGTGACCTGAAATTGCTTTGTCAAGATGGGCAATATACTATCACACGGGTACAACCCGCTGATTTTTTTCCTCAAACTGCTCATGTTGAAGCTGCCGCCTTTCTTGTGCTATCAGATTTGGACAAGGATAGTAATTCCTTTACAAAAACTGAAATTTGAAATTTTTAGTCTGGTGCATACTAAAGATGCTAAAATTGAATTAAGCTAAAAATAAAAATTCTTTTTGTTTAAATAAATTCAAGCTGCATAGCTTCTTAGAAATATGAATTGGATTGTGTAAATAAGAAATCGGCAATTAACTAGAGTATGCCAATACTCTGTCAAATTAATAGCATCTTTTTAAGTTGCTTAATTCATTATCAAAACTATCCCAGCCGTTATATATCTAAACAATCCCAACTCATGCTATAGACCTAATGCTCCCTAGCATTTTCAAAATTTAGTTTTAAAGACGCAAGTTTGAAGGCAGCATGACCACCTCAATTTTATCAGGGTGCCTGTAATAGCAAACTGATGTCTAGCTAACTGAAAGCTATGGGGTTTCTCTTGTGATTACTATTTCACTCCGTCCAGTTGCACGTTATTGGGGCACTATTAGTTTTGCCTCAACCCTCTACCTTTGTCCAATATTAGATTTACTGTTGGCAGAAATCCCAGCAAAATTACAAGCAGAACTGCGGCTAGGACTTCAAGAAGCCCTAGTAAACGCAGCTAAACATGGCAATAATCTTGATCCAAGTAAAACAGTTGTAGTCCGCTTTTCCTTAATAGATAATCAATATTGGTGGATAATATCAGACCAGGGTAGCGGCTTTACCCCTTCATCTACTAGTGAAGAAGAACCAACAGACTATTTACCACCAGATGAGTCAGAAAGTGGTCGTGGTTTATGTCTTCTGCATCAAATTTTTGATCAGGTGGAGTGGAACCGCAAAGGCACAGAATTGAGGCTTTGTAAACAAATGGAAACTCGCCGGGGATTATCTCTGCGGCGGTAGGGTAGTTAGGAGAGACGCGATTAATCGCGTACAACAGGATTTAGGAGTTAGGAGTTTTAAATTATTAACTCCCAACTCCTAACTTTTAATTTTTTCCGTGAGTTGGACAAGGAGGGGCAGAAATGGAGCGATCTAACCAACCAATTGCCTGTTCTAACCTAGCTTGAGCTTCTTGTGGCTGATTCTTTAAAAGATACACAATAGCTGCTGCCACTTGCTCATTAGCGCGAGAATTGCGGTTAGACTTGAGGCGATGCCAATCGTTAGGGGAAATGCTCAGTCTTTCCATGAGGGCTTGAGCTAGTTCCAGAGTACTAAGTTCATTCAGTTGACTGGTTTTCGGCAGCTGGGTAGATTGGGACATAACTATTGGCACATTTGCATTTACTTCTACTTTACTACTTGTAAATGAAGCCGCCAAAACAATCACAGCCGTCAGCAGAAAATCCCGAACCAGATTTTGAACAAGAACTAGAGGAAGTAGAGCGATCGCTCCTATCCTTAAAAGAACGTTACGATCAAGTGCAACGCGATCGCCAACAACAGGCACAATGGCAACAGCGCCGTGATCAACTAAAGCACAATAAATCTCAGACACCAGAAATCAAAGCAGAGTTACGGCAAATTCAGCAGCAGTTGGAAATGCTAGAACTAAACTTAGAAAGCCAGTTATTTTCTTGGCGTAGCCTGAAAAAACCTTTCTGGCAAGTCGTCCGCTTTGGTGGAATGGGCGTTATCATAGGCTGGATATTAAAGTCTTGTGCTGGGTAAATATGGTAAATCGACGGATTGCAGAAATATTGCGAAGTGGTCAACCTGATGAGTCCCTCCAAATTCAAGGCTGGGTGCGGACGAAACGCGAGTCCAAAGGGTTTGCTTTTATTGAAGTCAATGACGGCTCATCACTAGCTAATTTGCAAGCCGTCATCAATCAGGATTTGCCAGATTACGAAGCTATATTAAAAAAACTGAATACAGGTGCTGCTGTCGAGGTGACAGGGGTACTAGTGGCTTCTCTTGGTAAAGGACAACGGATTGAGTTGAAAGCCGAGTCCGTGAAAGTTTACGGGGAAGCTGATCCCGATACATATCCCCTGCAAAAGAAACGCCATTCCTTTGAGTTTCTGCGAACCATTGGACATTTGCGATCGCGTACCAATTCCTTTGGTGCAGTTTTTCGCGTCAGAAATGCTTGTTCGGCAGCAATTCACCAATTTTTCCAAGAAAGAGGCTTTTTGTGGGTACACACACCCATCATCACTGCTAGCGATTGCGAAGGCGCGGGTGAACTGTTTAGCGTTACCAGTTTAGATTTAAAGAATATTCCCCGCACAGAAAATCAAGCAGTAGATTACAGCCAAGACTTTTTTGCTAAACCCACATATTTAACAGTTAGCGGCCAGTTGGAAGCGGAAGTGATGGCGATGGCGTTTAGTAACGTTTACACCTTCGGCCCTACCTTCCGTGCAGAAAACTCCAACACCTCCCGCCACCTAGCAGAATTTTGGATGGTTGAGCCAGAAATGGCTTTTTGTGACCTAGAAGGCGATATGGATTTAGCTGAGGCGTTTCTGAAACACATTTTTAAATATGTGTTGGAAACTTGTCCAGAAGATATGGAGTTTTTCAATGAACGCATTGATAAATCTGTGTTGACAACAGCCGAAAATATTATTAATAATCAGTTTGAGCGCTTAACTTATACAGAAGCGATCGCACTTTTAGAAAAAGCTGATGTTAAATTTGAATATCCTGTGAGTTGGGGTTTAGATTTACAATCAGAACACGAACGCTATCTAGCTGAACACCTTTTCAAGAAGCCTGCGATCGTTACAGATTATCCAGCGCAAATCAAAGCTTTTTATATGCGCTTGAATGATGATGAAAAAACCGTCCGCGCAATGGATATTCTCGCACCGAAAATTGGCGAAATTGTCGGCGGTTCCCAGCGCGAAGAACGTTTAGATGTTTTAGAACGCCGCGTGTTAGCGCAAGGATTAAACCCAGAAGATTTGTGGTGGTATCTTGATTTGCGTCGTTATGGTACTGTTCCACACGCTGGTTTTGGACTAGGTTTTGAACGACTGGTTCAATTTATGACGGGTATGGGCAATATCCGTGATGTGATTCCCTTTCCCCGTACACCGCAAAGTGCCGAGTTTTAATTTGAGAATTTAAATGAGGGGATTAAAAATTGCGTTTGCACGGACTTGTAAAAACTTTGAAACCCGCGATGCGATCGCGGGTTTTCCTTGTATAGTCACGTATTTTCTCAAGCGATTAGTTAAAATTAAGATTTTTGAAGCTCCTCTTGTAAAACTTGAATTTCCTCAATAGGTAATTCAGTAACTTGAGCAATTTGGTCTAAACTCATTCCAATCCGCAACAAATTTAAAGTCAACTTTCTTGTTGTTTCTGCTTTACCTTTAGCTTCACCTTCTGCTTTGCCTTTGGCTTCGCCTTCTTCTAGGATTTCTTGATAAATGACTGATTCGCGCATACAGCACTTCCTCCTGCTATGAGGTACAGATACTTGGGATGCTATTATGACATACAAACGATAATTCGATTAATTAGTGTACCTCATAACTTCGGGAAGTGCTGTAATCTCACTCATGAAAATCTTCCTAATTACATCTTTCTTTAACACCAGACCTGCTAAAATACCACTTGCAGCAGCTATATTTCTTTGTAGCTGGCGATCGCTACTGATGGCAACATAAGCAATTGGCGCTGTGTGTCCTTGCAATGTACATAATTTTCTGTTCATCGCTAAATCCCAAACAAATATTTCGTAATTGTTTGTACAAGAGATTAAGACTCTACCATCTGAACTCATAAGGCAGGGAGCAACGTCCGAAGATGTATAGAGAATGCGATCGCCGATCAATTCCCAGACACACACCTTCTTTTCCCGGATTCCGCAAGCCAAAATTTGCCCATCAAAGCGGTTTGCAAGTGAATTAACTGACAGCGCAGGTAGATTCTCCAATGTTTGAATAAGTTCTCCTGTTTCGGTATTCCAGAGTTGTAGCCTATTCTGCAATCTCTGCTTGAAATATGCAACCAACAATTTTCCATCAGGAGTGAAGAGAAGGGGTGATATATAGTTACCCAAAGGCAAATTCCCAAGAGGTACTAAAGCCCAATCCTGAAATCGATGATGGAAGCGACGAGTATAGGTTTCATAATCCCAAATCTCTAGCTCTCCTGTTTTCCCCAGAGTGTAGCCAGTGGCAAGCAATGGCTGCCTAGTTGAGCAGACAGCCAAGCAATGGGGAGCGGTTTGAACAGTATTCATAAGGTAATCGGGATAAGTGCCAATTGGCTCTTGTGTTTCTGTATCTAATGGCCAGAGAAAGTGCTGAAAGCTAATGATACACACTTTGCCGCTTTTGCCTAAACCAAATTCGTGAGCCATCGCCAGATCAAAGTCTTTCTTGCTTTGACCTGTTTCCAAATTCCAAATATTAACAAAAGATTGCTTATAAGACAGATCCCAATAGCAAATAAGGGTGTTATTGTAGTCTGCGATCGCAAAATAATATGGATGATGTTGTTCAGGGTTGTAGCAATCGAGATTAAATTCCGTCAAGGTATGCAGGCATTGCATTTTTGCAAAGGGCAGATAATTGAATATGGCTTGTTCAGCAGTGGCTTCGCTGCTGTAGGACAATAACAGCAAAGCTGATTCCCGCACTTCTCTTACACCATCGCCCAATGCCTGGATTACTAAACCAGAAAAAGCTGGAAAATAACACACCTTGAAAGGGCTAATAGAGTTCCCTAAAACTTTGACAAAGTAACATATTTATGCGTTCTCGCTTCAGTGCAATACAGTCTGAACCTCACCCCGTATTTGCTGACGCAAACACTCCCCTCTCCTTAGCAAGGAGAGGGGCTGAGGGTGAGGTTTAAAAATAAACCGCTATAGTTTTAAGCTACTGAATGTACAGGGCAAATGCATCTAAAGTATGATAATAATCCTTTAATCTCAAGGGTTTGAGCGTTTGAACAGTGAGGCTATTTTTTCATCAATATCCTTATGCAACAAGGGTTTCACAAATTACGTGCGTTTGCCCTGACTGAATGTAGCAGTTTTCATTTCGATGCAACATAAAGGCACAGCAATGCTGTGCCCTTACGAGAAATCTATATGTATCAGGATTTGTATTAAGTGGTATTACATAAGTTGGCTTTCACATATTTATATTGAAGTTTGGAAAGAGAATGTAGTAATTATTAAATTTAATACACAATAAATTAGGGTTACAACAATTGTTGTAACCCTACAGATTCGCTATATTCAATCTGCTCGAAAACGACTATAGAATAACAATTAACCTCATAACTACCGAATTATGAGCAATTCTTCACATTCACTACATCTAGATTAATAGTTTGCAAAGGCAAATGCTTTCTGGCTTGCCTGCGTGGGATAAGTGACGCTAGTGTTAAAAGAATCGTGCAATGTAAAACCTTCATCCCAGAAGTCGAGTAGGAAGCTAGAATGGCAATTCAAAATAAACAAGTAAAATCTAATACTGATATTTTAGATAATAGACGCACCCAAACTCGTATCCAAGTTCGCATTCCTAAAGACTTGCATGAGGAACCAGTCATTTCACGACTGGTTTCTCACTATGGGGTAACAGTGATTATTGCTGATGCTCAGGTAAGCGCAAACGTGCCACAATATAGCTGCTTCAAACTAGAACTGCGAGGTACTGTTTCTCAGATTGAAAGCGCCCTAACTTACCTGGATGAACTGGATTTAGAAGTTTTGCACCAATCCAGCCCTGAAGAAGATGGTTGGTAGATTTAGTTAGGAGTTAGGAGTTAAAAAATTCATAACTCCTAACTTTTAACTTTTAACTTTGTTTAAGCCATTTGATTTTCAATCGCCCACCGCGCTAGTTCAGTGCGGTTATGCAGATTGGTTTTGCCCAACATATTGGACACATGGCTTTCAACCGTACGCTGACTAACATTTAGTTCTTCAGCAATTTCCCGGTTAGCTAAACCCCTAGCAACAAACTGGACTACTTTCAGTTCAGTTGGCGTTAATTGCACATCGAAGGGAACCTGGATACGGGAACCGCTTTCGCCTCCTTTAGCTTGGTGTTCTTTCCAACGGATAGTTTGTTTCAGCGAGGATTCAACTTGCGCTACGAGTTCTTCTGGTTCAAAGGGTTTGACCATATAAACATCAGCACCTTTATTCAGACCCTTAACTCGGTCTGCACTTTGTCCCTTAGCTGAAAGGAAAAGAACCGGAATCCAACTGGTGCGTTCGTTTTGCCGGACTTGTTCCACAAAAGTATATCCGTCCATTTCCGGCATCATCACGTCGCAGATAATCATGTCTGGAACATCTTGCTCTAAAATTTCCAGAGCTTCACGTCCATTTTCGGCGGTGATGACTTCGTATCCCCGGAATTCTAAGTAATCCTTCACCAGCAAGATGAGGTTAGGGTCATCATCAATCAATAGAAGTCGTTTGTGATCTTTCATGCTGGGCTCTTTCATAGCAGTGGCACTTGTCGCGCTTCGGTCCATCAAAGTCTTGAATATTTATCCTCTATCGTGGGTTATTTCGAGATGTTGTCCTTTTTCCTACTTAACTTGCCTTTGCTGTCTCGAAACCTCAAAAATGCGGAGCACTTTCAAGAGACTAGTAGCTCGATAGCAAAAGTCCAGCAAGGATACGTATAGCAGTAGTATCTATAATGCGCTATTATATATCGCATTGAAAGTGGCGGGCGAAAAAACACTGATTAAATAATAATCCTTCTGACTCACAAGTAAGTATTGGCTTAAAGATGACCCTACCTCAAAACCAACCCGCACTTTCTTAAAGCTTACTGCTGTACCATATCCTTCGGTTGTTAAGCCTCTATGAGGTGTTCACAAGAAACTAGGGAAGTTTCTGGCAAAGGATGGGTTAAAAATTCATATTCTTCTACCACCTTATTGCCTATTACACCTTAATTACCTATTAAGTGTTCTTGGATGATCCGCTCAATATACTTCCGGGCTTGCTTGGCGATATCAGACACCATCAGGGTAAACCACCATTATGAGTCCAGAACAACAAACGCGCAAGCAGTTGGCTTTTAGTTCTATAGACGCAAATGGGATGACTCTGTTGCGGCTCATCAAATTTTAACTCTTTAAGTCGCTTTTTTAAGTATTCCCAGGATTCCAGACTAGCTCGTTTTGAGCAGCAGCTAGCAATTGTCTGGTCAGCGCAAATAAAAATGTGCTGCTGAATTTTTGCAAGTCCTAAAGTTTCTACACAATTACTCAGGGCTTTATGTTCTAGAGACTTAGCGGCTTTGGGGATTTGATGGCTAGACTGGATCACTGTATTTTTACTTATCGAGCGGCTCCCTGATTACAGTTCTATAACAATTTCCAAGCTTTGGAAATAGAATGAAATAGCCCTGGGGGAATGGGGAATGGGAATAAGAATTCTTCTAACCATGAACACACCAATAGGCTATTGTTCGACGTGAAGTGGGGAATGGGAATAAGAATTCTTCTAACTCCTAACTCCTAACTCCCTACTCCCTACTCCCTACTCCCCACTCCCCACTCCCTACTCTCTTCGTAACTTACGGAACAAAACCCGAAAGGTAAAAATAATTAAGCATTTATACTTAAGTACATCTTTGAGCCTGTAGTTCGGGAACCCGTACTCAAAGAATTCTTGCCATTGGACGCTACTTTTCGGTAGATTAGCACTCAGGAGTTGAGAGTGCTAATCTCTAAAGGAAAGAAATAATATGGCAGCTTTATCTCTAAGCGTTTCTACAGTTAAACCTTTAGGCGATCGCGTTTTCGTAAAAGTGAACGCCTCTGAGGAAAAGACCGCAGGTGGTCTGTATTTGCCCGATACTGCCAAGGAAAAGCCCCAAGTAGGTGAAGTAGTAGCCCTTGGTCCTGGCAAGCGTAATGACGACGGAAACCGTCAGGAATTGGAAATCAAAGTCGGCGATAAGGTGCTGTACTCGAAGTACGCTGGCACTGACATCAAACTCGGCACCGAAGAATATGTACTGCTTTCTGAAAAAGATATTTTAGCAGTCGTTATCTAGTGGGGAGCGGGGAATGGGGAATAGGAAAGAGCTTTCCCAATGCCCAATGCCCAATGCCCAATTGAACAAAAAATTGACTTACTCCCGGAATTTAGACACCTATGGCAAAGCGCATTATCTACAACGAAAACGCCCGTCGCGCCTTGGAACGAGGCATTGACATCCTGGCTGAGGCTGTAGCTGTTACCCTTGGCCCCAAAGGTCGTAACGTAGTCCTAGAAAAGAAATTTGGCGCACCGCAAATTGTTAATGACGGTGTAACGATCGCCAAAGAAATCGAATTAGAAGACCATATTGAAAACACTGGTGTGGCTCTGATTCGTCAAGCTGCTTCTAAGACCAATGATGCTGCGGGCGATGGCACCACAACTGCTACCGTTTTAGCTCATGCGATCGTTAAAGAAGGCTTGCGGAACGTTGCAGCCGGTGCTAACGCGATTTCACTGAAGCGCGGTATTGACAAAGCTACTGCCTTCCTGGTAGAGAAAATCAAAGAACACGCCCGTCCGGTAGAAGATTCCAAAGCCATTGCCCAAGTTGGTGCGATCTCGGCTGGTAATGACGAAGAAGTCGGTCAGATGATTGCCCAAGCAATGGATAAGGTAGGCAAGGAAGGCGTAATTTCCCTAGAAGAAGGGAAATCTATGTTTACCGAGTTGGAAATCACTGAAGGGATGCGCTTTGACAAAGGCTACATCTCTCCTTATTTCGCTACCGACCCTGAGCGGATGGAAGCAGTTTTTGATGAGCCTTTCATACTGCTGACCGATAAGAAAATCGCTTTGGTACAAGACCTGGTACCAGTGTTAGAGCAAGTAGCTCGTGCTGGTCGTCCCTTGGTAATTATCGCTGAAGATATTGAAAAAGAAGCTTTGGCAACCTTGGTAGTAAACCGTTTACGCGGTGTACTGAACGTGGCTGCTGTTAAGGCTCCTGGCTTTGGCGATCGCCGCAAAGCACTACTAGAAGACATTGCTGTTTTAACTGGTGGTCAACTAATCACCGAAGATGCTGGTCTGAAGCTAGATAACACCAAGCTGGATAGCCTGGGTAAAGCTCGCCGGATCACCATTACCAAGGACAGCACTACAATTGTTGCCGAAGGTAACGAAGCTGCTGTTAAGGCTCGTGTAGAACAGATTCGTCGTCAAATCGATGAAACCGAATCTTCTTACGACAAAGAGAAATTACAAGAGCGTCTTGCTAAACTCTCTGGTGGTGTCGCTGTGGTGAAAGTGGGTGCAGCGACCGAAACCGAAATGAAAGACAAGAAGTTGCGCCTAGAAGACGCTATCAACGCCACCAAAGCTGCTGTGGAAGAAGGTATCGTTCCTGGCGGTGGTACAACTCTGGCTCACCTTGCTCCTGAATTGGAAGTTTGGGCTAAGGAAAATCTTAAGGATGAAGAGTTGATTGGGGCTTTGATTGTTGTTCGCGCCTTACCTGCACCTCTGAAGCGGATTGCTGAAAACGCCGGTCAGAATGGTGCTGTGATCGCTGAACGCGTGAAAGAGAAAGAATTCAACGTTGGCTACAACGCTGCGACAAACGAATTCGTCGATTTGTTAGAGGCTGGTATTGTTGACCCTGCGAAAGTGACTCGTTCTGCTCTGCAAAACGCTGCTTCTATCGCGGGTATGGTGTTGACAACCGAATGTATTATAGTTGACAAGCCTGAGCCTAAGGATGGCGCTTCTGCTGGCGCTGGTGCTGGTGGCGGAGACTTCGATTACTAGTACTTTGTAGTCACATAATTTGTGAAAACGGCTGCTTCCTTTATGGAGGCGGCTGTTTTTTTGTGTCAGGAGATGAGGAAAAGGGTGAGTTACGACAACGCTTGTAAATATTTAGCTGAACAGTACCCAGCCGAGTTTGTCCGTTGGTTGCTTGGGGTAGAGGTGCAACAAATTGAAGTATTAAAAACGGAACTCACGCTTGAACCAATTCGTGCGGATTCTGTGACATTTTTGCAAGCAGCTAACCAAATTTTGCACATTGAATTTCAAACTTTGGCGAAATCTAATCCGGCGCTTAATTTCCGAATGCTCGATTATTCGGTGAGGTTGAAGCGTCAATACCGTTGTCCTGTAGTGCAAGTGCTAATCTTTTTGCAGGAAACTACTAACGAAATGGCTTTTACTGAAGAATATCGGGACAATACGACGATTCACCAATATCAGGTTGTTCGTCTTTGGGAGCAAGATTCAACACTATTTTTAGTTAATCCGGCGCTGTTACCTTTAGCAAGTTTGACGCGCACTGACTCGCCGCCAACTTTACTAGCACAAGTGGCTGAACAAGTCGCTACAATTCCAGATAGGGAGGAGCGACAAAATATCGCGGGTTGTGTAGAAATTCTGGCAGGTTTACGGTTTGACAAAGATTTGGTTCGTCAATTTTTACGGGAGGATATTATGAAAGAGTCTGTAATTTATCAAGATATTGTTCAAAAGGAAGCGTTTAAATTGATTAGTCGTCAGCTTAGACGGCGTTTTGGTGATATTGATGCATCATTAGTTGAGCAGGTTCGGAATTTATCTGCTGAACAGTTAGAGGAGTTAGGAGAGGAACTGCTTGATTTTTCTAAAGTTGCTGATTTGGTAGCTTGGTTAGAACAGCAGGAACAAGCTTAATCAAAATGAATACAAACCCTCTTTATTACTAAGAGCGGTTAAGAAAATCTTCAGGTTCAATACCAGCTTGCTTTAAAATTGCACGTAATGTTCCCTCTGGCATATCGCCAGAATGATTGGGAATAGTAGCGTAACGGTTACTTTCAGGATTAAACCAGATTTCATGACTCCCTGCGGCTTGACGATGAAAAACAAAGCCAAAGGTTTTTAAGATTTTGATAATCTCTCTGTAGCTAAACCCAGCTAGTCGACCCATGAATTGACTACTGACCTACAACTAAAGGATAGTTAAATTGTTCAGCTATTGGTTGCAAATAATCCTGATCTTGAGATTGTGCTTCTAATAACTTACGTGCTACATCGCGGGCAATTTCTAAAGTTTCAGCAACAGTCCGTCCTTGAGCGACTAAACCTTGAAGCTCATCGGATGTTGCTAAATAAACGCCTTCTGGTAATTTTTCAATGTGGATGTTTAGCAATCTTTCCATTATTGTATGTAGATATTACTATTTGGAGCGGTTTAATTCTTATAGTATCGCTTTTCTGAACTATAGCGATGCCTACGGCGGTAAACTACGCACGATCTTCTACCTTTACATAAAAACCCATGAGCCAAATTAATCCTGAAACAATTCCCTTACATACCTTAAACCCACTCAAACGATTTTCTTACAGAGCATTTAAAAATAAAAATGGGAATCATAAGAAGTAGGGTGCGTTAATTCACTCTCAATAAATATCAGGATTCACATGGCACAACCAAAATATGAAGGTTATTGCGAATGCATTCCTACAAAGTTAGTCAAAGAAAAATTTGGAGATGTCAATGTTTATGCACAAAATGCTAAATCACTCTTAACAAAAGCTACTGGTTTTATTGGTAATTATGATTTTACTCTAAATCCTTACAGGGGATGTCAATATGGTTGTAGTTATTGCTATGCTGCTGCATTTAGTCCTAATGCTCAAATGCGCCAAGATTGGGGTAAATGGGTAATTTTTAAAGAAAATTCTGCTGAGATTTTAGCGAAAGAATTAAAAAAATGGTATGAAAAAAATCCCCAGACTCCTCCTAGTATATACATGAGTAGCGTTACTGATCCTTATCAACCACTTGAGTCTAAACATCAACTGACTCGTCGGTTGTTGGAGGTAATGCTTGATGTAGGAATTGACGGTTATCCAACTCCAACTTTGGTGATTCAAACTCGTAGCCCAATTATTACTAGAGATATTGATTATTTACAACGATTTAAGCGATTGCGGATTAACATGAGCATTCCCACTGGTAGTGAATTAGTCAGAAAAGATTTTGAACCGCGATCGCCTAGTATTAAAGCCAGACTAAATGCCATCGTTAAAATTAAACAAAGCATTGATTATTTCAAAGGTTTTCTTCCCAAAATTTCTATCACTATTACCCCTTTACTTCCTACTTTACCAAGTGATGAAACTGCTTTTATTGACAAACTAGACATCGCCGATAGAGTTGTAATTCAAGCTTTTCATGCTAGCCATAGTCGTTCTCTTATAGCATCAACTCGCCAAGAAGCTGAAGAAATTAAGCAAAAATACGCTTGGTGGTATGAGGATGAAAAATTAAGCTATATGAAATTTAAGGAAAAGTTAGTTTCTCGGCTTCCAGGTGTAGAAATTATGGAAGGTAAAGAGGGATTTGGTTATGAATAATCCTATTGTAAATTGGTGGCGAAGTCAGCAGTTAAAATTATCTTTAAAACGCGGGGATATCCGACGTGCTGTGCAACTATTGCAAGAGATTCAAAAATCAGGTGCAACATTCTCATGGTTAGAAAAACTATTTAGAGATAAACTTCAACTTGAACGTTATTCCCAAGAATACAAACGAGAAACAGAAACTTTAACTAAACAACTAAAAGAAGTATCCCAGCAAAAAGATAATCTCATATTAATCCCAGATGAGGAATTTGTTAAATATATCTACAAGATTTTTAATTTAATACAACACGATGAATATAAACTGCAATCTACTGGCATTGATGAACGTATATTTGATGATTTGGAATCAAGGCTAGTTGAATATCTCAAAGAAGAATTTAGTAAGAATCCTGATAAACAGTTATTTATTAAGCTAGAAGACGCTGTTGAGGATATTAATAACTTAAAAATTGGACAAGACCCGGACTACCATTTTAGTCTAAGTCCTCATGTCTACTTTATGAAGTATTTTTTAGAAAATGTATATTGCACATATTTAGCTTGGTTTCTCATTTACCAGGATGCTTTACTACCAAGTAAGGTTAATATCCTTGATATTGCAGCAGGCCCAGGAACAGTTGCTTATGGTTTAGCTTTATTTCTCCAAAGTAGTAGCGGTTTTTTTGATATCCCGCAAATGCACATATCCTACTACTCTTTAGAAAAACAAGATGCCTTCCAGTTTCGTGGACTTCAGTTTTGGCGACGATATATAGAGTCGCGTCTAACCACAGTGAATGCTTACTTCCGCTTTGTTACTACTGATCTTTTTGCTTGGAAAACTCAATCGAATAATCTCCCAAAAGACTTTTTCGACTTTATCGTAATTTCCCACTGTTTCTTTTTAGATCCAGCTAAGAGGCTTGAAGCTAATAATACTTACAAGCAAATATTTGCTACTAGCTTAAAAAAATTAGGTTATGTTCTGCTAATTGCGCAAGATAAAAAGTTATTCAAAGTTTACGATGTTCACCAAGTCGAAAACCAAGAGCAAGAAAAAAATATAGTACAGAAATTTCTGGGAGAACTTGGATTAGAATTAGTCTGGTATAAATATCTAACCTCAACAGGTTCAAGAAAATCTTTGCCCAGTGGTGAATTTGGGAAGTTTGCTCAAGAAAAATTACCCAAACAGATGTATATGAATCCAATACTCAAACAGTATTTTGGTCAGAAGTATCAATCATGCTATACATTAGATGATTATGTAATTTTGGCAAAAAAATAATCATAAATTGCAGGTAAAGCATTAAATAAATATAAGGTATCTGAACTTTAATCTTGAATTTATAAATGGACTGCAACTCACAAATAGGAGAAGGCTGGCATGGCAAACTTAATTTAGTCTATGCCGATCGCCAAGGTGGAACCCAGTTAATTTACGATCGCCACCAAGCGCCCCTGAAGGTACAACGCCCTTTTTACCCAGAAGGGGAAAAAGTTTGTCATAGCGTCATTTTACATACAGCTGGGGGAATGGTGGGAGGCGATCGCTTATCGTCTAACATCCACCTCCAACCCCAAGCCCAAGCCTTAATCACCACGGCTGCTGCAAGCAAAATATATCGCAGCAATGGCTTGCAAGCTAGACAAACCATCAAAATACAAGTTGACGCTGGTGCTTGTTTAGAATGGTTGCCACAAGAGACAATTTTATTTAACGGTGCGATTTATCGGCAAGATTTACGGGTAGAATTAGCAACCGGGGGGAGTTGGTTAGGCTGGGAAATTACCCGATTTGGTCGCAGTGCTAGAGGAGAGAAGTTTTATCTTGGAGAATTGCGATCGCACACGGAAATTTGGCAACAAGGTGTTCCTTTATGGATTGATCGGCAATGGTTACGGGGTAGCGAAGACATTTTTCACAGTCCCCACGGCTTGGCAGGAAAACCAATTGTAGGTAGTCTAGTTTGGGTTGGTGGTGCAGTTTCAACAGAAATTGTCGAAAAAGCGCGAAATTTGTGGAATGGTGTTGGAGAAGCTGGTGTTAGCCGATTACAACATGGATTATTGTGTCGATATCGTGGTTCTTCTACATCTGAGGTGAGAAACTGGTTTATTCATGTTTGGCAATTACTGCGAGTTTCTTTTTTGAATTGTGGTAATTGTATACCAAGAGTGTGGCAGATTTGAACCGCAGAGGCGCAGAGAACACAGAGGAGGAAGTACGAATGCAACTTACGCCGCAGGAAAAAGATAAGCTATTAATTTTTACTGCTGCTTTATTAGCAGAAAGACGTAAAGGAAGGGGTTTAAAACTAAATTATCCTGAAGCGATCGCTTATATTTCTGCTGCTATTTTAGAAGGGGCGAGAGATGGGCAAACTGTAGCTGAATTGATGAGTTATGGTACAACTTTATTAACGCGGGATGATGTCATGGAAGGGATATCAGAAATGGTGCATGATGTGCAGGTGGAAGCTACTTTTCCTGATAGCACAAAGTTAGTGACAGTACATAATCCAATTCGTTAATTAATCTCAAGTTAGGTGCAAGAGAATAATCATCATAAATAATAAGTAGTAGAGGAATATGACTCAAGAAAATGAGGAAAAATATCAAAAATTAGAAGAAATATTAACCAGGCTGGAAAAGTTAGAATTACATTCACAGCAGAAAAAATCGAAGTTATCACAGACGCTATAAGTTTTAGAAAAACTTTTACTCCCGCTTACGCTTGGCATACTGGCTTTTGTAACCAATAAAGCATCTGTTGACATTTCAAAGGATCAATTTCGGCTTGCAGACAAACAGTCAAGAGAACAATTGGAAAGACAAAAAGAAGAAAATAGAACTAATGTACAACAGAAATATATTGAACTGTTTTATGAAGATATCAAAAGTGATAATCATAAAACGCAAATAAAAGCTTTGTCACTTTTGACCTTAATGGACTTGGAGGTAGGTAAGAAAATAGCGGACTGGGTTAATACACTAAAATCGACTACTCCTGAAGTGAGAAAACAAGCGGGTATTGTCAGTGTAGATATTAATAAATTTGGGAGATTAAATACTTATAAAATAAATATTTATCCTCAAACTAACAGACAAGATTTGCTAGAAACAGCAAATCAAATTAAGACCAAGCTGATAGAATATGGTTTTCGTCCAGAACAAGTAAATGTTAAACAAGAAACAGAATCATTTTTTGAACGATTAGGAAAACCCAAGGGTTATGAAATTCGTTATGATTTAGGGAACGAAGAGGAAGAAGCAAATAAACTAGAAAGTATTTTTAAGGAGGTTTATCCATCACAGAATTTTATTAAACTTCCGATTGGTAGCAACTCACGAAATAGTATATCTATATTTATTGGCTCATAAAAAGGTGAACATGATACCAGGAGAAATTATTACACCAGCAGGTGAAATTGAACTAAATGTTGGTCGTCCAACGGTAAAATTGCAAGTGTCAAACACAGGCGATCGCCCCATACAAGTCGGTTCCCACTATCACTTTTATGAAGTTAACACCGCCTTAAATTTTGACAGAGAACAAGCGCGAGGAATGCGCCTCGATATCCCCGCAGGAACCGCAGTTCGCTTTGAACCAGGCGACGAAAAAGAAGTAACTTTAGTCTCCTTAGTTGGTATTCGCCAAGTCTACGGTTTCAACGCCAAAATTAACGGTTCTCTATAGCTATGAAAATGGAATGGTACAATGAACCGCCTGTTTGGGAAGTTAAAGATGAAGCGATCGCTATCACTTCCGACCCAAAAACAGATTTTTGGCGGGAAACTCACTACGGTTTTATTAGAGATAATGGTCACTTTTTTTATCAAAAGATTCAAGGTGACTTTATTGCTGGAGTGAAAATCAGCGGACAATATCAGGATTTATACGATCAAGCGGGCCTGATGGTACGTTTAGATGAGTTGAATTGGTTGAAATGTGGCATTGAATTCGTCAATGGCGTGCAACAAGTTAGCGCAGTAGTGACACGCAATTTCTCAGATTGGTCTGTTATTCCAATGCCGCAAAATCCGTCTGCAAGTTGGGTGCGTGTAACTCGACGCGGCACAGCAATAGAGGTGGAATACTCTTTGAATGGAACTGAATATACAATGCTGCGGCTCGCTTATTTGACTCCAGCAGAAACAGTAAGTGTAGGTGTAATGTGTGCCTCACCTGAAGGGAATGGTTTCCAGATGAGGTTTGAAAAATTCCAAATTCGCAGTTTGTGAGGAGTAGTTATGAGTTACAGAATGGATCGCCGCGCTTACGCCGAAACCTATGGCCCAACAGTAGGCGATCGCATCCGACTTGCAGATACAGAATTATTTATTGAGGTTGAACAAGATTTCACCACCTACGGCGACGAAGTTAAATTTGGCGGCGGTAAAGTCATCCGCGACGGGATGGGACAATCCCCCATTTCTAACGCCGATGGTGCTGTTGATTTAGTCATTACTAATGCCTTAATTCTCGATTGGTGGGGTATTGTCAAAGCAGATATCGGCATTAAAGATGGCAAGATTTTCAAAATTGGTAAAGCCGGGAATCCTTATATTCAAGACAATGTGGATATTATTATCGGCCCCGGAACTGAAGCCTTAGCTGGTGAAGGAATGATCCTCACTGCTGGCGGTATTGATGCCCATATTCATTTTATTTGTCCTCAGCAGATTGAAGTTGCGATCGCTTCTGGGATTACTACGATGATTGGCGGCGGTACTGGGCCAGCTACAGGTACAAATGCCACTACCTGCACCCCCGGCCCTTGGAACATTTACAGAATGCTGCAAGCTGCTGATGCTTTTCCCGTCAACTTAGGATTTTTGGGTAAAGGTAACGCCAGTCAACCCCAAGGACTTGTAGAACAAGTAGCCGCCGGTGCAATGGGGTTAAAATTACATGAAGACTGGGGAACCACACCCGCAGCAATTGATACCTGCCTCAGTGTTGCCGATGCTTATGATGTGCAAGTAGCGATTCATACTGATACCCTGAATGAAGCCGGATTTGTGGAAGATACGATCGCTGCGTTTAAAAATCGTACCATCCACACCTACCATACCGAAGGCGCAGGCGGCGGACACGCACCAGATATCATCAAAGTTTGCGGCCAAGCAAATGTTCTGCCATCTTCCACCAACCCCACACGCCCTTACACCGTCAACACTTTAGATGAACACCTAGATATGTTGATGGTATGTCATCACCTCGATCCTGCGATCGCTGAAGATGTCGCTTTTGCTGAGTCTCGCATTCGCCGGGAAACCATTGCCGCCGAAGACATTTTGCACGACTTAGGCGCATTTAGCATGATTTCTTCCGACTCCCAGGCAATGGGAAGGGTAGGCGAAGTGATAATTCGCACCTGGCAGACATCTCACAAAATGAAGGTGCAACGGGGAACTCTTAACCCACAGGGAAATGAGCAAAGAGCAGACAACTTTAGAGCAAAAAGGTATGTTGCAAAGTATACTATTAACCCAGCGATCGCTCATGGAATTGCTCAATATGTCGGTTCAGTGGAAGAGGGAAAATTAGCAGATTTATGTTTGTGGCGATCGGCATTTTTTGGCGTGAAACCAGAGATAGTTATTAAAGGCGGAATGATTGCATGGTCGCAAATGGGCGATGCTAACGCCAGTATTCCCACACCCCAACCAGTGTATATGCGACCGATGTTTGGTAGTTTTGCAGGGGCGCGTCATGCCACATCATTAACTTTTGTTTCGCAAGCAGCTTTAGAGAAGGAAATTCCTAGTCAGCTAGGTTTACAAAAGGCAGCAGTTGCAGTTTCTGGAACACGCCAATTGAGTAAGCGGGATATGAAGTTGAATGATGCACTACCCGACATTGAAGTAGATCCAGAAACATACGAAGTAAGGGCAGATGGTGAGTTGCTGATTTGTGAACCTGCGACAGTTTTACCAATGGCGCAGAGGTACTTTTTGTTTTAATTCATGACCGAGCAATTTACTGATTACGATAGTCCTTGGAAAAAAGTCATTGAGCTATATTTTCCCCGCTTTCTGGAATTCTTTTTCACCCAAGCTTATGCCGAAATCGACTGGACGCGACCCTATGAATTTCTGGACACAGAACTGCAACAGCTAGAACCGGATGCCGAAATTGGGCGGCGTTTGGTTGATAAAGTCGCAAAAGTTTGGGAGCGATCGCTAGGTTGAAGTTGAGGATGCGATCGCAAAGCTTGTGGCTATATCTAAAAAAGCTAAGTAAAGTAGTTTTTAAAACACATTTATATAAATTTCTTGGTAAACAATTTTTCTTCGGAGGAAGTTTACTTAAGAGAACTATCTAAAAAACTATACCAATAAACCAGTTTCCCTAAAATTTACTTTTACTCCGTACCTTGCATCTATATGACTTCACAATCTTCTCGCTCTGACAAAATTCTAGTTGTCGATGACTCTCCTGATAACGTATTTTTGATCAAAACTATTTTGGAGGAAGAAGGTTACACGATTAGCACCGCAGAAAATGGTATCTCAGCCTTAGCAGAATTGAAAGCTTCTCCTTGTGACTTGGTTCTGCTGGATCTGATGATGCCAGATATGGATGGGTACGAAGTCACCAAGCACATTCGTGGAGATATGAAATTGCCACAATATATCCCCATACTACTGATCACTGCCCACGATGCGCCCAACGTCGCCCACGGATTAGACTTGGGTGCTGATGATTTTATCCGCAAACCTGTAACAGTAGATGAATTGCTGGCACGAGTGCGATCGCTCCTGCGTTTGAAGCATAGTATGGATGAACGTGATGAAATTGCCCGCCAGCGAGAAGATTTTGTCTCCCGCCTCACCCACGATTTACGCACTCCCTTGGTAGCCGCCGATCGCATGTTGGTGCTATTTCAGCAAGGAGCGTTGGGAGCATTATCATCGCAAATGCAGGAAGTAATCGCCATCATGGCGCGTAGCAATATCAACCTGCTTTCTATGGTCAATACCTTATTAGAAGTTTATCGCTTTGAAGCAGGTCGCAAAACTTTGGCATTTCAACCAGTTAATCTGGGCCAATTGCTCCCGGAGGTGATTGGAGAATTAGCACCTCTAGCTCAAGATAAAACACTGTCACTAAATTTAGATTTTACTGAAGAGTCAAACACAGTGATGGGCGATCGCTTAGAATTACATCGTCTATTCACCAACCTCATAGGGAATGCGATCAAATTTACCGACTCTGGGTCTGTTACTATTCGTTTAACTTCTCAACGCCAATTCGACAAAAGTAGTCAATCTCAGTTCTCTGGAAAATCCAATTCTGTTGAATATATTAGTATTGAGATAGCGGATACTGGCCCAGGTATTCCTGCTGAAGAACAAGCCACCATATTTGAACGATTTCGTCAAGGTAGCCACAAGAGTTCTGGTAGTGGCTTAGGACTCTACCTTGCTCGCCGAATTGTCGAGGCACATCAAGGCATTATTTTGCTAAATTCTGAGTTGGGCAAAGGGAGTGTATTTATTGTCCTTCTACCTACTAAATAATGAGAAAATTAGCAATTATGAATTATCGAATTTTTTATCATGATAATTCATGATTTATAACTTTATTACTCTATAACAAAATGTTCAAATAAATGTTTGAGGTAGAAAGTCTAAGAATTAACGAATCAAATATACTTACATAGGCAACGCTAACATTAAATAAATAGTTTTTTAGGGAACCAAACAATGATTACCACTGAATTATCTAACGTTGGCAATATTATCCAGAATCAGCGTGAGTTTTTTAATAGTGGCAAAACTAAAGATGTCACTTTTCGCATTGAGCAGCTTAAAAATCTCAAGCAAGCAATTATTGAGCATGAACAGTCAATAGTCGAGGCATTACAAGCAGATTTACATAAGCCAGAAGTGGAGACTTACCTTACAGAAATCGGCGTCATCAAAGAAATAGATTATGCCATAAAACACCTCAAAAACTGGACTAAGCCCAAAAAAGCACCCGTTTCTTTTGATTTTTTTTCCTACTCAGCGAGAATTTATCCAGAACCATTAGGGGTTGTCTTAATTATTGGCCCTTGGAATTATCCATTTCAGTTAATTATCTCACCGTTAGTAGGTGCGATCGCAGCTGGGAATTGTGCAATTATCAAACCTTCAGAAATTGCTTCTCATACGTCTGATGTCATTGCTAAGATTATTGCCAAACATTTTGACCCTGCTTATATTGCAGTGGTTGAAGGAGGCGTGGAAGCAAGTCAAAAACTACTTGCAGAAAAGTTTGACCATATCTTTTTTACTGGTGGCACAGCCGTCGGCAAAATCATTATGGCAGCAGCAGCAAAATATCTCACACCAGTTACTTTAGAATTGGGTGGTAAAAGTCCTTGTATCGTAGATACTGACATTAATCTTGAACACACTGTCAGACGAATTACTTGGGGTAAATTTATTAATGCTGGACAAACATGTATCGCCCCTGACTATCTTTTAGTTAATAAAACAATCAAAAAAGATTTAATAGATGGGCTAGAAAAATGCGTAAAAGAATTTTATGGCGATAATCCTATAACCAGTCCTGATTATGCCAGGATTATTAGTCAAAAGCACTTTGATAGATTGGTTAACTTTCTTAAAGATGGTGAAGTTATCATTGGTGGAGAAACTCAACCTTCAGAGCGTTATATCGCCCCCACAGTGATTGATAATGTCTCCTTAGAAGATTCTATAATGCAGGAAGAAATTTTTGGCCCCATTCTACCCATTATTGAATATACTGATATTGCAGAAGCGATCGCCTTGATTAACTCTAAGTCTAAACCCTTGGCGTTATACTTATTTTCTGAAAATAAAAATCTACAAAATCGAGTTTTGCAGGAAACTTCCTCTGGTGGAGTCTGTATAAATGACACAGCAATGCAGTTTGGTGTCTCGTCTTTACCATTTGGTGGGGTGGGAGATAGCGGTATTGGCAACTATCATGGCAAAGCTAGTTTTGACACCTTTTCTCATAACAAAAGTGTATTGCAAAACTCTTTCTGGCTCGATTTAAAATGGCGATACGCTCCATATCAGGGCAAATTGCCTCTAATCAAGAAACTTTTGGGTTAAAAAAAGCCTACCCTGGCGAATGGAATTCGCGGCTATACGAGACTTTACCCACGGAGTTTGATGAAAATAATAGATCCCAAAAGAAGCGATAAATCGCCGTCTCTATGAAGGACTGATTATTGTAAAGACGGCGATTTATCGCGTCTATTATCGCGTCTCTTCCCTTAACCGAACAGTATTGGAATAACTCCTAACTATTAAAATCCAAAAGCATTGCTGTAACGCTCCTCAGCCCAAGGTTCACCACGGCGATGGTAGCCATTACGCTCCCAAAAACCAAGTTCTTCAGCAGCTAAAAACTCTAAACCATTAATCCACTTAGCACTTTTCCAAGCGTACAGATGGGGAACAACTAGCCGCATCGGGCCACCGTGTTCAGATGGAAGGTCTTCACCAAAGACTTTAAAAGCAAAGAAGTTTTCTTCGCGCATAAAATCTTCTACATAAATATTGGTAGTGTAGCCGCCGTAGCAGTGTTCCATAATATGGGCTGCTTTGGGGTCTACTTCAATCAGACCCATGAAATCTGTTACTTTAATGCCAGTCCATTTGACATCAAGTTTAGACCAGCGCGTTACACAGTGGAAGTCTGCTGTGAATTCGTGCTGAGGCAGCGCCATAAAGTCTGACCAACTAAAGGTAGCAGGTTTTGCTAAACCCCAAACTCGAAACTCCCATTCCTCAATGCTGACTTGGGGAGTTGCGCCGTAAGTTAATACGGGGAAACCTTTAGCTAAGTGTTGACCAGGAGGAACGCGTTCCCCCTCTTCCTTCCCTGGTTTCTGAAAAAATTTTCCTAGCATAGTTAGAGAAAAATAAGTTTTCTCAAGATGTGTACAAGCTTTTTTGATGAGTTGCCAACAGCACCAGATGTTTGACTCTTTATATGATTACTTGATCGTTACTCGTAAATGATAGGTAATGGGTAATGGATATTCCCAATTACTCACTACCAATTTTTTCGATTTAATGAGCTTGTGTAGAGTATCTAAGATTCATAATGCAATCAGGAAAGCTAAAAAAAAGCATTTATCCAGTGGTAAGAAGTTTGATTGGTGACTTTGGCAATCAAATTTATCGGTGCTGTTCACGCTTTTCCTGACTGGGAAATTATGATTCTTCTTCCTCTTCTTCAGCAGCTGGATATACAAATGTAGAACGTCCAGTCAAAATTGATTTGCCCAGAGATAGGGCTTTTTGAGCTTCGACGACGGCTTTGTGCCTCCAGGTAGCTCGACGTTTATCTCGTTTTGATTTTGAAGTTTTCTTCTTAGGAACAGCCATGTCAGCAGATATCGCGATTCTTGACAACCTTACTATTCTAGGCCATCCACTGACGCGAAGGACAACAGTAAAGGCAATTCATTAATTGCCTCTACTGAAAATTAGGGTTTCGGCTATTTTTTGGGTAAGTCCTGGTTATTTTCAAAGAAAAGTAGCGATCGCGCAGTTTTGAAGTAAGTCGCCCAATTTTGAGCATCGGGACGCGATCGCCATTGGGGACGACTGACTTCTAATGTCAGAATTGGTGCGATCAATCCATAATTTTGTACGGACACAATGATTGAAACATCTGTCACCAAGATATCTTGGTCAAAGCTTCGTTGAGCAGCTGCCCTAGCGACTGCTTCCGCTCTTCGGAGAACGGTTTCGTAGTTTTCTTCTGGCAAGCTGTCAAGAGCTAGATCAACTCTAGCGGTGTAAGCTCGCACAATCTGAGGTGCGATCGCTTCCGTTAAAAACCAGGCAGGAACGGTAGATATGAGCAAAATTAATAAAGGAACTATCCGGATTCTTCTGGCAATTTGGCTAATAACTGAAAAGGGAGTGATCGATGATGGTAGGTGAGCAGAAATCTTGCTCATGACCTTCTATCTCCTTAGTGATGATCTGTTATTGAAATTAGGTAAAAAGTATTTTCCGGCTAACTAACGTAATAAAAATTACATTCTAACTTAAGATTCGATCGGAATCACCTAGACTATAAAACATAGGTTAGCTTTGTTATTTTGCAAAGCCAACCGCAATTTTAAGACCAGCAAACAATAACTGACAAAGAGCGGGATGGCAAATTACTGGGCGATCGCGATTGGCATCAATCAATATCAGTTATTTCAACCTTTAAGTTGTGCCCAAGCGGATGCTGAGGCACTAGAGGATTTTTTGGTGACAGAGGCAGGCTTTCTCCCCAAACACTCCCTGCTAATGACGGATACTTCGCCGCCAATTGGAGATAGATCAACTTATCCGACTAAAGAGAATATTCTGCTGCTGCTTGAGGATTTGGCAGCGACAAGTTGGCAACCGGAAGACTATCTGTGGTTATTCTTTAGCGGTTATGGGGTCAACTACAAGGGCAAAGATTACTTAATGCCAGCAGAGGGCAACCCCGAACTGGTGCAAGAGACTGGCATAGAATTGCGATCGCTAATGCAAAGTCTGCAACTTGCTGACTTGAATGTATTGCTACTACTCGATATCAACCGCGCTTTTGGCACTCAAGCGGATGCTCCGGTTGGTGAAGAAACAATAGAATTAGCCCAAGAACTACAACTTGCGACCATTCTTTCTTGTCAACCAGAGCAATTTTCCCACGAAAGTAGCGAACTAGGTCACGGATTCTTTACAGCAGCTTTGTTGGAAGCTTTGCGTTCTGGTAATGGCAGTAATTTGCCAGATTTAGAAAGCTACCTAAGCCTGCTCATGCCAAAATTATGTCACCACCACTGGCGTCCTGTCCAAAACCCTGCCACTATAATCCCATCAAGGGCGCAGGTAATCTTGCCAAAATTGGCAATGGAAAGCGACTTTCAATCAGAACCGGTGATTTATCCCGAAGAATCTTTTGCTGTTGCCCTTGCAGCTCCTCCCCTCGACGATTACCCTAGAACTTCACCAGAAAGGGGCAGATGGGGAGAAGCTACTGTGAACTCCTCCCAACAGGTGAAGGCTCCCAAGGTCGAAAAATCTAAAGGTCAACAAGTCCAGAAGTCAGCTACCGGCTTAGTTTCCCAGCCAATGGCGGAAACTTCTTTAGGAGCGAATCCAAAGGGAAGGTTTATCCCCAATTCTTCCAAAGGTTACGTCTCTCGATTGCCATCGAACCAGCCAAGTATCCCTTTTTGGAAACAGTTTATTTTATGGGGCGGAGGCAGCTTGCTAGTAGCAGCTTTAATCGCCGTAGTTTTTCTTCGCAATCAAGAAACTTTTAGGATTAAGCAAATATCAAGCACGTCGCCTAATGCTAATGCTAGCGATCGCCAGGTTATCGAGAATTTACCAAGCGAGCGCAATCGCACTTCAGTAGTTAGACTTAACAACCAATCTAGCGCCCAAATAACCTCTAGTTCCGAGTCTAAAAAGCGGAATCAAGCAGTATTAGACTTGGCGAAAATGTCGCTCAGACAAACTCAGGCTAGCGATTTGAGCATGGCGATCGCTACAGCCCGGAAAATTAAACCCGGTGAACCACTGTACGAACAAGCTCAGGAGAATATTAAGATTTGGAGTCGGATGATTTTAGATTTAGCAGAGGGTCGTGCTAAACAAAGACAGTATGCTGGTGCTATTGCTGCCGCTCGATTAATCACCAAAGATGAAGCCCCCTACGCCAAAGCACAAGCAGCAATTAACCTGTGGCGGCTAGAGGGCAAGCAGTATGTGAGTAACAAAACTCTTTTAGATGCAGCTAATGCCTTAATTAAGTCTGGACAGGCATCTACCTACAATCGTGCGATCGAAGTTGCCAAAAAAGTATCACCTGGTCAACCTGGCTTCGATACTGCCCAAAAATCGATCAATAAATGGAGTGAGAAAATTTTAGACCTGGCCAAGCGTCGCGCCGCCGAAGGAGAACTTAATGCCGCAATTGCGACCGCTATTTTAGTGCCAGAGGAGACAGGCGCTTACGAAGATGCTCAGGATGCCATCCAAAAATGGCAAAAAAAATAGCCAACCAATAAATAGTTAGGAGTTAGGAGTTAGGAGTTTGGAGTTAGAAGTTTTAATTCCTCACTCCTCACTCCTCACTTTTCCTTCAACAGTACTGCGTCACATCTTCGCCACATTCGTCGGCTAGATAGCACAGCGCTCGGAAACGTAAACCAACCACTTCTTCATATAAGGGGTTGAGCTTGCACATCGGCGGAATGTGAAACAAGGTTTTCCCAAATACTTTGACATCGCGCTCAAAGGGGCACTGAGATGGAATCAGTTTACACAAACGGTGAGCTAGTTGGCGATCGCGGACTTGAATATTTTCTACACGCTGCCGTAGGGGTTGGAGAATATTCCAGTAAGACTTGGAAACAGAACGGTTTAGCTGGGTTACTTTATGATCACTAGTCTCTGCTTGATTGATTGATACCCAGCTTGTCAAAAAAATCTTTTTTGTGGTATTGTCGAATACCTTCATGGTTAACCCTCTGTGTTATTGAGGCTATTCACCTTTTTGATGAATATATACAACGTGGCAACGAACTTTCCCGGAAAAATCGCGTCCTGACTGCGATATAAGGTAATACCTGATTAGCCACTTAAGTCAGAACCTAATTTATTACTACGTCAAGTTAATCGCAAATTTATGGGGATCGGTAGTGTAATATTACGATCTTGTTCATAACTTGATATAGTTTAAATTTTAATAAAGACATCCATCATTCGATAGGTTTTAGTGTAACATTTACAGAACTTAATATAAGGTTTTTCTGAAAGTATTTTTGCTAAGTATAAATATCAGTAATATACTAGAATGCATTTTTCCTCTCCGTGTTCCCACTTTCCCACGCAAGTGCGTGCTGTTCATTGCTGGCTGAATGGCGTAGAAGTAGAGATAAGTCTGTAGACGCTGCTGCTGAAAGCCAGGTGGGTTGGGTTTCTCAGTAGATGCAGAGCGGCTAGTTATGAAACAATCAGTCGTCGCAAAGTTTCAGTAAAGAAAGTGATTTTTCTCCAATTTGCAATCTATTGCGTCTTAGGGCTAACTTATCTGGGGTTAGCATTGGGCTACATTCCTGGTTTACGCATGAACCGCGCCACCATTGCTTTGGTTGGTTCTGCCTTTTTAATTGCTTTAGGTGTTCTGAATTTACAGGAAGCATGGCAGGCTATTGATGCCAATACCATCGTATTTCTGTTGAGCATGATGGTAGTTAATGCCAACCTATCCTATGCAGGGTTTTTTAGGCGATCGCTATCAGTGATATTGAGTATCACTCGCAGTCCTCTAGGTTTGTTAATTGCTTTAACTTTTGGCAGTGGTATACTCTCTGCCTTTTTTCTCAATGACACTCTGGCGCTAGTTTTTACACCCTTAACCTTGAGCCTGACTCAAGCTTTGGGTTTAAATCCGATACCTTATTTACTAGCGATCGCGGGTGCAACTAATATAGGATCAGTGGCAACCTTGAGCGGTAATCCGCAAAATATCCTGATTGGCTCCTTTTCAGGCATCTCCTATCTAGATTTTTTGCGTGTATTGGCCCCAGTTGCCCTTGTCGGCTTGGTAATTCAGGTAATATTACTGTGGCTACTTTACCCCGATGTGCGCTCAGTCAAACCTTGCCAACTCTTACCTGTTGGCAACCAACGGATTTTTAAACCTTTATTTAAAAAAACATTAGTCATTACAATTGGGCTGCTGATTGCATTTATTGTCGGTTTACCGTTAGGGGAGTCTGCTTTAGTTGCTGCTAGCTTGTTGCTAATCACTCGCCGGGTTAAAGCGCAGCGCATTTTACAAAAGGTGGATTGGAACCTGTTGGTAATGTTTTCTGGATTGTTTATTCTGACACGAGTCACGCAAAAGTTGAATTTGCTCCAGCCATTTACCCATGCGGTTAACTCTGCTGCGAGTTTTTTGGGTGTAACTGTTGTTTTATCTAACTTAATTTCTAATGTGCCTGCTGTACTTTTACTGCATCCCCTGGTTCCTCCAGGTGACACTAAGTATTGGCTATTGTTGGCAGCTGGATCAACTTTGGCAGGAAATCTAACTTTGTTTGGTTCAGTCGCCAACTTGATAGTTGTAGAAGCTGCTGCTGATTTAGGTTACAAGCTCACTTTTTGGGAACATCTAAGGTTTGGAGCGCCGTTAACAGTGTGTACTTTAGTTCTAGTATACCTCTGGGTTCATTGAGGGCGATCGCTCTAATTACTAAAGTGACTCACGCAAATCAAATTATCCCAGTGTATGTTGTTAACTCTAATTTACTATTGGTTCCCTCACCTTTTGAAAGGTTATGACTCCGGCTGCTTCCTCTCCATTCAATAAAGGCAATAAGATTGCAGTATTATTTGAATAACAAACTGCCCTGTAATTAGATGTCGCATTATTAAAACTTCGCTCAACCCAGGTTACAGAACCGTCGGCTGCAAGGGTCATACTGACGGAAGCTGGTTCATTGATGGAAAAAGGTTGACTAGGCCCACCAAACCCCCCCGGCACACCTGGCAAACTAATAAATCGGTTACTCAACAGTTTTTTTAAATCACCTGTCAAGTAATATCCATTTTGACGGAGTTTTCCAGTGCTGTAGGTAACGAGACCGTCTTTTACGTTGTTAAAAGCTACAGTGGTGCTTACAGAATTTATAGAACTTCCCTTTGCCCAATCAAAGTAGGGTTGTAGAAACGTTGAGCACGGCACTTCTGTCAGTATCAGGTTGGTTAGGCTTACTGGGTTGTCTTTGGTTAGTTCCACCAACGATGGACGAAATATTTGTGCATTTGCTATCGGAATACCGAGGGTAAGTGTGGTATAAGAAAGAAAGGCACAAAACATAGAACCCCAAAAAGTCACTCGGTTGTACATCTTTTTTCCTCTTATGAAAAAGAATTAGTGTTCGTCAAGTTAACACCTACTATATACTCAGTTTTAACAGTGCGGTTTTACGCAAAACCTGCTAATTATTTACAAAAATTTATACGTGAGATGTATTTTTTCGTTCATCTGTAGACGCAGGTGTAGAAAATTAAGAGATTTATAAAAAATATTAATTAAGCTAAAAGTATCTGCTGAACAGCCAGGGTTAATTCTGGAAATATTTGAGAAACAATTTGTTGGTTTCCAGCAAACACAAATTGTTTGTAACTGCCCTGATTTAGCAAACACACAGTTAGTTTATTTTCCAGAGGGTCAACAATCCAATATTCGACCACACCCATAGCTGCATACTCAGAGGTTTTTTGAGGCGTTGCATAAATGCGGGATGAATTGGCGCTTAAAACCGTTGAAAACTCGTTCCAAATTGAGTGAAATCATCCCATGATTCAGCAACGCCATCAAAATTGATGTATTCCTCAAGAGTACTAATTTTTATTGGTGTTTTAGTCATAGCGATCGCCTCCAATAACTATAGGCAAGTACTATTTACTGTGATTTCTATACCCATAATAAAAGACTGTATTTCACACGAAAGCGCAAAGACGTTAGAAAAACTCTACGTCTCTGCGCCTCTGCATGAGATTTTTATTTTAAACTCTCTATGATGCTACTTGAGCAGCAGTCCGAGTGCGTCGTCTTCTACCATCGGCAACTTTTACAGGTGGCTCATCAGGGATTTGCATCAACAAAGTCACAGATGGCTGACATTGCAATTCGCGGCGGATGGAACGTTGCAATTCTCGTTCTAAAGTTCCTTGCAATCCACCCCAGTCTATATCTGCTGCTTGACCTTCGCTAGGAGCAAATTCTGTCCAGCGCACAGTTAAGATTTCTTCAATCCGTTGTTTTACCCAGGTTTGTAGGAGCGATCGCTCTACACTTGTAACTACACCCCGTAGGTGAGTTTCTGGTTTTGCCAACAGTTTACCATTCCAATCAATGGCAGCTGCGATCGTGATAATGCCTTCTGAAGCCATGCGTTGCCGTTCTTGTAAAACTTTAGAACTTACCATACCCGAACTAGTAGTATCTACCAATTCGATACCAGATGGCACTTTCCCAGCGACGCGAATGGCATCTTCAGTCAGTTCGACAATATCACCATTCTGAATGATGATCATGTTTTCTGCGGGAATGCCCATACTCTGAGCCGTTTCTGCGTGCTTCACTAGCATCCGATGTTCGCCGTGAAATGGCACAAAGAACTTGGGTCGAGTTAAGGCAATCATCAACTTTTGTTCTTCCTGACAGCCGTGACCGGAGACGTGAATCCCTTTATCCCGCCCATAGACCACTTTTGCACCTTGAATCATCAATTTATCAATGGTGTTGACTACTGCGATCGTATTTCCGGGAATTGGGTTAGCAGAGAATACGACCGTATCTCCTTGGCGGATTTTAATATGAGGATGTTCTTTGTTGGCAATGCGGGTCATTGCTGCCATCAATTCACCCTGAGAACCTGTAGTTAAAATTAGTACTCTCTCATCAGGCAGATTGCGGACTGCGTGCAATGGTTGCAGCAGATTATCATCACACTTGATGTAACCTAAATTGCGGGCATGAGCAATCAAGTTCAGCATGGAACGCCCCACAATCGTCACTACACGGTTTTGCTTTTTGGCGATATCCAAAATCATATTGATGCGATGCACACTGGAAGAAAAAGTAGTGACAAATAATCGCCCAGTTGCTTGACTAAATACTCTCTCCAGATTTGGATAAACTGAACGTTCTGAAGGTGTAAATCCTGGTAATTCAGCGTTGGTGGAATCACTCAGTAGGCAAAGAACGCCTTTTTCACCATGTTCTGCTAGGCGTTGCAAGTCAAATTTTTCACCATCCACCGGGGTATGGTCAATTTTAAAATCCCCTGTGTGAATGACTACACCAAGAGGAGTCTGAATGGCAACAGTGAAACTATCAGCGATGGAGTGGGTGTTACGGATATATTCCACTAAAAAGTTTTTGCCAATCCGCACCACATCTCGTGGTAGAACTGTTCTGATTTCTGTGCGATCGCGCACTCCTGCTTCTTCCAATTTACCCTCTAGCATTGCCATTGCTAGCCTGGGCCCATAAATCACGGGGATATCAAATTGCTTGAGATGGAAAGCAATTCCGCCGATATGGTCTTCATGACCGTGAGTAACGATCATCCCTTTAATTTTGTGGCGATTTTCCCGCAGATAGGTCGTATCTGGCAGAACAATATTTACTCCATGCATCGCCTCTGTGGGAAAAGCCAATCCTGCATCTAACAGGATAATTTCATCGTCATACTCAAAAAGGCAGGTATTTTTCCCAATTTCATGCAAACCGCCCAAAGGAATAATTTTCAAGGCGGAATTATCAGCTTCGTTTTTAGCCATTTTCTCCTTAGATTGTTACTTGTGGTTAATTTAGTTGATAGTTAACGAACTTCTATTTAAGACAACATCATTTGTCTCTTAATTCAGTCCCAAAGCAATCAAGTTTTAATTGAAGATTTCAATTTTTTATTCAATAAAAGCGACTGTACACTGAAGAATTTATAGTATGTCTATCAGTCCTAGCACAGATTTTTAAATTGCAACTTATGAACAATTATGACCATTGTTTATATGTATCTTTAGAAAGCAGTAGATTACCAGCGCTTAACCAGATGGTGACTAGATTAAACTAAGTTCTTTCAGAACTGCTTCTAACTTTTGACTTACTTCTGAGTCAGCTTCACATAGTGGTGGACGAGTTGAACCAACCTCCCAACCTTGAAGTTGCAGTGCTTTTTTCACTGGAATGGGATTTGAAGTGAGAAATAAAGCTTTAAACAACGGGAAGAGTTGGAGATGAATGTCGCTTGCTAGCTCAATTTTCCCCGCACTAAAAGCTTGGATCATCTGCTGTAGTTGGTTTCCTACCAGATGAGAAGCCACACTTACCACGCCCTTTGCCCCGATCGCTAACAAGGGCAAAGTCATGTAATCATCACCAGAGTAGATGTGGAATTCTTTTGGTGTCAAGCGGCGAATTTCGCTTGCCTGATCTATACTACCAGTGGATTCTTTTATCCCGACAATATTGCTAACCTCAGCTAACCGGGCAACTGTTTCTGGCTGAAGGTTTTGTCCGGTACGACTAGGGACATTATATAACAACAATGGTAGGTCGGGACAGGCTTGTGCTATCGCCTGAAAGTGCGCTTCCAATCCCGCTTGTGGCGGTTTGTTGTAATAAGGGACAACTTGTAAGGAACCATGTACTCCTATTTTAGACGCTTTTTCGGTGGCTGCGATCGCTTCTTTGGTGGAATTGGAACCACAACCTGCGATCACCTTGGCTTTTCCTGCCACAGAGTGCAATACCTCGACAAACAGCTGGTATTCCTCATCCCAAGTTAAAGTAGGGGATTCTCCGGTTGTGCCGCACACCACCAATGTATCTGTACCGTTGTTAGCTAGATGTGCCGCCAGTTCTGCCGCTACATCATAATCTACACTACCGTCTGCTTTAAACGGCGTAATCATAGCGGTTAAAACATTGCCAAAATCTCCCACCCTGTTTTCACTCCTAATTACCCATGTTTTTATATCTTGGTGGTTTTCTATTGTAATAACCTATGTGCAAATTTCTTTCAACAGTAATTTGCACATTTGCTCTTTTTCATTAGTTGTTTGTTTTTACTAATGATTAACTTGAAACGTAAGCTTTAGCTGGTTTTAGTAGATTTTTTTCTACCAGCAATTCAGCGATTTGTACTGCATTTAATGCTGCGCCTTTGCGGATTTGGTCACCACATAACCATAATTCCAAGCCACAGGGATGAGAAATATCTTGACGAATCCTTCCTACTAAAACTTCATCTTTACCAGTTGCTTCAATTGGCATCGGAAAATAGTTAGTTTCCCAATTTTCTACCAACTTCACCCCAGGGGAGGAATTTAAAATTTCTCTGGCTTCCTTTGCACTAAAGGGAGTCTCAAATTCTAAATTAATGGCTTCTGAATGGGCCCGCAGTACGGGAACCCGTATACATGTCGCAGTGATTCTGATTTGCTGCGTACCAAATATTTTTCGGGTTTCGTTGACCATTTTCATTTCTTCCTCACAATAACCCAAATCGTTTAATGGTGAGTTATGCGGGAATAAATTAAATGCCAGTGGGTAAGGGAATACCTCCGCGACTGGCGGCTGTCCTTGTAGTATAGCGCTTGTTTGCCTTTTGACTTCTGCCATTGCTCTAGCACCAGCACCACTAGCAGATTGGTAGGTTGCGGCTACGATGCGTTGCACTGGTTTAATTTTATGCAATGGCCATACTGCCACTGCCATTAAAATTGTCGTGCAGTTGGGGTTGGCAATAATGCCTTGGTGATTAGCTGCGGCTTCTGGATTCACCTCTGGCACTACTAAGGGAACTTCCGGGTTCATCCGAAAGGCACTGGAGTTGTCAATTACCACTGCGCCCTTTTCGACAGCAATTGCTGCCCAAGTTTTGGATGTGGAACCACCCGCACTAGCTAGTACTATATCCACATTTTCAAAGGCGCGATCGCTCACTGCCTCTATTGGTATATTTTCTCCTTTAAACCGCAGCGATCGCCCTACACTCCGTTCTGATGCCAATAGCTTTAAGTCAGCAATTGGAAAATTACGGATTTCTAATAATTCCAGCAACTCTGTACCAACGGCACCAGTCGCCCCCAAAATAGCTACACGATAGGATTTAGACAAACTCACTTCCTCCTTTAAGAGGTTTATTTGCAATTTGGAACAGTTGAAGATTTACTTATATTAAAATAGCGATCGCTGCCTGGAAATACATTTTCAATAAGTTTATTTTTTTCAATTTAGTCTATTCTCTGTCAATCTCTAAATATTTAATACATTTATTTTCTTGGCTATTTAATAATTTAAGTTACGTTGCACTCTACAACAATGGCTATCCAATTTTTCCATCGATTTAAACTATACATTATTATACAACAAACAGCCATTTAGCAGAAAAATAGAGATATCTGCACTTAGGCATTTCATAGGCATCCCACTTGTAAGGCTAACGAACGTCTTAGCTTCAAAGTTGCTGACCAAGATGATGAATATACTATGATCTAAATGAATAAAACCAGCACAGCATAAAACTGAGCTATACGGTTAGGTAATAGATGCGCTCTTGTATCACAACTTAATAATAGCTAGACTCAATACTATAACTTTAACTTGGGAGTACTAACCAGTCGCTGAGAACCAGGATATCACGGCATTAGCCCACTGGATAATTAATTCCTAAGTTTCAGAGCGAGTGGGGAGTGAAGAAGAGAATAGGTTACAGGGTACAGATTATTCCCTATCACCTCTTACCTGTCACCTCTCCCCTAATCCCAATGCCCCCATTAACTAAATTGTTATGAAGGGAAAATGTCAAGTCTTTGGTGATTGGCAGTAAACTGGATCTTTGCCCCAGGACAAACATCCAACCTTGGATGTCATAAAGCCTTTTGGCATCCCATTTCCTTAAGACACATCAAGCCATAAACGCAAACAATTATTGCATCTTGTGTGTACTTGGAGTATAAAATACCAGAAAACTAGAGACTAAGCATGAAAGTTACCCAGGAAAAACTTCCCGCCAGCCAAATTGGCCTGGAAATAGAGATTACGCCGGAAATTACCAAGCAAACTTACGAACAGGTCATTAAAAACTTAGCGAGTACTGCCAATATTCCTGGGTTTCGTAAAGGCAAGGTGCCTCGGACGATATTGCTACAACGGCTGGGCACAACTCGTATCAAGGCAACAGCGCTGGAAGAACTAATTCAAGACGGCATTGAGCAAGCAGTTAAACAAGAAGCTATCCCGGCAATAGGTCAGCCGCAATTGCGCTCCTCTTTTGAGGATTTAATTAAGAATTATGAACCTGGAAAACCCCTGACGATTTCGGCTGCTGTCGATGTAGAACCAGAAGTGAATCTAGTTCAGTACACTGACTTGCAAGCTAAGGCTGAAGAAGTCAAGTACGAGCCAGAACGAGTGGACGCTAACCTTGACAAAGAACGTCAAGAATTGGCGACACTGATTCCTGTGGAAGGACGTGCAGCCCAAATCGGTGATATTGCCGTAGTCGATTTCAAAGGTTCATTTGCCAGAGGTGAAGGCGAAGACGAGACAGCTGAACTAGAACCGATTCCCGGAGCCGAAGCAACTGATTTTCAAGTTGAGTTGCAAGAAGATAAGTTTATTCCAGGCTTTATTTCGGGAATAGTGGGGATGAATCCTGAAGAAACTAGAGAAATTGCGGCACAGTTCCCAGATCCTTATGCTAACGAAGATTTAGCTGGAAAAGCGGCAACTTTCACAGTGACGCTCAAAGAACTGAAGGAAAAGGAACTACCAGAAGTAAATGACGATTTCGCCCAAGAAATCAGCGATTTTGAAACCTTAGAGGAGTTACGCGCTTCTTTGGTAGAGCGATATCAAAAAGAGGCGGACGACAAAACAAAAACAAATAAGCAGGAAGCTTTGTTAACAGAACTGCTCAAGCATGTAGAAGTTGATTTACCAGCAACATTGATTGAGCAAGAAGTGGATGCAATGCTAACGCAAACAGCAATGCGGCTGTCTCAACAGGGATTAGATGTGAGGAAATTGTTTACTACAGATATTATTCCTCAATTGCGGGAGCGATCGCGCATTGAGGCAATTGAACGGATCAAACGATCTTTGTCGTTGCGCGAAGTCGGGAAACGCGAATCTATCAAGGTAACACCAGAAGAAATTGCAGCCAGAGTCACAGAACTTTTGGAACAGTATCCAGAGGAAAAAGACGTTGATGAAGATAAACTCCGCTCAATCGTGGAAAACGAACTATTAACCGAAAAAACCATCGATTGGCTCTTAGAACACTCCTCAGTTGAACTTGTACCCGAAGGCTCCTTGAGTGCCGCAGAGGAAACGGAAGTGGCAGAATCAGATGCTGATGCTGATACACCTCAGACGGAGCAAGAAAGCAGCGAAGCTTCAGCAGAAGTCACAGAAGAATAATTAAAAATCCTAAAGCCATGAGTTCACCAGTTCTGAGTTAAAGTACTGGTGAAATGGGTAAGGTAAAGGAGATGGGAGCAGGCAAAAATCAAAGACCACTGCCTCTTGACTACTCAAAACTCAGGGATGAAGGCAAAATAATTAAAGAATTTTTGGCAAATTGTTACACATGTTATAGCCTGAGCTTGATACTGTGTTTCACGAGAGGAAATTATATGAGGCATAATGGTTAATACGTAGCTATAAAAATCTCATTCGTCGAAAAGGCAGCATCTGCTGCTGAAACATTTGTCCTAAATTATCGTCAAAGAAAGCTTGTATGCTTGTATCGCAGT